>JAKJCA010000014.1 GCA_022706685.1 Bacillota bacterium
GTTGGCGAATGCGGGGCAAAGGGACTTCCTGTCCATCCACATCTCGACGGTCATATCGTTGCAGGGCACGCCGCCCTTCAGGCTTTCGTTCCAGACGATGGCGCTGCGGCCTTTTTCCCGCAGGTAAGCGCAAATCTTGGCCACAAACCAGCGCTGCAGTTCTTCTTCGCCGGCCAAGCCCTCGTCTGCGATGCGTTTTTGGCAGGCAGGGCATTCACGCCAATGGTCCTTGGGCGCTTCGTCGCCTCCGATATGGATATGTTTGGAGGGGAATATATCGAGCACTTCGTCGAGGATGCCGTACACCGTCTCCAGCGTCGAATCTTTGCCGGCGCACAGGATGTCGGGGAAAATGCCTTGCCTGGTCTGTACGGGGATTTGTTTGCCCGAGCAGGACAGTTCGGGATAGGCCGAAATCGCCGCCGTCATGTGCCCGGGCATGTCGATTTCGGGGATCACATCGATGTGCCTTTCGGCGCAATAAGCGACGATTTCACGCAGTTCGCTTTTGGTATAGAATCCGCCGTAGTGCTTTCCCGTGTGTACCTTGCCGAAGTCGGAACTCAGCCGTACCGAGCCCTTTTCGGTCAGCAGGGGATAGCGTTCAATCGGAATTCTCCAACCCTGGTCGTCGGTCAGATGCCAGTGAAAGGCATTCATTTTAAACAGGGCGGCTGCGTCGACAAGGGCTTTGATGTCGCCGAGTCCCGTGATGTGCCTGGCCGAATCGAGCAGAAAGCCCCGGTAGGGGAAAAACGGGCGGTCCCTGATTTCCATACAGGGCACCGCTAAGCCGGCGCCGGAGAGCTGCCGCAGCGTCTGCAGGGCGTAGAAAAGTCCCCTTTCCGTACCCGCTTCTGCTTCGATGTGATCCGGAGTGATGACCAGTTTGTATTCCTCCGGGCCGTATAAGTCCGGACGAAGCGTTTCCGGGCGGTTTTCCGGCGCGGCGGGGTCGCCGGGGTATTCGCCGCCGGTCAGCACGACGGAAGCGGGGTAGGGAACGACGCGGGGTTCTCTCATGGGGCACCTCCGTATAATCAACGGTATTTTACCCGATATCATCGGTGAAATCAAACAAAACAGGCCGCTGCGCTGCGGCAGCGGCCCGGACATCAACCCGCGCCGGTCAGGGCGCCTGACGTTCCGCGTCTTTCTCGCGGCTGTTCCCGTCTTTTTGTTCCGACGGCATAATCTCTATTTTAATCTTACCGATTCGGCGGTCCTCGACGCTGAGAACCGTGAAACGCAGATTTTTATATTCCGCGGTGTTCAAGTCCCCGTCCTTTGGCAGGAAACCAAGCAGGCTGATAACAAAACCCGCGACGGTGTCATAATCGCCTTCCGGCAGTTCGGCGCCGACGATGTCGTCGATTTCATCAATGGACGTGGTACCCTCCACCGTAAAGGTGGTTTCGTTGATTTTGGCTATTTCCTCATCCTCGTTGTCATACTCGTCCTGGATATTGCCGACAATCGTTTCCAGCAGGTCTTCGAGCGTCACCAGCCCGGCGGTGCCCCCGTATTCGTCGACCACGATAGCCATCTGGACATGGCGGGCGGTCATCTCCTTGAACAGTTCGCCGCAGCGCTTGGTCTCAGGCACATAATAGGCCTCGCGCATGATATCGCGCAGGGTCTTTTCTTCGGGCAGGCTGCTGCCGACATACTTCAAAAGGTCTTTGACATAGATGATGCCGATAATATTGTCCGGCTCGTCGTCGTACACCGGAATCCTCGAATAGCCGTCATTTATGGCGATACTGACGGCGTCCGCGAGCGGGTCGTTCGCCTCGACGGCTGCCATATCGGTGCGGTGCGTCATGATATCGGAAACGTAGATGTCGTCAAACTCGAAAACGTTGAAGATCATTTCCTTCTGGTCGTCCTCAATAACGCCGTGTTCGCCGCCCGCGTCGACCATCATACGGATTTCTTCCTCGGTGACGGTATTCTGGCTGGCGTTGGGGTTGAACCCGAGAAGGCGTACGACGGAATTGGTCGAAAACGACAGCAGACGGATGAACGGCTTGGCTGCCCTTGCCACAAAAAGCAGCGGCCCGACGGCCTTGTAGGCCACTTTTTCCGGAATCTGCATCGCGATGCGCTTGGGTGCGAGTTCGCCCAGCACCAGCGAGAAAAAGGAAACCAGTAGCGTAATGACGACGATAAACACGCCGCTGATGAGCGACGCGTAAGGGTGCAAAGCCGCGCCGCCCGCGGACAGCATCCATTGCGTCAGCGGGTCGGCGAATGATTTTGCGGCAGATGCGGAAGCCAGGAAACCGGCGAGCGTCACGCCGATTTGTATGGTCGACAGGAAGTTGCTCGGATTGGAGGTCAGCCGGACAATCTGCCGGGCCTTTTTATTGCCTTCGTCCGCCATTTTCTGAATCTTGTTGTCATTGAGCGAAATAATCGCGATTTCACTCATTGCGAAAAACGCGTTGACGAGGATAAGAAACAGCAGCAGCAGGATTTTCAAAGTGATTTCGGTTGCCGTGACGCCGGCGGCGGAACTGCCGCCTGAGGCGGCTAAAATCTGAAGGATAAATCCGGCGGCAGGTTCGGAGCCGGGGTCGTCCATGGGGACATGCTCCTTTCGGATGATACATATATTGTTATAATAATTTATAATTATAGATGTTTGCCTTTGCTCTGTCAAACAAAAAGCGCGCTTTGCGCCCTGCGCGGTGCGCATCCGCGCGGAGCCGTGCTTCGCAAACTATACAAATTCCTCGGAGCGCCGCCCGCTTTATTCTACACCGAAACGGGTGCGCTTGGTTTACATCCGGGCTTCGGGGTGATAAACTAATAAGAAGCGAAATGATGGATTCAGTATGCAAGGAGGATATTCAAATGGCAAGAAAATCAAAAACGATGAAAGGCAACTCCGCCGCGGCTTATGTGTCCTACGCGTTCACCGAGGTGGCGGCGATTTATCCGATTACGCCTTCATCCGACATGGCGGAGGAGACCGACGCAATGTCGGCCGCCGGTGTCAAGAACATATTCGGCCAAACTGTCAAGGTCGCCGAAATGCAGTCCGAAGCCGGCGCGGCCGGCGCGGTGCACGGGTCGCTGGCCGCGGGCGCGCTGACGACCACCTATACCGCTTCGCAGGGGCTTTTGCTGATGATCCCCAACATGTACAAAATCGCCGGCGAGCTGCTCCCCAACGTCATTGACGTTTCCGCGCGCTGTGTCGCCACGCACGCCCTGAACATCTTCGGCGACCATTCCGACATCTATGCCTGCCGCCAGACGGGCTACGCGATGCTCTGCTCCAACAACGTGCAGGAGGTTATGGACCTCGGCGCGGTCGCGCACCTTTCCACCATCAAGAGCCGCGTGCCGTTCGTCCACTTTTTCGACGGTTTCCGCACCTCGCATGAAATCCAGAAAATCAACGTATGGGACTATCAGGAACTAGCCGAAATGGTGGATATGGAAGCCGTCAACGACTTCCGCCGCCGCGCTTTGAACCCGGAACACCCTGTTCTGCGCGGCTCCGCGCAGAATCCGGACATCTTTTTCCAGGCGCGCGAAGCGTGCAATCCCTTCTATGACAATGTGGTCAAAGTGACCGAAGATTACCTCAACGAGGTCAACCGCCGCATCGGCACCAAATACAAACTGTTCAACTACTACGGCGCGCGCGACGCGGAACATATCATCATTGCGATGGGTTCCGTCTGCGATACCGCCGAGGAAACGGTCGACTACCTCAACGCCCACGGCGAGAAGGTTGGCTTGGTTAAAGTGCACCTGTACAGGCCTTTCTCCGCCAAACACCTGGTCGCGGCTATCCCGGCGACGGTCAAGCGCATTTCCGTGCTCGACCGCACCAAGGAACCCGGCTCCCTCGGCGAACCGCTGTGGCTCGATGTCGTCGCCGCCCTCAAAGAAACGAAGTTTGAAAAAGTCCCGGTTTACGGCGGCCGTTACGGTCTGGGTTCCAAAGACACCAATCCGAGCGACATTATCGCCGTCTACCGCAATATGGAAGCGGCGAAACCGAAAAAGCGCTTCACCATCTCCATCAACGACGATGTCACCAACCTTTCCCTTAAGAGGAAGGAGAACCCCGATACGACGCCGAAAGGCACCTTTTCCTGCAAGTTCTGGGGCCTCGGGGCGGACGGCACCGTCGGCGCGAACCAGAACTCCATCAAGATTATCGGCGACAACACCGATATGTACGCGCAGGGTTACTTCGCTTACGACTCCAAAAAGTCCGGCGGCATCACCATCTCCCATCTGCGCTTCGGGAAGAAACCCATCAAATCGTCCTATTATATCAACCAGGCCGATTTTGTCGCCTGCCATAATCCCTCCTATGTCGATAAGTACAAAATGGTGGAGGACCTTAAAAAAGGCGGCAAGTTCCTGCTCAACTGCTCCTGGAACGCAGAGGAACTCGGCGAGTATCTTCCGGCCTCGATGAAACGCTATATCGCTCAAAACGCCATCGAGCTCTATACGATCGACGCGACCAGCATCGCCAAGGAGATCGGCTTGGGCGGCCGCGTCAACACCATTCTCCAGGCCGCGTTCTTCAAACTGACCGGTATCATCAAAGAAGATAAAATCGTCAAGCTCATGAAAGACGCCGCGACGAAATCCTTCTCCAAAAAAGGCGAGGAAGTCGTCGCGATGAACCACGCGGCAATCGACCGCGGTTTCGGCGGCGCTGTTAAGGTCGCCGTCCCGGCCGAGTGGGCGAAAGCCAAAGATGAAACCAAACACGTCGACGTTGAGACCGACCGCGCCGAGCTGAAAAAGTTCGTTTCCGGCGTTCTGCATCCCGTCAACGCGCAGCAGGGCGATTCGCTGCCGGTATCGGTCTTTGCCCAGTCACCGGACGGCACCTTCCCGCAGGGCTCCGCGGCGTTTGAAAAACGCGGCATCGCCGTCGACGTGCCCAACTGGATCCCCGACAATTGTATCCAGTGCAACTTCTGCTCGTATGTCTGTCCGCATGCGGTCATCCGCCCGTTCGCGCTCACCGAGCAGGAAGCGGCCGAGGCGCCCGAGGGGATGAAGAACAAGCCGATGAACGGCGTCGCCGGCCTGCAGTTCGCCATTGCCGTTTCCGCCCTTGACTGCTACGGCTGCGGTTCCTGCGCCAATGTCTGCCCCGGTATGAAGGGCAACAAGGCGCTGGTCATGCAGCCTCTCGCCTCTCAGGTTCACGAACAGGTCAACTTCAATTACGCGCTTTCGCTTCCCGAAAAAGCGGAGGTCGCCGAGAAATTCAAGGATTCCACCGTCAAAGGCAGCCAGTTCAAAACCCCACTGCTTGAGTTCTCGGGCGCCTGCGCGGGCTGCGGCGAAACGCCCTACGCCAAACTCGCCACCCAACTGTTCGGCGACAGGATGTTCATCGCCAACGCGACAGGCTGTTCCTCCATTTGGGGCGGTTCTGCGCCCAGTACCCCCTATACCGTCAACAAGCAGGGCAAAGGCCCGGCGTGGGCGAACTCCCTGTTTGAAGACAACGCCGAATACAGTTTCGGCATGATGCTGGCCAACCATCAGATCCGGACCCGCCTTGCCGGCAGCGTACAGACGCTGGCCGGCTGCCAGGCGGCCCCCAAGGCGGTTGCGCAGGCGGCGCAGGCCTGGCTCGACACCATGAACGACGGCGAAACCAACGGCAAAGCTTCCCGGGAGCTTATCGCCGCGCTTGAAGCCAATCCGCCCAAGCAGGACGGCTGCGCCGAGGCGGCCGCGGCGGTTCTCAAGGATGCCGACTATCTTGCCAAGAAATCCTTCTGGGCGTTCGGCGGCGACGGGTGGGCATACGACATCGGTTTCGGCGGCCTCGACCATGTGATTGCTCAAAACGAAGACGTCAACATTCTTATTTTCGATACCGAGGTTTATTCCAACACCGGCGGCCAGTCGTCCAAGTCAACGCCTACCGGCGCCGTCGCGAAGTTTGCCGCCGCAGGCAAAACCGTCAAGAAAAAGGACCTTGCGCGTATGGCGATGAGTTACGGCTATGTGTATGTCGCGCAAGTTGCCATGGGCGCCGACTACAATCAGTGCGTCCGGGCGTTCAAAGAGGCGGAAAGTTATAACGGGCCGTCTGTCATCATCGCGTACGCGCCGTGTATCAACCATGGCATCAAGGGCGGCATGGGCATCAGCCAGACCGAAGAGAAGGATGCCGTCGCGGCCGGATACTGGCACAATTTCCGCTTCGATCCGAGGCTTGCCGCGGAGGGCAAAAATCCGTTCACTCTTGACAGTAAAGCGCCGGCGGCGAGTTACCGCGACTTCATTATGAACGAGGTGCGTTACAGCTCCTTGCTCAAAGCCCTGCCCGCGGGCGCCGACGACTTGTTGAAACGTTCGGAAAACGACGCCAAAGAAAAGTACGACAACCTGGTCCGTCTCCAAGCCATGTACGAGCCCAAAGCGGCCGAGTAAAAAACAGATTGATATCACAAAGCCCGCCGCGTTTTTGCGGCGGGCTTTACCTATGCCGTTGTTCAACGGGCCGTAAACAGTTTCGTCCTGTCCAGCGCGGCATGCAGAGGCAGACCGAGCGCGTAACACATGACAAACTCCCCGAGTCCGATCCAGGCCGCATTGGCGGCAAAGGCTGCGATACCGGCCTTGCCGGGGGCCAGCAGGGTGATTTCCGCGCCGACGATCAGTGCGTTGAACACAACGGGCGGCAGGGGAGCCAGCCAGGGAATCTTTCTCCAGCGGATATGCCTCAAAGCGCGCGTCGAGACAGCGGCGAAGCCCGTCGCCAGCGTTCCCAGGACAATATCGACGATTCCGTAGGGGCTGCGGATATTGGCTGCGATACAGCCGATGATCAGGCCGGGGACCGCTGCCGGCGTTAAAACCGGCAGAACGGTCAGCGCTTCCGAAAGGCGAAACTGAACCGGCCCATAGGCGAGGCCGGCCGCGGCCGAAATGTACGTGGCGGCCGCGTACAGGGCGGCGATGAGCGCGGCGTATGCGATTGTAAGCGTCTTTGGCTTTTTCAACAATGCCACCCTATAGATATTTGCGCAGATCCGCAAGTTTCGGCGTAACGATATCCGCCCGGATGGGAGAAGCGGCATACATTTCGTTCGTGGTGATGCCGCTGAGTACCAGGACACAGGGGATGTGATGGTCCGCACCGATGGCGATATCCGTTTCCAGACGGTCGCCGACAAAGGCGAGTTCGTCACGTTCGCAGCCGAGTTTTTTTGTCAGGTAATCGACTGTAAAGGCTGTCGGCTTTCCAAGCACCAGCGGACGTTTGCCCGTTGATGCGGCGAACAGCTCAATCATCGAACCGGTGTCCGGTATGAATCCGCCCTCGACAGGGCAGTTGAGATCGGGATGCGTGGCGATGAAAAATGCGCCCTGCTGGATATATTGCGCCGCTGCGCGGATTTTTTCGTACGTTAGCGTCGTATCGAAACCCAGAACGACGACATCCGGATTTTCCAGCGTCAAAGGAATCCCCGCGGCAATGAAATCTGCCGTCAGTTTTTCGTTCCCGAGCAGGAAAACCGTTTGGCCGGGGTGGCGGGTGTTGAGATAGTCCGCTGCGACATGGGACGATATCACAATTCTGTCAGGCGTTGTCTTGAAACCGGCCCGCTCAAGCTTTTGCAAGCAGCTTTCAACATTATTGGAGGAGTTGTTTGAGAAAAAGCAGTAGTCTTTTCCGCTGGCCTTCAGGGTGTCGACAAAGTCGGCCGCGCCGTCAATCAGACGATCGCCGAGATAGAAGGTGCCGTCCATATCCAGGACAAAGAAGCGGGTTTTTCTAAAAATCTCTTTGTTTTGCACTTGGCGCTCCTTGCTGTTTTTTGATTGCGCAGATTATATCATACATCCCCTGCGGCTTCAACGTCCCGATGTGCTGATAACCCGTAAACGAACCTTTGCGTATGACGGCAGACAGGACCGGGCGTCCCGCTTTCGCCGAATGATCTGCCCGGTAAAGAAAAAGTGCCTTACAAAGCAGCCGCAGCCCCACGGCCCGGAAGGTGCAAATCTTAAAAAAAACTTAAAAACACAACTTGTAGTGTATTCTCTGTTGACAGCGGATATATCTTGTGATAACATCAAGCCGTAGGCAGGGTGAAACAGCATTTCGCGAGCAAAGTCCTATTGATCGGACAAATAAGTCCAAAAAAATCGAACATTTGTATTGACAACCGCAAAATCAATGCTATAATCAGAAGCGTAAGAACAAATGTTCAGATTTTTTAGGAGGGTTTTTTATGACGGCGGGGACAATTTTCGGGCTTGTGGCGCAATTCGCCGCCATTGTCCTGCTTGCCATTGGTTTCTATCATGAGAAAAAAATCGTCGCCCTGGAAGACAGGATGATCCGCCGTATCAAACGCACCTTGCGCAGGCGCCTGGCATCTTGGCTCGATTCTCCGGTGAAGAACAGCGCTAAGGCCAAACGGACTGCCGACAGCCGCTTGATTTGCGCCGGCGGCGTTTTTGAGGATATCATTCCGGCCGATGAACTCCTTGAAGTTCGCCTGGAACCCTGCTCCCGCCCGAACGGGCATGACAGTGTCGCCTGACATCTTAAAACCGAAAAAAATCCGCGGCCATGGCCGCGGATTTTTTTCGGTTTTCCATGCAGCAGTTATTGGTGAGCGCCGGCCGCTTTCACGCTCTCGATGAGTTTGTGCTTCTCATCCCAGAGCGCCTGGGAAAGGTCGACATAATAATGATGGGGATTTTCGAAACGCAGTACTTCTTCCCAAAGCGTATCGACCTGCTGGTTGCAGTAATCGCGGATTTGAGCCGGCGAAGGCGAGCGGTAGACGCACTCGCCGTTTTCAAAAATCTTTTCCTGCAGCGGACGCGCGACATAATTCTCGATGGTTTTTCGCTTCCAGGTGAAATCGGGGTCGAAAAGCTCATACGGCTTGCTTTCGTCAACCTCCTCGCCGGCAAGCGTAATCAGGTCGGCGATGGCTTTGCCCGTTTCCCTGTCGAAAAGGCGCCAAAGCTTTTTAAAGCATGGCGTCGTTATCTTCGTCACGTTTTCGCTGAGTTTGATTTTCGGCTCGATGGCGCCGTCCCGTTCAAGGGCGCCGAGTTTATAGACGCCCGTGAATATCGGCGACGACGCGCTGGTAATGAGCCTTTCGCCTACGGCGAAAACGTCCACGCGCGCCCCCTGGTTGAGCATATCGCGTATCAGGTATTCATCCAGCGCGTTGGAGGCGACAATCGCGCAATCCGGAAAGCCAGCGTCGTCGAGCATCTTTCGGGCTTTTCTTGACAGATAGGCGATATCCCCGCTGTCGATTCTCACCGCTTTCGGCCGAAAACCCCGGGGCAGCAGTTCGCGGTGAAACGCCTCGATGGCGTTGGGAATGCCGGATGAAAGGGTGTTAAATGTGTCCACCAGCAGCGTGCACTGCTCCGGGCATGTGCGCGCATACGCGCAGAAGGCTTCCAGCTCGCCCGGGAACATTTGGACCCAGCTGTGGGTCATTGTCAAATCGGGCTCCATACCGTATTTCATGCAGGCTGCGGTGGAGGAAGAAGCGCTGCAGCCGCCGATGTAGGCTGCCCGCGCCCCGAGCAGCGAGGCCGAATAGCCGTGCGCCCTGCGCGAACCGAACTCAACGACGGCACGGCCCTGCGCGGCGCGGGCGATCCGGTTGGCTTTTGTGGCGATAAGGCTCTGGTGGTTGATGTGCATCAAAACGAGCGTTTCAATCAGCTGGGCCTGAATCACCGGCCCGCGGACGGTGACAAGCGGTTCTCCGGGGAAAACGGGCGTGCCTTCCGGCACGGCCCATACGTCGCAGGCGAAACGGAAATTTTTCAGGTAATCGATGAACTCGCTGCCAAATCCTTTCATACGCAGGAATTCAAGCTGCTCCGGGCTGAAAGACAGGCCGCTGAGGCATTCGGCCAGCTGCTCGACGCCCGCCATTACCGCGAAACCGCCTGCGTCCGGCGTCTGGCGGAAAAACATGTCGAAATAGGCAACCGTACCCGCCATCTTGTTCTGCAGATAGGCGTTTGCCAGGTTCAACTCGAAGAATTCGGTCGGCGGCCCGTCACACCGGCCGGGGATTTCAAAACCGCTCATGAAAGCCTCCCGCTCCGGCGCCGGGGCGCCGGTTGTGCTGGTTTCGATTATACCACACGCCCCGGTATCGCACAAACCCGAGGCGGCCGTACGTTCGGGTATTTCCTATACAAGGGGTACATCTCGAAAGCGGTATTCGGCGATAAAAAAGACCTCGCAGGGATCATATCGATGAAAAAATATTTATTGTGTTTTCGCAATAAAACGTTTACATGGAACTTCCATAAACACTTTTTATATTCCGAATACCGTTTCTTTCAAAAGAAATCATGAAAATGAACAATATTCAACAAAAGATTTTACATATCATATCTTTATTTTGTATCGTTTGGCTATATTTCGCAGGCGGCAAGAAAACCGCAAAAGATTTTCAATAATCCAATAATAATTAAGAAAAATATGTTGCATTTTGCCCCGTATTGTGCTAAAATCACTTTTGTAACAGCACAATAAATGGGACTTTGTTCAAAGCGTAACGAAAAAATTATACAGCCTGTAAAGTCCCTTTGTTCGTACTGTTGCGACAGTAAACAAAAAGGAGGAAGAAAGATGAGAATCAGGAAACAACCGCTTGGCACGCGCAACATCATCGGCTCGAAGATTGAGGCACACCGCAAATCCATCGGCTTGAAACAGAAGGATTTGCTCACGCAGCTTCAGATAAAAGGCATCGACCTCAACGCGTCAGGCCTTTCCAAACTCGAAGGCCAGCTGCGTTATGTGACCGATTTTGAGCTCAAAGCCATCAGCGAAGTCCTCGGACTGTCTCTGAACTGGCTTCTCGGAGTCGAGGAATAACCACATTTGCCCAAGCAACGAACCGGGCGGCTCACAAAGCCGTCCGGTCATTTTTCGTTCATTGACAACCGGCCTGCGCTCGCGTAAAATCCACATATCGAACGGACAAAAATATCAATCAGCGGGGTGCATTCTTATGGCGATATTCAGACCTTTTCAAGCCGTACGTCCTTTGCCGGCCTTTGCCGCCCGGGTTGCCGAACTGCCTTACGATGTCATGAACACACAGGAAGCGCGGGCCATTGCCGCCGGCAACCCCTATTCATTCCTCCATATCGATAAAGCGGAAATTGACCTGCCCGAGGGCACGGACCTGTATGACGATGCGGTCTATGAAACGGCCGCGGCCAATCTCCGGCGGCTGGAGTCGCAGGGCGTCTGCCGGCAGGATCAAACGCCGGGCATTTATATTTACAGGCAGACAATGAACGGGCGCAGCCAGACAGGCCTCGTCGGCTGTGTTTCCATCGACGATTATCTCAACAATGTCATCAAAAAACACGAGTTCACCCGCGCAGATAAAGAGGCGGACCGTATCCGCCACGTTGACCGCTGCGACGCCAATACGGGCCCGATATTTTTAACTTACCGGCCCGACGCGGTGTTGAAAAAAGCGCTGGCGGATTTCATCTCGGGAAACGAACCCGTCTATGACTTCACGCACCGGGACGGCGTCAGGCATACGGTGTGGGTTGTCGGAAAGGATTCCCTCGGGAGAACCGCGGCCGAACGCCTGGCAGGGAAAGAGCTTTATATTGCCGACGGCCATCACCGCGCCGCTTCCGCGGTGAAAGTCGGCTTGATGCGCAGGGAACAAAATCCGGGTTATTCGGGCCTTGAGGAGTTTAATTTTTTCCTTGCGGTGGTTTTCTCCTCCGACGAGCTGGAGATTATGGATTACAACCGCCTGATCGCGGACCTCAACGGCCTGAACGCGGACGATTTTCTCCGCCGCGTTTCGGAAAACTTCGATATCACCCCGGTCCCTGCGGGCGAACCGTTCCGGCCGCAGGCGAGGCATACCTTCGGGATGTTCTTTCAAGGCGGGTGGAAAAAACTCACGGTGAAAGAAGGCACGTTCGATGCCCTCGACCCGGTGGGCTCGCTGGATGTGACCATCCTTCAAAACAACCTTATCGAACCGGTTCTGGGCATCTCCGACCCGAGAACCGACCACCGCATCGATTTTGTCGGGGGCATCCGCGGCATCGGGGAGCTTGAACGCAGGGTGGGGCAGGGCATGGCTCTCGCGTTTTCCATGTTCCCGCCGTCGCTCGACGAACTGATGGCCATCGCGGATGCGGGCAAGGTCATGCCGCCGAAGTCGACATGGTTCGAACCCAAACTGCTCAGCGGCCTCTTCGTGCACCGCCTTGCGTAGCGTGCGCCCTTCCCGCACTTGACGCGGGCTTCCATATTATTGTAATATATTATCTAATATTTTTTTCTCATTCCACTCTTTGGGAGGTGCGAACCATTGGCAACCTACATATCCCCCATTTCCAACAGCGACCTTGCCGACCTCTACCAGAAAGCGATCGGGAGTTATAAAATCAACCCCGGCGATTTTGACCGTTACGGCGTCAAACGCGGCCTTCGCAATCCCGACGGCAGCGGCGTCATGGCAGGCCTTACCCGCGTGTGCAGCGTCGACGGTTATTTTATCGAGGACGGCGAGCGCGTCCCCAGGGAAGGGCGGCTCATCTACCGGGGTATCGACCTGACCGATATTGTCGAAGGCTGCACCAAGGAAAAGCGTTTCGGTTTCGAAGAGGTCGCGTGGCTGCTGCTGTTCGGCTCCATGCCCTCCCGCCATCAACTTGAAGGCTTCGTCGAGCTGATTTCGCGCTGCCGCAACCTTCCGGATGATTTCATCGAAGATATGATTATGAAAGCGCCTTCGCCCGACATCATGAACAAACTTGCCCGTTCGGTGATGGCGCTGTATTCCTATGATGCCAACCCCGACGACACGTCCATCGAAAACGTGCTGCGCCAGTCGATTCAGCTCATCGCGCAGCTGCCGACCATTATGTCCTACGCCTATCAGGTGAAACGGCGCACCTATTACCACAAAAGCATGTACATCCATCCCCTGAAGCCCGAGCACTGCACGGCGGAAACGGTGCTTCGCTCCATCCGTTCCGACAGGCTGTTTACCCCCGACGAGGCGCGCCTGCTCGACTTGTGCCTGATTCTGCATGCCGAGCACGGCGGCGGCAACAACTCGACTTTCGCCGCCCGCGTGCTGACCTCCAGCGGGACGGACACTTATTCCGCTATGGCCGCGGGTATCGGTTCTCTGAAAGGCCCGCTGCACGGCGGCGCGAATATCAAAGTCTCCGCAATGGTACGGACGATGATGGAAGAAATCGAAGACTACACCGACGAAGGGCAGGTTGCCGATTATCTCGAAAAACTGCTCAACCGTCAGGCGGGCGACCGGTCCGGCCTTATCTACGGCATGGGCCACGCGGTGTATACCCTCTCGGATCCCAGGGCGATCATACTCAAAAAGAACGCGGAGAAATTCGCTGCCGACTCCGGCCATCTCGACGAACTGAAACTGTTAAAACTCATCGAAGCGCTCACCCCGCAGGTGTTTTCCAAGGTCAAGGGCGTCAAACGGCCCATTTGCGCCAATGTCGACCTCTATTCGGGCTTCGTCTATAAAATGCTGAACATCCCCGAAGACCTCTATACGCCGCTGTTCACCGTCGCCCGTATCGCGGGCTGGGCGGCGCACAGAATCGAAGAACTTCTCACCGGCGGCCGAATCATACGGCCTGCCTACAAGAGCGTCACCATCCCCCGCGATTATGTCCCGCTGGACGAACGGACCGATGATTTTGAGGGCAGCACGCAGGAATATGTTCCGACAGAAGAGCGCATTGCGGCCGGTGATTAAATGAACAGACAAACGATACAGCCGCGCGTGCGGCTTCTGCTTGGCGTTTTCGCCGCGGCCGCGCTGCTTGCCCTTCCGTTGAGAACGTATCAGTTCTTCACCATCATCGAAGGTTCGACCGGCTTTTACGGCCGGGTCGATTTCAGCGTCTATACGCTTTATATTCTCCTGGCAGCCAGCTGTGCCGCCATTATCGCCGCTGCGTTTAACAGGCGGAAATCATTCGTCTATTCGGGCTCCGGCGTCAAAAACGTCCCGCTTGCCGCCCTTTCCTTCTTTCTCGCGGCGGGATTCGTAGCCGACGCGGTGACAAGTTCGATGAATTACCAGGGCCTCGGCACGGGCGTGCAGTCCGGATTTTATGACGCGGGCGGTGCGGCGTCATCCGGCATGGCGCCCCTGTTGTTCGAAGCCGTTTTTGCGCTGGCTTCCGCGGCGTTCGCCGTGGTGCTGGGTATCGACTATATCCGCGGCGCGGGGCAAGCCGCACGCCAGCGTCTGCTGGCCATTATGCCGCTGGCGTGGTGTATGTGCAGGATCCTCTACCGTTTTATGAGAAAAATCAGTTTTGTCAATGTCTCCGACCTGCTGTTTGAACTGTTCATGCTGGTTTTCCTGATGCTCTTTTTCATGGCGTTCGCCCAAACCGTCACCGCCATTGGCGAAAAAGGCGTCGAGTGGAAACTTTTCGCCTTCGGCCTGCCGGGCGCCCTGCTGTGTCTGGTGTGTTTTATTCCGCGCAGTATCGCCGTCGTTCTCGGCCGCAGCGACCTGCTCGGCGCGCAGTCTCCGCCGGAACTTTGCGACCTTGCCGTGGCGGCTTTTATCATCGGTTTTGTCACCACGCGGGTCGGCTTCACCGTTCGGCGGGACTCATGACGCGGAGGGGCCGATGAGCGGATTTTTCGACAACATGCTTATCGCGGCCAAACAGGTCGCGATTCTCTATATCATCGTCGCCGTGGGCGTTCTGGCCGACAGGACCAACCTGTTCACCGAAAAGACCGCCCGCCTTTGCACAAACCTTCTTTTTTATATCATCACCCCCTGCGTCATCGTCCGTTCTTTTATGGAGATCAAGAGGACGCCCGAAAACGTCAGGGGTATTCTGGTCGCCATCGGCTGCGGCCTGCTGCTGCATACCGTCGCCTCCGTGCTGAGCATCCCGCTGTTCAGGAAAGGCGACCGGCAGAAAAACAGCGTGCTCAAATTTGCCAGCGTTTACGGCAACTGCGGCTATATGGCGCTCCCGCTGGCCAATGCGGTCGTCGGGCCGGAAGGCGTATTTTACGCGTCGGCGGTCATCATGTCGTTTCAAATCTTTGCGTTTACCCACGGTGTTTCCGTCATGTCGCGCGACAATGAAGGCAACCGGGCGCCTTTTAAGCCCGCCAAACTGTTTTTCAATCCCGGCACCCTGTCGGTGCTGATCGGTCTGCCCCTCTTTCTGCTTGGCGTCAAACTGCCCGATATGGTCGTTTCGCCCGTACAGTATATCGCGAGCATGAACACGCCGCTGGCCATGCTGATGTTCGGCACTTATATTTCGCACACCGACCTGAAAACGTTGAAACAGGCGCCCGGCATCGCGCTGGCCGGTGCTTTCAAACTGCTGGTCCTGCCCATAACGATGATTGGCTTATTTAAGCTCATCGGGCTGGCGGGGCTTCCCATCAAGGGTGCCCTGCTGGAATCGCTGATTATATCAGCCAGCGCCCCCTCGGCCAACAACACCGTCATTTTTGCCGCGAAATACGGCAGGGATTCCGGTTTCGCTTCGCAGACGGTGGCGGTCATCAGCCTGATTTCCATTGTGACGATGCCCCTGCTCATCGCATTTTCAAGCGTGATATAGGTTTCTGGAAACATTCCTTTCGGGGCGTTTTTTCACGGGAAGGGACACGCTTTGTTTTCACGGGCCCAATGATATGGATGAACGCATAGACGCGGTACTCGAACAGACCCTGCCCTGGCGGGGCGTCTGCGCTTTTGACGCGGTCAGCGGCCGGCTTCGCGCCAACTCGGCCGCCCGGCGCCTGCCGGGCAATCCGCACTCCGTTATTGCCGCCGTATTTCCCTACTCGCTGGAGGACAGCCGTTACGAAGGGGCTGACCTCGCCCGTTTTGCCTGTGTTGCCGATTACCATAAAGCAGTGCTCGACAGGCTGGAAGCGGCGGCGGCTGGGCTGAAGGCGCTCTATCCGGACGAAGATTTCGCCTGTTTTTGCGACCATTCGCCCATTGACGAACCTTTCGCCGCCGCGGCGACGGGCCTCGGTTTTGTCGGGAAAAACAACCTGCTGATTCACCCGCTTTTCGGGTCTTGGGTTGTCATCGGTGAGATTGTCACGGGTATGGCCCTGGAGCCTTCCGCCGTGCAAGCGGGCGGCTGCGGCTCATGCCGGCTGTGCGAGGAAGCCTGCCCCGCGGGGATTTTAAACAGCCGGCCCTTTGACAAAAAACGCTGCCTGTCTTATATCGCCCAGTGCAAAGGCGCGCTGGACCCGCGCGAGCAATGCGCCCTCGCCGCAGGCGGCAGCGCCTGGGGCTGTGACATCTGCCAGCGCGTATGCCCGCACAACCTGCGGGCCGTAAAACAGCCGCTGAGGGAATTTGCCGAAAGTTTCATGCCCGCGGCGTCGGACGGGCTGCGGGCGTCAGACAGGGTGTATGCCGGCCGCGGCGCCGCCGTTGTGGAAAGGAACCTGCGTCTTTTGGAGAATGCGGATGGGAACTCCTCTGTTTGACGCTGTTATGCGGTATAACAGTCGGCGGCGCGCGCCGTTTCATGTGCCCGGCCACAAAGGCGCCGCGCAGAGCCTGCGCGGGCTTGCGGACGCGCAGTCGCTTGACTTGACCGAACTGCCGGACCTGGGCAGCCTCTTTGACGCGCAGGGTCCGACGGCCGAAGCGGAGCGTCTTGCCGCTTCATTGTTTTCGGTACCCGCTTCGCTGATGAGCGCGGGAGGCTGCACGCTCTGCATACAGGCGATGCTGCGCCTTGCCGCGCCGTGCGGGGGCAAAATGGTTTGCGGCCGCGTGATACACCGAAGCGCCGTCAACGCCATGGCGCTGCTGGATATCGAACCCGTGTGGGTCATGCCCGACGCTTCCGCGGGAGCGTATTTTACGGGCAGGATAGAGGCCGGCGCGGTCACGCGCGCGCTGGAAGAACATCCGGGCGCAAAGGCCGTCTATGTGACGACGCCCGATTATTTCGGCGTCATTAGCGATATTTCGGCCATTTCGGCGGCGGCGGCGCGCTTCGGCGTGCCGGTGATCGTCGACAACGCGCACGGCGCGCATTTGCCCTTCCTGCGCAGAGGGCTTGGCCCCCTCGAGAGGGGAGCGGCCATGAGCGCCGATTCCGCGCACAAAACACTGCCCGTGCTCACAGGGGGCGCCTGGCTCAATATTGCCGATGAACGGTATGCTGCCGGCGCGAAACAGGCGATGGCCCTTTTCGGCTCAACCAGCCCCTCTTATCCGGTGATGCTGTCCCTCGACCTTTGCAGGGAATGGCTCCGTGTACAGGGCGAAGACGAATTCAAGCGTTTGGAACAGTCGGTCGCGGCTGTCAAACAAGCCGCGGCAGATGCCGGCCTTGTTCAACCCGCCGGCGAATGCGACCCCGTCCGGCTTGCTTTCGCGCACGCCGCCGGTCCCCGCGGCGAAAGTGCGGGCGAATACCTGCGCGCCTGCGGCATCGAACCGGAGTTTGCCCAAGGCGCATGGACCATATTGATCCCTTCGCCGATGAACACTTCCGAACATTTCAGCCGGCTGCTCGGCGCGGTCAGCCGCATGCGCTCCGCGGGGGGGCAGAAGCAGGCCCTGTCAGCCGCGCCCCGGCCGGTCTGCGTGATGACGCCGCGCGAAGCGCTCCTTTCGCAGGCAGAAACGGTGGCGGCAAAAGACGCGCGCGGCCGTATCTGTGCCGAAGCCCTTTGCCGGTGCCCGCCCGCCGTTCCCTTGGCGATGCCCGGCGAACTGATGACGGCCGAAACAATGTTTGCCGCCCGGCAGGCCGGCTGCCCGTATGTAAAAGTTGTCAAACAGCCGTCTGCGATGTATAATAAAATGAAATAAATGGAACGGAGGATGCTGTGTGAAACTCATAGTAGCGATTATCAACAACGACGACTGCCACGCCGTCCTCGGTGAACTGACACGCAACGGACTGAGCGCCACGAAATTATCCACCTCCGGCGGATTCTTAAGGGCTGGCAACGCGACCTTAATCATCGGGGCTCAGGAGGATAAAGTCGGCGAGGTCATCGACATCATCAAGCGGTTCAGCAGCAAACGCACCCAGATGATGGAGACGGGTCCCGCTTTCGCCAGCGAAGCCTTTATGACGATGCCTGTCGAGGTGACCGTCGGCGGAGCGACCGTTTTTGTGCTCGATGTCGAGCAGTTTTACAAACTGTAGCACAACGCCCGGTCCGCGCAAACGGAGCAAAGGATGAAATTCAAACCCACGCAAATCAGGGATGAGAACCTTGCCGGCCGTATCGCCTCCATGGCTGCCGAAGGCAAGTTGTCGCATACCATCGTCATAGAGGGCGGCTCCGAAAAAGAGCGGGCCGCATTTTCCCGTGAACTGGCGGCGGCATTTGTATGTTCCTCGCAGGCGGGCGCCAAGCCCTGCGGGGTTTGTTCCCACTGCAAAAAAACGCTCGCGGGCCGGCATCCCGATGTATTTGAAATCGACGGCGGCGAAAGGGGTAAAACCCTGAAAATCGACGCGCTGCGCGATGTGTTTGACAAGTTAATGTACTTGCCGAATGAAGCGGATGCAAGAGTTTATATCATTAACAACGCCCATTTTCTCAATCTCAGCATCCAGAACATGCTTTTGAAGAACCTCGAGGAACCTCCCCGATACGTCAAGTTTATCCTCGAATGCGCCACCAAGCATGCGCTGATTCCCACCGTGCTCTCCAGGGCAGCCGTTTTCTATCTGGGGATCCCCGATTCCGACAAAAAAACCGACGAAACCGCAAGAGCCGTCGCTTCGGGAATTGCCGCGGCCGTCGCGTCCGAAAAGGAATATGACATCGTGTCGGCGGCGGCGCCTTTGATGGAGAAAAAGCGCGAACTGTTCGTTGCCTGCGCCGGAGAACTCGAATTGATTTTCAGGGATGCCGCGGTAGCGTATTTCGGCGGCACCGACCTCATATCCTCCGACCCGGACGCCGCGCGGCGCCTTGCGAGGCATATCGGCGGCGACAAACTGGTTTCGCTGCCCGGTATTGCGAGGGATTTGTCCGACGCGTGCGACTTGTCCGCCAACATCAATCTTCTCGTCGCGCTTTTATGCAGCAGACTGAGAACGTAAGGAGTCATTATGGCAGAAGTGGTAGGAATCCGTTTCAAAGAAGTGGGCAAAGTCTACTTCTTTTCTCCCGGCGCCGCCAAACTGGAAAAAGGCGTCCGCGTCATTGTCGAAACGTCGCGCGGCCTTGAATGCGGCGAAGTTGTTCTCGAAAACCACGAGGTGACGGAGGAGGAAATTGTCCAGCCCCTAAAAGAAATCGTCAGGCTCGCGACCCCAGACGATATACGCCGCTGCGAGGCGAACCGCGCCAAAGAACGCGATGCTTTCTCGATCTGTGAAAAGAAGATTGAAGCCCACAAGCTCGACATGAAACTTGTCGATGTCGAATACACGTTCGACTCCAGCAAGATTCTTTTCTATTTTACCGCGGACGGCAGGGTTGATTTCAGGGAACTGGTCAAAGACCTTGCCGGCGTTTTCCATACGCGCATCGAACTGCGCCAGATCGGCGTGCGCGACGAATCGAAAATGATCGGCGGGCTCGGCATGTGCGGCCGTCCGTTTTGCTGCAGCACCTTCCTGCGCGATTTTCATCCCGTTTCCATTAAAATGGCAAAAGAGCAGGGGCTTTCGCTCAATCCCGTGAAAATCAGCGGCACCTGCGGCAGGTTGATGTGCTGTCTCAAATACGAGCAGAGCGCCTACGAACATCTGTTGAGAATCACGCCCAAACCCGGCGCGGTGGTCGATACGGCGGAGGGCCGCGGAACCGTTGTCGAAAACAGCCTGCTGACCGGCCGCCTGAAAGTCCGGCTCGACCGCTATCAGGACGCCGCGCCGCGCATTTTCAACCGTGAAGACGTCAAAATCGTCCGCGACGCAAAAATCGCGGTTCAGCCGGAAGAAATCGAGGCTTTTAAGAGCCTGGAATAAACCTTTACCGTTTGTTTACAAATACCTATTGCATTTTAAGAACAGTATGATAAAATCTGTTTGAATTCAAAAAGGAGGTTAGCCAGATGGCGTACTTTATCAATGACGATTGCATTTCCTGCGGAGCCTGCGAGGCCGAATGCCCCGTCGAGGCCATATCCGAAGGCGACGGCAAGTATGTTATAGACGCGGATGTCTGCACCGATTGCGGCAGCTGCGCGGATGTCTGCCCCGTCGATGCCCCGAAGCCCGAATAAAATCTGCCATGTTTTCCCACAGGCGCGCGGTTGTTTCCGCGCGCCTGTCTCTTTGTGCCGTTTGCGCCTGCGCCGGCTATGGGATATAATAATCGCGGCCCGAGTTTACGACAGGAGCGGTATGGCGATGGAGCGTTTCCGTTGTGAAAACATCGGCGCGGGCATGACGGTCGTCACCTCGCGCGAACACGGCTTCGGCACCGATGCTTTCCTTCTGGCCGCGTTTGCGTCGCCGCGCGCCGGCGAACGCGCCTGCGACCTGGGTACCGGCTGCGGTATTATTCCGCTGCTGTGGTGCCGCTCCCCGGCCAAGCCCGCGAAAATTATGGGCATCGATATTCAGCCTCTCGCCTGCGAGCAGGCCGTGCGCGGAGCGCAGATGAGCGGGGTGACGGATATATTCACCGTACTCAACGCCGATTTCCGCACTGCCTGCGGGGAAGCCGGCCGCGCGAAATGGGATTTAGTGTGCGCCAACCCGCCTTACCGCGCGCTCGGGACGGGCCTCCAAAGCAGGCGCCTGCCGGCGCAGGCAGCCAGACACGAGACGATGTGCACCATCGGCGAGGTCTGCGTTGCCGCCGCGTCGCTGCTGCGCTTTTCCGGGCGTTTCTGCCTCTGCCATAAACCAGAGCGGCTTTTCGAAGTGCTTTGCGCCATGCGCGAAGCCGGCGTTGAACCCAAAAAAATCAGGATGGCCGCTTACAACGCGTGTAAAGCGCCTTACCTTGTCTTAATCGAAGGCCGAAAAGGAGGCAGGCCCGGGCTGACGGTGCTGCCGGAACTGTTAATCACGGACGCGACAGGCGCATACACGCCGGAAATGCGTGCTGTTTATGCCGGTTGTCCGGACGGATGATTTTATGCCGCCTCGGCGGCGAAAGGATAATCATGGGCAAACTCATCATTGTCGGCACGCCGATCGGCAATCTCGGCGATATGTCGCCCCGGGCATTGGAAGCGCTGGAAAACTGCGATTTTATCGCCGCGGAAGACACCAGGGTTACGCTGAAAATACTCAACCGTTTCGGTATCAAAAAGCCGATGACCAGCTATTTCGAGCACAACAAACTGTTGAAGGGCGAGCGCATCGTCGAACGCATTCTCGCCGGCGAAGACTGCGCGCTGGTCACCGACGCAGGCATGCCGGCTGTCTCGGACCCCGGGGAACTGCTCGTCAGGCAGTGCGCCGAAAACGGGATTGATATCGACGTGGTGCCGGGCCCGAGCGCGTGTATCAGCGCTCTGGCCGTATCCGGCCTGCCGACAGGCAGGTTCACCTTCGAAGGCTTCCTTCCCGTCAATAAACTAAAACGCAAAGAACACATCGCCTCCCTGCTCGGCGAAACGAGGACGATGATCTTTTACGAGGCGCCCCACAAACTGCCCTATACGCTGCGCGATCTCGCTGCGGCCTTCGGCGACAGGCAAGTCGCGGTCGTCAGGGAACTGACCAAGATCCATTTCGAGGTCGTCAGGGCGACGCTGCCGGAAGCTGCCGAACGTTTCGCGCAAAACGGTCCGAAAGGGGAAATCGTGCTCGTCGTCGCAGGACGTCCTCCCGCCGAAGAGCTGCGGCCGTCGCTGGAGGAGGCCGTGCGGACGGCAAACGAAAAAATGGCGTGCGGGCTTTCGGCCAGCCTCGCCGCCAAAGAGGCTGCGGCCGAGACAGGGCATAAAAAAGGCGACATCTACAAACATCTGGGGAAGGATGATGCAAAATAGGATTCTCTGACGCTTTGCGCCAATACTGGTATCTCGCAGCGGCGCTCGCCGCCGTGTCGGCCTTGACCGTATACGTCTGCATCAAAGCATACGGCGCGGTGAAAAAGCGCAGCGGCGAAAGAAACAAACTCATGGAGCGGTTAAAATATGAGAACCGCCTAAAAGCCCAGTTCCGGGGCGCCGGTGAACAGGCGCTGCTGCAAGCGGAACCCGCCCGGCTTTTCGAGGGGGTTGCTCTCCTGGTCAGCGAAAGAATCGAAAAACAAAAAGATATCAACGCCGCGTTCGACGCGCTCGACGAGGCGCTCAAAACCGTTTATGCGGCCTACTACCTCTCGGTTGACAGTGTCCCGGCGCTCAGCGCCTTTTTCCGCCTGAACGGTGAACCGCTGACCGGCTGCGCCGTCCGCGCGGCGCGGCTTCTGCTCGATGAGCCGGACGCCGAAACCGTCGCCGGGGAGTACGCCGCCTTCGACGATAACAACGAAGACGTTTCGCTCGACTTGCAGGACATCAAACGCCTTGACGGGCTTTTTGCCGGCGTGCTCAAAGACGGCGTCATTGCGCTGCGGGGCGGCGAATACATCAAACGCAACGCCGCTTTGTTCGCCGCATATCTTCTCAACGAAAACGGCCCGCCGCAAAGCACGGAACAAACTTGAAAAACGGCGCGGTTTTCTGCTATAATCAATATTACTTTATATTATGTTGATAATAAATATCGGCAAAATAAAGGAATAAGGAGGTTTTAATGATGGAATTCAAAGGCAGCAAGACCGAGGCGAACCTGATGGCGGCATTCGCGGGGGAGTCGCAGGCGCGGAATAAGTATACCTATTATTCTTCCGCCGCTAAAAAAGAGGGCTACGAACAGATTTCGGCCATTTTCGCCGCCACGGCCGACAACGAAAAAGAGCACGCCAAACTCTGGTTCAAAGAACTGCACGGCGGCAGTGTCCCCGACACGGCCGCGAACCTTCTCGACGCGGCGGCAGGCGAATATTACGAATGGACCGAGATGTACAAGGGCTTCGCCGAAACCGCGAAAGAAGAAGGCTTCGACCGCATCGCCGCCCTGTTTTCTCTGGTGGCCGATATCGAAAAGGAGCACGAGGAGCGTTACCGCACCCTGCTGGCCAACCTGGAGAAAGGCATCGTATTCGAGCGCTCGGAAGAAACCGTCTGGATCTGCCGCAACTGCGGCCATATCCATGTCGGCAAAGCGGCGCCGGCCAAATGTCCGACCTGCGCGCATCCCCAGGCTTATTTCGAAATCAGGGCAAAGAATTACTGAGCGGCGTTGCGAATCAACGGCGCGGACCGGCGGGCTTGTCCCGCCGGTTCTTTCTGCGCGCAGCCCGAAAACCGTTCTTCTCCCGCAGGGTATCGATATGCGCGCTTTTTGCCCGGTTTCCTTTTCATTTACAGCCTTATATGGTAGAATCATCACGACTATTTTGGGAAGCGGGGTTTAACAAATGGCAAGATTTCTCTTTTCGGCTTTTGCCGACGAGGCGTCGAAAGACATCCATGAACAAATCGCGGCCTGTAAGGAGAACGGCATTACCCATATCGAACTCAGGGGTGTCGGCGGAAAAAACATCTCCGATTTTACGGTCGAGGAAGCAAAAGAACTCAAAAAAATCCTTGATGAGAACGGCATCGGGGTTTCTTCCATCGGCTCGCATTACGGCAAAATCACTATCGACGACGATTTTGCGCCGCATTTCGAAAGTTTCAAGAATACCGTTGAGGTGGCGGATATCCTCGAGGCCGAGTATATCCGCATTTTCAGTTTTTACATCGACGAGGACGAAAAGCCGGAGGATTACCGCGACGAGGTGCTCGCCCGCGTCGGGGCGATGGCAAAATATGCCAAGTCCCAGGGCATTACCTGCTGCCATGAGAACGAACGCGGTATTTACGGCAACGTGCCCGAGCGCTGCCTCGACATGCTGACCGAACTCAAGGGCTTTCTCGGCGGCGTTTTTGACCCGGCCAATTTCATCATGGACGGCGTCGACACCCTGGCCGCCTACGAAATGCTCGAACCCTATATCGACTATATGCATATCAAAGACGCCCTGGCCGTGGAACGCATCATCGTGCCGGCGGGCGAGGGAGACGGCCATATCGAGGAGATTCTGCGCCGCTTCGCCCGCAAGGAAGGCCCGAGGTTCCTTTCCGTGGAACCCCACCTCAAAGTGTTTGACGGCTTGAAAGCGCTTGAAAAAACAGGCGAAGTCGAAGAAAAGATGCGCAGGTTTTCCTATCCGAGCAACCGGGCGTCGTTCGCGGCCGCATGCTCGGCGCTGCATAAAGTGGCCGAAAAGGTCCAGCCCGTGCGCTACGGTATCATCGGCGTCGGCAACATGGGCTCGAGCCATCTGAATTATTATCTGCAAGGGTTGCTCTATGAAATGCGCTTGACCGCCGTGGCGGACATCAACCCCGAGCGCCTCGAATGGGCCAAAGAACAGCTGCCTTCGATACTTTGTTATCCGACAGCGGAGGAAATGATGGATTCCGGCGAAATCGACGCCGTGGTCATCGCGACGCCCCACTACTTCCATCCCGTTTATACCGTATACGCCCTCGAAAAGGGCCTTCATGCCCTGACAGAGAAACCGGCGGGCGTTTATACCAAACAAGTCCGCGAGGCCAACGAAGCCGCGGCCAACAGCGACAAAGTCTACGCCATTATGTACAACCAGCGCACCAACTGCCTTTACCGCAAGCTGCGCGAGCTCGTGCAGGGCGGCGAATTCGGAGAAATTAAGCGTGTCAACTGGATCATCACCAACTGGTACCGGACGCAGGCCTACTACAACTCCGGCGGCTGGCGTGCGACCTGGGAAGGCGAGGGCGGCGGCGTGCTGCTCAACCAGTGCCCGCACAATCTCGACCTTTGGCAGTGGATTTGCGGCATGCCCTCGAAAATCCTCGCGTTCTGCCACGAGGGCAAATGGCATGACATCGAGGTCGAGGACGACGTGACGATTTATGCCGAGTACCCCAACGGCGCGACCGGCGTGTTCATTACCTCCACCGGCGATGCGCCGGGCACCAACCGCCTTGAAATCACCATGGACAAGGGCCATATCGTCTGCGAAGACGGCAAACTGAAAGTCCACCGGCTGGATGTTTCCACCAAAGAGCACTGCATGACGTCGCCCAACGGTTTCGGCAAGCCCAAAGGCCAATGGTCCGAGGCCGAAACGGACGGCGAAAACCCGCAGCACACCGGCGTGCTCAACGCTTTCGCGGCGAACATCCTGCGCGGCGAGCCGCTTGTCGGAAGGGGAGAGGAAGGCATCAACGGCCTGATGATCTCCAACGCGGCGCATCTGTCTTCCTGGCTGGGCCGGCCCGTGGACCTGCCAGTTGACGAAGATCTTTTCTATGAAAAACTGCAGGCGAAAATAGCCGGCTCAAAAGGCAAAAAAACCGATACGGGCACGGTCGCCCAGAACATGTCGGACTCGTTCGGAAACTGAGGTATTCGTTTGATGAAAATAGCTATCGTAGGCTGCGGCGGAATTTCAAAGGTGCATCTGCAATGCATCGCGTCGATTCCCGACGCCAAACTCATCGCCGCAGCCGACATCGACTTTCCGCGCGCGCAAAGAGCCGCGCAAGCATACGATGCGGCGGCCTACGCGTCGCTGGACGAACTTCTCGCCGCTGAAAAGCCCGATATTTTGCATATCTGCACCCCGCACTATCTGCACGTTCCCATGGCGCTCGCGGCGGCGGAAAGAGGCATCCATGTCCTTATCGAAAAACCTTGCGCGATTTCCGTCGACGGCGCGACAACCCTGGTCGAGGCGCAGAAAAAGACTGGCGTAGCCATGGGTGTCTGCTTTCAAAACCGCTACAATCGAAGCGCGCGTTACCTTAAAAGCCTCGTTTCCGGCCAGACGCCTTACGGCAGGCTGGAGGGTGTGCGCGGTTTTGTCTGCTGGCAGCGCGACGAGGACTATTACGCCGACGACTGGCACGGCAGCCTGGAAAAGGAAGGCGGCGGCGTCCTGATGAACCAGGCCATCCATACCGTCGATATGCTGGGCTTCCTTGCGGGCGATTTTCAGGCGGTTTCGGGCAGCATAGCCAACTATCACTTAAAAGGTGTTATCGAGGTGGAAGACACCGCGAGCGCGCTGTTCGAGTTTCCGGGCGGTGTCAAAGGCCTGCTGTACGCGACCACGGCCTATTCGGCCAACGCCCCCGTTTTTGTCGAACTGCAGTTCGAGCACGCCGCGCTGCGGATGGAAGAGGATAACCTCTACGAGTTGAGCGGCGGCCAAACGCTCAGGCAGCTGACCGACTTCGAAAAACTCGACTGTTTCGGCAAAGACTGCTGGGGTACGGGGCACAACGCGCTGATCAACGATTTTTACGCATGCGTGCGCAGCGGGGAACGTTTCTCCATCGACCCGGCCGAGGGCGGCAAGGCGGTCGGGGCTGTTTTGGGCATCTACCGTTCGAGCGCAACCGGCGAGAAACAGCGTTTGTAGAATACGAACACAGGCACACAATCATCAATCCGGAGGAATAAAAAAATGGGTAATCTGTTACAAGACAGGGTGGCGGTTGTCACCGGCGGCGGCGGCGTGCTGTGCAGCGCCTTTTCCAAAGACCTTGCGCGCCAGGGCGCCAGAGTCGCCGTGCTCGACCTGCGGCTGGAGGCGGCCGAGGCCGTCGTGCGAGAGATTGCCGCCGAGGGTTTCGAGGCCGTAGCCGTCGAGTGCGACGTGCTCAAACCCGACAGCCTGCAGCAGGCAAGGGCGCAGGTCAACGCCAAACTTGGCGCGTGCGATATCCTCATCAACGGGGCCGGCGGCAATTCTCCGCTGGGCACGACCACCAAAGACACGCTTGAACTCAGCGATATCGCCGAGAAAGCGGAAGGCGTCAAAACCTTTTTTGACCTTGACCCGAAGGGCATCGAGTTTGTGTTCAACCTCAATTTCCTGGGCACGCTGCTGACCACGCAGGCTTTTGCCGCCGATATGGTGGGCAGGCCGAACACCTGCATCGTCAACGTTTCCTCCATGAACGCCTACCGCCCGCTGACGAGAATTCCGGCCTATTCCGCCGCAAAAGCGGCGGTGTCGAATTTCACGCAGTTTATGGCGGTCCATTTCGCCGACGTCGGCATCCGCGTCAACGCTCTGGCGCCGGGCTTTTTCTCCTCGAACCAGAACAAAACCCTCCTGTATAACCCCGACGGTTCCCTGACGCCCAGAGCGCAGAAAATCATCTCCCACACGCCGCTACGCCGTTTCGGCAAAACCGAAGACTTGACGGGCGCGCTGATCTTTTTATGCGACGAAAAGCAGTCCGGCTTTATCACCGGCGTCATCCTGCCTGTCGACGGCGGCTTTTCGGCTTATTCCGGTGTCTGAACGGTAAGGAGAATCCGACATGCTTTTTAACCTGCGCCCCGAAAAGGAGTGCGCTTTTGACGAACTCTCCCTCGGCGAGGTGATGCTCCGGCTTGATCCGGGGGATACCCGCATCAAAACCGCCCGCAGTTTCAGCGTCTGGGAAGGCGGCGGGGAATATAACGTCGCACGCGGCCTGCGGCGCTGTTTCGGGATGAATACGGGCGTGGCCACCGCTTTGGCCGACAACGAAATCGGCCGCCTCATCGAAGACCTTATCCTGCAGGGCGGCGTCGACACCTCTCTAATCAGATGGGTTCCTTTCGACGGTACGGGCAAAACCGTCAGAAACGGCCTCAATTTCACCGAACGGGGTTTTTCCATCCGCGGCGCGCTGGGCGTATCCGACCGGGGCAACTCGGCGGCGTCGCTCATCAAAGAGGGCGATTTCGACTGGGATTTCATCTTCGGCAAACTCGGCGTGCGCTGGCTTCATACCGGCGGCATCTTTGCCGCGCTGTCTCCTTCGACCGCGCAAGCCGCCCTGGAGGCTGTCAAGGCGGCGAAAAAATACGGCACCGCGGTTTCTTATGACCTCAATTACCGTCCGTCCCTGTGGCAAAGCATCGGCGGCAAAGAAAAGGCGCGTGAAGTCAACAGCGCCATCGCCGGCTTCGTCGATGTGCTCATCGGCAACGAGGAGGACTTTACCGCCTGCCTCGGTCTGGAAATCGAGGGCAACGAGGCAGGGCTCAAAGGCCTGAGTGTCGAGGGATACAGGAAAATGGCTCTTCGGGTTGTCGAGATGTACCCCGCTGTGCGGGTCGTCGCGACAACGCTCAGAACGGTCAAAACGGCTTCGGTCAACGACTGGAGCGCCGTCTGTCTCGCCGGCGGCATCTTCTATCAGGGTATCGAACTGCCCTCGCTTCAAATCTTTGACCGCGTCGGCGGAGGCGACAGTTTCGCATCGGGTTTGATTTACGGCTTTTTAACGGGAGCGCAGCCGCAGCGCGCGCTTGACCTGGGCGTCGCGCACGGCGCGTTAGCCATGACGACGCCGGGGGATACGTCCATGGCCTCGCTCAAAGAGGTGGAAGCCGTCGTCAACGGCGAAGGCGCCAGGGTTCAACGATAAGTCGGACAGCTAAGGAGGCAACGATGGAAAAAGAGCAGATTTTAACCGCCATACAGCAAAGCGGTATTGTCGCGGTCGTGCGCGCGGAAAATCCGGACAGCGCGCTGCGTATCGCCGAGGCCTGCCTCGAAGGCGGAGTCGCGGCCATTGAATTGACGTTTACGGTTCCGCACGCCGATCAGGTGATCGGGGCGCTTGCCAAACGTTATGCTGCCGGGCAGATGATTCTCGGCGCGGGAACGGTGCTCGACCCCGAAACCGCCAGGATCGCCATGCTCGCCGGCGCGCAGTATATCGTCAGCCCCTGTCTCAACGAGGCGACCGTCAGAATGTGCAACCGCTACCGCGTCGCGGTGATGCCCGGCGTCATGAGCGTGCGCGAAGCGGTGCTGGCGATGGAAGCGGGAGCGGATATCCTGAAAATCTTTCCGGGCGAACTGTTCGGGCCGAAAATCATCAAAGCCTTCCGGGGGCCGCTGCCCCACGCCAAAATGATGCCGACCGGAGGCGTCGATGTCACCAACGCCGCCGAATGGATCAAGGCGGGCGCCTGCGCGCTGGGCGCCGGCAGTTCGCTGACCGGTCCGGCCGCGCAGGGGGATTACGCGAAGATTACCGAAACGGCCAAAGCGTTTGTCGCCGAAATCAAGCGGGCGCGTGCCGAAATCAAACCGCTCTGAACAAGGAGCCCCGATGTTTGTCGACCGTGCGGAAATACTGATCAAAGCGGGCAAAGGCGGCGACGGCGCCGTATCTTTTCACCGTGAAAAATATGTCGCGTCCGGCGGACCCGACGGAGGGGACGGCGGAAAAGGCGGCAGCGTCATCTTTGTCGTTGACGATAACTTATCGACGCTTTTTGATTTCCGTTATAAGCGGAAATACGTCGCCGAGGACGGGCAAAAGGGTTCGTCAAACCGCAAGAGCGGCAGGAAAGGCCAAGACCTTGTCATCCGTGTCCCGCGGGGAACGCTGATCAAAGAAAAAGAAAGCGGAGCCATTCTCGCGGATATGTCATCCGGCGAACCTTTTACCGCGGCATGCGGCGGCAGAGGCGGCTGGGGCAACACCCATTTCGCCACACCGACGCGCCAAACCCCGCGCTTCGCAAAAAACGGGGCGCCGGGCGAGTCGTGGGAGGTTGTGCTGGAGTTGAAACTGCTGGCGGATGTCGGCCTCATCGGCTTTCCCAACGTCGGCAAATCGACGCTGATTTCCGTGGTCAGTAACGCGAAACCCGAAATTGCCGATTACCATTTCACCACGCTGACACCCGTTTTAGGGGTCGTCAGCCTGGGCGAGGGCGAGCACTTTGTCATGGCGGACATCCCGGGGCTTATCGAAGGGGCCGGCAGCGGAGCCGGGCTCGGCCACGAATTTCTCCGCCATGTCGAGCGCTGCCGCCTGCTGGTCCATGTCCTTGACGCCGCCGGCAGCGAAGGGCGCGATCCAGTGGAAGATTTTGAAACAATCAACGCGGAACTCGCGCAGTTCAATCCGGAACTTTCGTCTTTGCCTCAGATCGTCGCCGCCAATAAAATTGATCTCGCCTCGCAAGAGGGCCTGGAAAGGCTCGAACGCTACATCAAGGCGAAGGGCTGCGATTTTTATCCCGTCTGTGCTCCGATCGGGGAAGGGACCAAACAACTGATCCGGGCCGTCGCGGCCAAACTCAAAACGCTGCCTCCCGTCAAAGTCTATGAAAGCGCGGCCGTCCCGCCCGAGTTATTTGAAAAACGCCGGAACACCGGCTTTTCCATCACGGTTCACGACGGGACATTTTTTGTCGAGGCCGAATGGCTATTGGGGGTGATGCGCCGCGTGGACTTGAACGATTATGAGTCGCTTCAGTATTTTCAGCGCCTGCTCGTCTCAAGCGGAATCATCGGCGCGCTGGAGGCAAAAGGAATCAAGCAGGGGGATACGGTGTCCATTTATGATTTTGAATTCGAATATGTCCCGTAACGGCGACGGCGGCGTGAACCTGCTGAGCCCCTCGGCCCTCGCCTTTGTCGGCGACACGGTGTTCGACCTGCTGGTCAGGGAACAACTCGTCAGGCAGGCCAACCGCCCTTCCGGCAAACTGCAGACCCAGGCGGCGCGGCAGGTGTGCGCCGCGGCGCAGGCGGAGGCCGCGCATGTGATTGAACCTGCCCTTGACGAGCGGGAAAGGGCCGTATTTCTGCGCGGCAGGAATGCCCACAGCGCCCGCATCCCCAAAAACGCCACCCAGGCTGACTATCGCCTCGCCACGGGGCTCGAGGCGCTTTTCGGCTGGCTTTACCTCAGGGGAGAGGACGACAGGCTGCTGGAACTCTTCGGTCTCATCTGCGGCCGGGCTTCGCCCGCCGATGGCGGCAAATAACACGCCGCCGCGTGATACGGCAGTTTTTTCAAACGCTGTTGAATCAAATTAAATTCAACACTTTAAAGTGTGATATAATATAAACAGAACCTTACGACTCAAACGCAAGCCGGCGGTGAAATCTTCCCGAGGTTTTTCGGTTTGTAAGGGGGTTTTTATATGAATCGCTCTTCGGTTTTCAGATCGGCGGTCGCTGCTTGCGTATGCCTGCTGATTCTCAACGCGCTGCCGGCCTGTTCATCACTGCCCGAACCGGCACAAATCCTGACCAACCGCGCTGCCGGCGAAAACATGCCGCAAACGACGCTGCCCGCCGGGGTGACGGCGGCAACGCAACCGGCAACCGTTCCCGCGACGGACGCGCCGGCGCAAACGGGGCCTGCGGCCGAAACTTCGACAAACGCGCCCGCGCAAAAAAACGCTGCGGATTTCAGCAATCCCGGTATCATCATCGGCGTCGAATACGCTTCGCCCGGTATGGCGGCAAAATACAGCGAACTGGGAATCACAGGCGTCAAGCCTTACCCGAGCGACTTCAAATGGGGCGTTATGCAATCGGGCCAGTGCGCGAAAATCAACTTCGACGCCCTGGATCAATTCGTTGCCGAGTATCAGAACGCGGGTTTTCGCGACATCATGCTTCCCTTGCACCCCGCCTGCGGTTGGGCCAACGTGAACTCCGTGACCAATTTCACACCGAAACCGAAGTTCACGGGCCATTTTGAAAAATGGGTATCGGCGGTGGTCGAACGCTACGATCTCGACGGCAACGCCGATATGGCCGGCCTGCGGTATCCGGTCAACCTCGTCGAAATCGGCGTCGAATTTTCTTCCTTCGAGCCGGAGCCGGCTGCCGATTATATCAAGATGCTCGAGCGCGCTTACAAGGCCGCGCACGCCGCTTCCAAAACCGTGAAAATCCTGCATTCCGCTTTTCTGGCAGGTTCGGCATTTATCACGGATCCCGGCCCCGGCGAATACGAGGCGGCTTTTGCGGCCGCCGATAAGCGTATTATGTACCACTCGCTTGCCGATATCCGTCAGGTTCTCGACAGGCCAGACATCTTCGACATTGTCAACTTTCACGCGCTGTGTTATCCCGGCGAAATCGAGCAGACGGTCCGCTGGCTGAAATACGAAATGGGTCTGCGGCATTACAATAAACCGGTGGCGGTCAGCGACACGTCGGTCAATCCTTTCCTCGGGTACGGCTCCGCGCTGAAAACCGAGGGCGACGCCGGCCAGCTTGCCATTCTTTCGCCTCCGGCGAAAGAGGAGGACCGCGAAAGGCTCAAGGCATACTTCCTGAGTCTGATCAACGGGGATGAAGCCGCGATTGCCTGGGTCCACACGTTTTGCGCGACGGATATGGTCAAAAAAATCTTTCTGTCAGCCCATGCGGGCGTTCTGGCAATCAATACGGCTTTTATGGAGGAGTTTGCCCCGTCAAAATCCATGCTTTTCGGCGCGGCGGCCGGCAACAGCATCTGGAGCGGCATCACGCTGACCTCCGTGAAGCCTTTCAGCAATCAGCGGATGATCGAGGAGGTCCGTCCGGCATTTTACGCGATCGGCCAGGCGGCATCCCGTTTAAAGAATTGCACCTCTATAGTGAAAGTTGACAGCGGGGACGAAAACGTCCTGATTTACCGGCTCATCGGTAACGGCGGTTTTGTATACGTTGCCTGGTATGAGCCGGATATCCTGATTCTTCCCGGTGACAGTATTCCCGGCAAGAACGTCGCCTTTACCGGTTTGGGAGAAAAGGCGGTGATTGAGGAAATGATCGGCACGCAGGGGCAGATGCAGCCGGCGCGTTCGGTCCTTCCCGCACAAAACGGCAGCGTTACGGTCCGTCTGACCTATGTCCCGCAGTACATTATGCCGGGATAAAAGGCCGGCGGGCACAGACCCGACATGGAATAAAAATATATGAGGAAATAAAAGATGAAAAACAAAGCTCTCGCATTTGCCCGAGCCATCCGCTGGCGTGAACTGCTGCTCGACAATGCCGCCTGGTTTGCCGGCTGTGTCCTGTTTTCGGCGGGGATTATTATCTTCGCCGTACCCAACGACATCGCGCAAAGCGGCATCACCGGTGCGGCCATTATGGTCAACTACCTGATCCATACGCCCATCGGCCTGACCAACCTGGTGCTCAACATTCCCCTGATTATCGCCGCATGGATTGTGCTGGGCAAGCGTTTTGTGGCGAAAACATTGTGGACAACGGTGATGCTGTCTGTTTGCCTCGACGCGATGGAGTACCTGCTGCCGGCGTCCCTTCGTTATTCAGGCGACAAACTGCTGGCCTCGCTTTTCTGCGGAGCCATCACCGGCGCCGGGCTCGCGCTGGTATTCATGCGGGGGGCGACGACCGGAGGCACCGATATCCTTGCACGGCTTGTCAAACACCGTTTCCCCCACATTTCCATCGGTCGGGTCATCCTTGTCGCCGACGCCGTGATCGTGTTTGCCGCGGCCGTTGTGTTTAAAAGCAAAGAAAGTGCCCTTTACGCGGCTATCGTCATATTTGTGTCTTCGCGCGTTATCGACTATCTGCTCTACGGCGCCGGTAGCGGCAAGATGCTTTTCATCGTCACGGAAAAGGCCGGCGAAATCACCCGGTCGGTCATTACCGATATGAAACGCGGCATCACGGTGCTGCCCGCGGTCGGCGGATATTCGGGCGAAAGCAAAAATATGCTTGTCTGTGCTGTCAGAAGCAGCGAGGTTGCCGAACTGCACAAGATCATCAGACAGCATGACGACAACGCTTTTGTGGTCGTTTCCGAAGCGGGCGAAATCCTCGGCGAGGGTTTCAGCCCTCCGCCGGCTTGAACGCGGCTGCTGCCGCCTTCAAAACATACGGAAATCACAGCGCCGCGGGCTGCCCGCGGCGCTGTGTTGCGAAACGCGTGATAAAAAATAAAAAATTACTGATAAACAATAAATAATTATTGACAAACACATAATACGACGATATAATACTGCCGAGGTGAAAACGATGAATCAACACAAGGTTTTTCCCGATATTCTGTTTGCCATGGCCATAACGGCTTTTATCGGAGCTTTGCTGCTGGGTGTGACGGCTCCCTGGCTGCTGCGGGAATATTGCCGCTTCATCGGCCTGGCGTCTGTGCCCCGCGGCCTTCTTGCGCTTATCTATGTTTCCTACCTCCCTTTTATGGCCATCTGGGCGGCTTCGCTCAAGTTGTGCATGAACCTGCGCAGGGACATCCCTTTTTCTTCCGACAGCATCTCCAAGCTCAGGGTCATCAGCTTTTGCGCCTTTTTCGATTTTCTCGTCTATTGCGCCGGCACGGCCATCTACCGGAGGATGGTGTTCTTCGTCATCGCAGCCGGAGCCTTTATGATTTTTATCATATCGGCGATTATCCGGGAACTGGTCGTCAGGGGCATAGAACTCAAGCAGGAAACCGAACTGACGATTTAACCGCCCTGACCGCGGAAGGAGCGTTTCCATGGCGATTATCATCAATCTTGACGTCATGATGGCAAAACGGAAGATGGGGGCTACGGAACTTGCCGAAAAAATCGGCATCACGCCGGCCAATCTTTCCATACTAAAAAATAATAAGGCGAGGGCGATACGCTTTTCGACGCTCGACGCCATCTGCAAGGCCCTCGGCTGCCAGCCGGCTGATATTCTCGAATACCGCGAGGAGGAGTAATCCATGGACAACCGGCCCTTTGACAATATCCCCCGGACAGGCGCAAGCGCGCCGCCCGCAGCGCCCGTTCCTCCGGCGCCGGCGCCCGGCGCCCCGCCCGCCTTCACCCCCTACGCGGCGCCTGCTTATTATCCCTATGCCGGGCCGCCGGTCAAGGTCAAAACGCCCGCGGCGGTCGACGGGTCGGACAAATTGTTTGCCCTGTTTTCGGTCGTCATCGGTTTCGTTTTCTGCGAGTTCGCTTTATTCAGGGGCTTGAGTTTCGGCATGCCCGTCTTTTTTGCCGCGGCTTACGCGCTCATCATCGGGTATGGCCGCAAAAGCCGCAGCATCGATGTCAAAAAAGGCGCTGCGCTGCTGGCGCCTATCGTCCTTTTGCTCTTGTGCAACGCTGTTTACGGCAATCCGGTGCTCAATGCGCTGAACTTCCCGGCGCTGTTTTTCTTTGCCGTGCTTCACTTGATGAGCATGTTCGGCGCCAGGAGTTATCCGGCGCTGACCAAGGAGTTGTTCGTCGATTTCCTCAACGGCTTTTTCGTGCGGCCGGTGATGAACCTCGACAAAATTTTTGTTATCTCGGCAAAGGGCGTTAAGGAGAAAGGCGGCAGAAAACTCGGCTGGCGTATTTTGCTGGGTTTCCTTGTCTGCATACCGGTTCTGGCTGTTATAATCGCGTTGCTTTCGAGCGCGGACAAAGCGTTCGAGTCGCTTGTGCGCAAGATCGGGGACATCATCGGCAACAGGATTCTGGAATATCTTTTCAAGATTTTCCTCGGCGCGGTGCTGGCTGTCCCGCTGTTCGGCGCGGTATATTCGTTCCGCTATAAAAAAGGCAGGCCGGACGCCAAGGCCGTCACGTTGCCGGCCAAACTCGACCCTGCCGTTGCTTATACCGTCCTGTCGCTGGTCTGCGCGGTCTACTTCGTATTCCTGTTCGTGCAGTTCAATTATATGTTCCTTGCCTTCGCCGGGCGCCTGCCCGAAAACTTCATCTATTCCGAATACGCCCGCAGGGGATTTTTCGAACTTGCCGCCGTCGCGGCGATCAACCTGGCGATTTCGGCTGCTGCCTATGTGTTCTCGCCCAAAAAGTCCGGCAAACCGGCCGTCGCGCTCAAAGTTCTCCTGCTGACGCTGAGTTTCGTCACGCTGGTCATTATCGGCTCCGCTTTCGCAAAAATGGCGATGTACATGGACGTGTTCGGCCTGACACGGCTGCGTGTCTGGACCTCATGGTTTATGATTTTAACTGCGGCCGTGTTTCTGATGACCATTGTGAAGGTCCTCTCTTCAAAATTCAGCGTTGTCAAGGCGGTGTGCGTCTTCTTTACCGTTTGGTACCTGGTGTTGAATCTCGCCGGCACCGACGCCGTTGTGGCAAAGTTTAATGTTGAAAAGTACAGGTCCGACACATCCACTGTGCTGGACGTCGGCATGTTCTACCGCTTGTCAGATTCCATGGTTCCCTTCGCGCTGGATATTCTCAAAGAAACGGATAAAAAGTGGGACTTGACAACCGAACAGGTGCAAATGGTCCGCGAATTAAAAAGCCTGCTCAGCGACCGCTATGACCTTCTGCAGAGTGAAAGCCCACTTTCGCAAAGCGCCGCGGGGCTCTATGCGGAAAAACTCCTTGCCGAAAACAAAGCCGCGTACTACCTCGCGCCGGCCTACCGTTACTGTGAAGAATGGCCCTTGGATTGACACGTTTCTGCGCACCAAAACAAAGGGTACGGAGATACGGGTTTTCGAACCTGTCCGCCGTGCCCTTTAAAGCGATTGACCGCCGTGTTTCACGGTTCGTCTTTTTCAATGTTGCCCAAAACGCGGTCCAGTTCGCCGAGCAGATATTCGCTGACGGGGTTGGCCTCGACGCGCGGATATAAGAGGGCGTCGTTCTTGATAATGCCGCGCCTTTTCAGCATATGCTTGAGCGCTTTATTGTAGTTGTTGGCGCAGTACAGTTCCAGATAAGGCAGCAGCGTCGTGCGGTATAAAAGCGCCGCCTTCTCCCTGTCGCCGGACAGGTAGGCGTCGACGACCGAGCGGTGAATTTCCTGCGCTTCCGTTCCCGTCATGAAAGCCGTGACGCCCATATCCAGCATCTGCATCATATTTTTGCCCGCCGCGCCGCCGATTATCTGCATCCCCTCGGGCGCCCGCAGCATCAACGCGCGCATCTTTTCAAGCCAGTGGCCGCCTTCCGCTTTGACGTAGCCGATGTTTTCGATTTCATGATAGAGTTTAATCAGAAAATCGGGCGTGAAAACTTCCCACGAACCGCCCGTGTCCTGCACGATGACGGGCAGGTTCACCGCGCCGCAGACACGTTCGTAAAAGGCGAATACTTCGTCCGGCGTCCCGCTGCCGTAAGGCGGCGAACACAGCATGATCATATCCGCGCCAAGATCCTGCGCCGCTTTGGCGTTGTAAACGGAGTCCTGCACGCTGCAGGCCGCAGCGCCGATAAAAACCGGCAGTTTCCCTTTCGCCGCTTCGACGACACAGCGGATAATCGTTTCCCTGTCTTCTCTGCCAACCGCCGCATACTCGGACGCGCCTGCCAGGTGGCCGACCGCCACGGCGCCTGCGCCAACGCAGTAACCGACCAGCGAGACGATGTCTTCACGGTCGATATCGCCTTCGGCATCAACGGGCGTGGGCAGTATCGGCATCATACCGTAAAACTTCGCGAATTGTTTTTTCATGGTCTGTTTTTCCTCCCGGACGACTGTCAACAGCATCTTAACAGCGGGCCGCGCGCTTGTCAAAGGGCTACCGGCCGCCTTGACACCCTCTTTGCGGCGATGATATAATTCTCCGGCGTAGAAAAAGCAAAAGAGGCGGTATCATGTCAGGGCATTCCAAGTGGAGCACCATCAAACGCAAAAAAGAAAAAACGGATTCGGACCGTGCTAAGATTTTTACAAAAATCGGCCGTGAAATCGCCGTCGCGGTACGCGAAGGCGGAGCGGATGTGTCGTCAAACTCCAAACTCAAGGATGCCGTCGCCAAAGCCAAAGCAAACAATGTGCCCAACGAAAACATCGAACGGATTATCAAAAAAGCGGCAGGCGAGGGCGACTCGGCGAATTATGAGGAGATTGTCTACGAGGGTTACGGCCCTTCGGGTATCGCGGTGATCGTCGAAACGCTTACCGAAAACAGGAACCGTACCGCGGCCGATGTCAGGCATTATTTTGACAAATACGGCGGCAACATGGGGCAGAGCGGCTGCGTTTCTTTTCTGTTCAGCCGGCAGGGTGTTATCGCCGTTGAGCAGGAAGGCGTCGACGAGGACACGCTGATGGAGGCCGCTCTCGATGCAGGCGCGGTGGATTTTATTACCCAGGAGGACGTCTTCGAAATCCGCACGGAGCCGCAAAGTTTCTCCGCGGTCAGAGACAGCCTCGAAAAGCTCGGCTACAATTTCCTGTCCGCGGAAATCGAGTATATCCCGTCGACCTTTGTCACGCTGACGAACCCGGACGATATTAAAAATATGAGCAAAATGCTCGAGATGTTCGACGACAACGACGACATCCGCGCAGTTTGGCATAACTGGGAAAACGAGGAATAATTCCGGCGCCGGCACCGGCGCTCAGGCTCAAAAGAGACAGCCCGCGGGCTGCCTCTTTTTTTTGTGAAAAATACAATGAAAAACATAAAAATGACTTGATTTCTCCATGATGGATGTTATAATAGGGTCGAATAGGTGGATTTAGGGGCGTTTAGGCGCACTTTTCACCCATGTTTTAGGGAGGAGGATGCTGATTGGCGCTGCTACTGGGCCAATATGTCCATAATATGGACCCTAAAAACAGGCTTTTCATCCCTTCATCCCTACGGGATGAACTGGGCCAGAAATTCGTCCTTTGCACGCCTCCCAACGGGGAAAAGTGCCTGTTCGGCTATGCCGTCGCCGACTGGCAGGAACTGGCGGAAAAGGTCAACGGCCAGCCAACCGGCCGCGACCTGACGCTGCGCCAGCGCTTCACCTATCTCAACGTCGATACCGTCACGCACGACAGCCAGGGCAGAATCACCATTAAAAACTCCTTTTGCGAATATGCCGGCCTCGAGCGGGAGGTTTTTATCCTCGGCGCCGGCAGGCGCATGGAAATCTGGGATCTTGCTGCATGGAACAGGATGCTCGAGGCCGCGAAAGCCAACAATGAATTCCCCGCTTACGACTTCCCGTTTTGACGGCCATGAATTACCGGCATATTCCCGTCTTTCTCGAACAAGCGGTCGATGCACTGCGGGTGCGCGAGGGCGGCGTCTATATCGACTGCACCGCCGGGGGCGGAGGACACAGCCGCGCAATCCTTGAGCGGCTCGGCGACGGAAGGCTTATCGCCGTTGACCGTGACCCGCAGGCGGTTTCACACCTCGAAACCCTGTTTGCCGGCGATGCGCGTGTCCGTGTGGTTCACGGCAATTTCAAGAATATCAAGGCCATTTTGAGCGGTCTGGAAGTAGACGGCGCGGACGGTATCCTGGCGGATCTCGGGGTCAGTTCCCATCAAATCGATACGCCTGAACGGGGCTTCTCCTACCATGCGGACGCGCCGCTTGATATGCGAATGAGCATGGAAGGCCCCGATGCCGCCCAACTGGTCAACACCGCGCCGTATGAACAACTCAGGGATATCCTGCGCGATTACGGGGAAGAGAAATTCGCCGCCGCCATCGCCAGGGCCATTGTTCAAGCAAGAGAGAAAGAACCGTTGAACTCAACGGCCGTCCTGGCGGACATTGTCAAATCCTCGATTCCCGCGCCGGCCCGCAGACAGGGCGGCAACCCGGCAAAACGGACCTTTCAAGCCCTTCGCATCGCTGTCAACGGCGAACTGGAAGGCCTGCGGGAAGCCCTCGACGACATGTTCGGCTGCCTCAACGTACAGGGCCGCCTTACGGTGATTACTTTCCATTCGCTTGAGGACAGAACGGTCAAGGCTTATTTCGCGTCCAAATGCTCCGGATGCACCTGCCCGCCCGACTTTCCCGTTTGTGTCTGCGGTCGACAAGCGCAGGCCCGCCTGCCGCACAAGGCGCTCAAACCGGACGACAAAATGATACGCGACAACCCGCGGTGCCGCAGCGCAAAGCTGCGCACGATTGAAAAAGTACGAAAGGAGCCTTTCTGATGGCTAACAGCGCAAACGGCGCGGCGTACGATACGTCCTATCTTGCAACCATCGACCCGATGCCTTCGCCGTTTCCCCAAACGGCTCCGCTTTCCGCAGAGACCCCGGGCAAAACGACCGCGCGGCCCAAAAAAAAGACCGCGGAACAGCTGAAAAGCGAAAACCGCGCCCGTATGATCCTTTTTATCAAAGCGGTCACGGTCATCGGCCTTCTTGTCGCGATGCTCTGCGGGGAACTTTCCCAGCATGTCGCGCTGGCGGACGTCAACCGCCAGGTGCGGGCCGAGCAAGGCGCTGTCACCCTGCTGAAAAGCGAGAATGCAAAGCTGAAAGCCCGCCTGAAAGCAAAGTATTCCGATGAAGAAATCGAGCGTTATGCCGTCGGTAAACTCGGCATGATCAAGCTCGAAAAGAAGATCCCCATCGAACTTTCACGGGACGATTGCGCCATAACGGATACCGAACAATAACAAACGCTCCAAGCGTGCGGCGCTGCGGACTTTCCACAATCGGATGAAGAGGCAAATCAATGACCAGAAGACCGGTAAACAGCAAGATGGTAAAGCAACTGTTCGCCCTTCTTTTGCTGGTCACAGTTGCTTTTATCCCCAGCGTAGCCAATGTGGCGAAAATGCAGTTCGGCGCCGGAAAGAGTTATGTCAAATATGCCAAGCAGGTGCGCGTTGCCGACAGTGTGCTGACGCCGCAGCGGGGGAGCATTTACGACGCCGGCGGGAATGTGCTTGCGCAGAGCGCGCCTGCATGGCGGCTTTACGCAGTGGTCAGTAAGATCAAAAGCGAAGAACTGGCCATGGCGCTCGCGCAGCGCTTGAGCGCCGCTTTAAACCTCGACCGGACGGAACTTTACGATAAAATCAAACCCGACTCCACGGCCACAGCCGAAGAACGCGAGGATCAAGACGACCTCAGCATTAAGCGCCGGCTGACCGTTGACGAATACAGCGCCGTCAAAGCCCTGATGGAGCAGGAACTTGTCAAACGAGACAATTCCAAGGTGCGGTACGCAGACGTGCTGTACCTGGTTCCCGACTCGATTCGCTACTACCCCAACAAAACGATGGCCAATGTGGTGCTCGGCTATGTCGATTATGACAACAAGGGTGCGTCGGGTGTCGAATACTGGTACAACAAGCAACTGACCGGCACGGCGGGCAGAAGCATCTATCTCAAAGACGCGCAGGGCAGGAAGATTTCAAGCGAAGACCAGGTTCTCTTCGAGGCCAAAGACGGCAACGATATTTATCTGACGCTTGACGAAAACATACAGGGCTACCTCGAATCCGCTCTGGCGGAGGCTTATGACGCCACCAAATGCGTGCGCGCCTACGGCATCGTCATGGACGTCAAAACCGGCGCCGTGCTCGCAATGGGCGTAAAGCAGGACGGTTCGCCCGACCCGAACAATCCCACCGTTGTCACCGGCGAAAAAACGCTCGAAGAGATTAAACAGGAAAAAACCGAAGAGGCCAGACTGGCCGCGGAGAAGAAAAAACTGCTCGAGCAGTGGCGAAACCCTCTGGTCGCTTCCAGTTACGAACCCGGTTCGGTTTTTAAAATTGTCACGGCCTCGGCTGCCATTGAGGAAAAAACCTATCCCCTTGACAAGCTTTACAACTGCAAAGGCTACATCACGGTCGGCAATCCCAACCGCGACGGAAGGAATTTCTGGTGCCACAAAGAGAGCGGCCACGGTTGGGAGGATATGACAACGGCCTTCGTCAATTCCTGCAACCCCTGCTTCGTCACCATCGGCCAGAGCCTCGGCGTGCATAAATTCTTCCGCTATTTCGAAGCCTTCGGTTTCACCGAAAAAACGGGTATCGACCTCAACGGCGAAGTCGAACCCAAACCGGGCATAAGCTATCACGCGGAAGACGAAATGAACCTCATTGAACTGTCCAGCTGTTCGTTCGGCCAGTCGTTCCAGTTGAGCCCCATTCAAATCATTACGGCGGTCAGCGCCATAGGCAACGGCGGCAAATTGATGCGCCCGTATATCGTCGCCGAAATCAGGGATTCCGCCGGAACACTTGTCTCGAAAACGGAACCCTTTATGGTCAGACAGGCGGTTTCGGCGTCCACCGCCAAAACGGTCACCGGAATGATGAAGCGGGTTGTCAGTGCCGGTTCGGGTGAAAACGCTTATATCGCAGGCTATTCGGTTGCCGGCAAAACCGGAACTTCAGAAAAATTGCTGGCGGAAGGGGCGAAAAAGGACGCCTACGTCGCTTCCTTCGCCTGTTTTGCGCCGGGCGACGACCCGAAGGTGGCGGTGCTTATCGCCGTCGACGAACCCGAAGGCCTCACCGGCGGCGGCCAGGTGGCCGCGCCCTATGCCGGCAGGGTGATGGAGAATACCCTTCGGTACCTCAATGTGGAACCGAAGTATTCGCAAGCGGAAGAGAAACGCCTTGAAAAAGCAGCGCCCCCGCTCGCGGGCTTGACGACCGATCAGGCGCGGCAGCGTCTGGAATCGCTTGGATACGGCTGCGTGGTCTATGGCGACGGCGAAAACGTCGTGTCGCAGAATCCTCCCGAAGGCGCGAAACTTCCCGCCGGTTCTGCCGTTGCCGTTTTTACCGATGCCGCTTCGCGCGCAGTCAAGGCCGAGATACCGGATTTCAGGGGATTGTCGCTGGGCAACGCGAAAATCCTGGCCCGGGACAGCGGCCTGAACATCAGGATATCCGGCACCGACGAGATTGCCGGCGACCTGTTCTCCTACTCGCAGGACCTTGAGGCGGGCGTCACAGTTATCCGCGGTACCGTTGTGACCGTTTATTTTAAAACCACTTTCGGCGCATCCACTGTCAGAGATTAGAGGTGTCCTTTTTTGCTGCTTTCCCAACTTCTTGAAAGAGTCGAACTGCTTTCGCCCTGCTCGCCGGCGGAGGTTGCCGGCATTACCGGCGACTCGAGGAAAGTTTCCACGGGCGATGTGTTTGTCTGTATGCCGGGGGCCCGCGTCGACGGCCACGCGTATGCCCGGGCCGCGGCGGCTGCCGGCGCTGCCGCTATCGTAGCCGAAAGGGATACGGGGCTGCCCAACCAGGTTCTCGTGCGCGACTCGCGCGCGGCTTATTCACTGATGTGCGCGGCTTTTTTCGGTTACCCGGCCGACCGCCTGCCGATCATCGGCGTAACGGGCACCAACGGCAAAACCACCACCTGTTTTGTGCTGAAAGAGATCCTCGAGCATGCCGGCTTCCGAACGGGGCTGATCGGTACCGTATGGAATATGATCGGTTCAAAACGGCTGAAGTCCTCGTTGACAACCCCCGACGCGTTTGAACTGCAATCGCTCTTTGCCGAAATGCTGCGCGAAGGCTGCGCATATTGCGTCATGGAGGTTTCTTCACAGGCGCTGGCGCAGGGCAGGGTGGCGGGCGTCGCTTTCCGCTGCGCCGCCTTTACCAACCTGAGCGAAGACCATCTCGATTATCATCATAATATAGAGAACTACCTCGCGGCCAAGCAGATCCTGTTTACGCAGACGACCTCTGCCGTCGTCAACCTTGACGATGACTACGCGCCTGAGATTCTCGCCGCCTGCAAATCGCAGGCCACCACTTTTTCGACGCAGCGCGACGAGGCGGACTTCACCGCGAAAAGCATCTGCGCCACACAACGAAGCGTCGAATATGTGCTCGTGGGCAAGAATCTCATCGGGCGTGTCCATTTTCCCGTTCCGGGCCTTTTCTCGGTCTACAACTCCATGTGCGCGAGTGTTTGCGCCCTCGAACTCGGGGTGGGGCTCGACACCGTGATACAAGCCGTTTCCGCCAGCGCGGGGGTGCCCGGCAGGATGGAAGTGCTCAAAACAGATACGCCCTTCACCGTCATTATCGACTACGCCCATACGCCCGACGGCCTCGACAAGGTGCTCGGCGAACTGCGCTCGAGCGTCAGGGGCAAACTGATCGCCGTTTTCGGCTGCGGCGGCGACAGGGATAAGAAAAAACGGCCCATAATGGGCAAAATCGCTTTCCGGCGCAGCGACGTCATGATCGTAACTTCCGACAACCCCAGGACGGAAGACCCCGGTTCGATTATTGCCGATATCGTTGCCGGCATCGATGTCAATGCGGATAAGCCGCAGGTCATTATCGAAGCGGACCGGACCCGGGCCATCGCCGCCGCACTGCGCATGGCGGGCCCCGGCGATGCCGTTGTGCTCGCGGGCAAGGGCCACGAGACGTACCAGATTCTCAACAGCGGAACCATCGATTACGACGAACGCGAAAAAGTCGCCTCCATACTCGAAGCCATGAAACGCGGTGAGGCAAACGATGGAGAAACTTGACCTCAGGGATATCGCGCGCGTGCTCTCCGGCCGCGCTGGGGAAGCCGGCTTTGTTTCGAGCGTCTGTACCGACACGAGGAAACTGGAACCCGGCTGCCTCTTTTTCGCCTTGAAAGGGGCGAATTTCGACGGCCATGATTTTATCGGCAAAGCGTTTGAACTCGGGGCATCGGCCGCGGTCGTTGAAAGGAGCGCCGGTTTCGGCGACAGGGAAATTCTTGTGCACGACACCGCTGCCGCGCTGCTTCAACTCGCGGGCTGGTACCGCCGCCGTTTTGATCTGCGCGCCGCGGCAGTGACCGGCAGCGTCGGGAAAACCACCACGAAAGACATGCTCGCAGATATCCTCTCCCGCCGGTATAAGACCCTTAAAAACGAGGGCAACCAAAACAACGAAATCGGCCTGCCGGCGACCGTTTTCCGTCTGGACGCGACTTATGAGGCGGCGGTGTTCGAAATGGGGATGAGCGCGCTCGGCGAAATCGAACGCCTGTCCCGGACCGCGGCGCCGTCGCTTGCGGTGATTACCAACATCGGCGTTTCTCATATTGAAACGCTCGGCTCAAAGGAGAACATCCTGAAAGCCAAACTGGAAGTTACGGCCGGCATGTCCCCGGATTCGGCGCTCATCGTCAACCTCGACGACGAACTGCTGGCCGGCGCGCCGTGCCCGGGGATGAATAAAATCGGCTTCGCCGTCAAAAATCCCCTCGCGGCTTACCGTGCAGCGGAGGTGAAAAAAACGCAGACGGGCATCTGCTTTACCGCGCTCCATCCGCTGGGCGAGACGCCTGTCAATCTCCCCGTGCACGGGCTGCACAACGTGTATAACGCTCTGGCCGCTTTCGCGGCGGGCTGCGAAGCGGGAGTTGAACCTGCCCGGGCCGCTGAAGCGCTCGGCCGTTTTTCGCCGACCGGAATGCGGCAAAAGATAAAAACAGCCGGCTCAATCACCTATATCGAGGATTGTTACAACGCCGGCCCCGACTCCCAGCGCGCAGCCCTGCTGACGCTTGCCGGAATTCAAGCGAAAAGAAGGATCGCCGTGCTTGGGGATATGCTTGAACTCGGCGCTATCGCGGTCAGCGAGCATGAAGCGCTCGGCCGTTTCGCGGCCGCCCAGGGGGTCGATATTCTGCTGACTTTCGGGCCCTTGTCGGAGCATACCGCCGCCGCCGCGCGAAAGGCGGGCATGAAACAGGTGCTCTCTTTCGACTCCAAACAACGACTTGCCGAAACGCTGGCCGGCCTGCTCGAACCCGGCGACGCGGTGCTTTTCAAAGCGAGCAGAGGCATGAAACTCGAAGAAGCGATTGAACTTGTCTATAAGGAGATGAAGGTCGATGAATAGTGTCGCGGCAGCCCTGCTCGCCCTCGCCGCCGGCCTTGCGGTCAGTTACCTGCTGGGTTTCGTCATGATACCCTGGCTTCATAAACTGAAGTTCGGCCAGGTGATCCTTGACATCGGCCCGAACTGGCATAAAAACAAACAGGGCACGCCGACCATGGGCGGCTTTATGTTTGCCGCCGGCACGCTGGCTTCTGTCGCCATTGTATTCTCGACCGACGCCATCATGGGCGGCCATCTGGTTTCGAAAGGCGCCGGACTGCCCTCCGATATGAAAACCAAATTATTCGGCGGTATTTTAATGGCGCTGTGTTTTTGCGCCGTCGGTTTCGTCGACGATTACATCAAAGTCGTCAAAAAGCGCAACAAAGGCCTCTCCATCATGCAGAAAACCGTCTTGCAGTTTTTTATCTGCGCCGCCTACCTGACCGGGCTCTATCTCGGCATGAACGGCAAACCGTCGATGTTCATCCCTTTTGTCGGCACGGTTTCCGGCCTGTACGGCATTTTGTTTTGGCCTTTCGGCCTCATCGTGATTTACGCGACCATTAACGCCGTCAATTTTACCGACGGCATCGACGGCCTGTGCTCGAGTGTGACCGCCGTGTCCGCCCTGTCGCTGGGGGTCATCGCGGCTGTGGCGGGCCTGTTCGGCGCCGCGGTTGTGGCCTGCGCCCTGGCGGGGGCATGCGCCGGATTTTTCCTTTGGAACCGCCACCCCGCCAAAGTGTTTATGGGCGACACCGGCTCGATGTTCCTCGGGGGTATGATGGTCGCCATCGCCTATGCGGTCAACTGCCCCCTGATTCTGCTGCCGGTCGGCATCATCTATTTCATCGAAGGTCTGTCGGACGTCATTCAAATCGGTTATTTCAAACTGACACACGGCAAAAGGATTTTTAAAATGGCGCCGATTCACCATCATTTTGAGATGAGCGGCTGGAGCGAGAATAAAATCGTCCTCGTATTCAACATTGTCGGATTCGCCGGCTGCGTCGCTGCCGCCGCGTTGATGTATTACGGCCGCGTATCCTGACGCAGGCCCGCCAGCGGAGAAAAGCATCGTGGGAAAAATGCCGCAAAACCAAACAAAAAAAACGCTTCCGCCGTCCGGCCAAACACTGATTGCAAGGGGAATGCCGGATTTACGGTTCATGCTTTACACGCTGGCGCTCGTCGCGTACGGCCTGGTGATGGTGTTCAGTTCCACCTACTATACGCGGGCGGCCAACGGGGACGCGAAAGGCGCGGGCTATGAAGATTTCAAATCGCAGATGATTTTCACGGTCGCCGGCTTGATCATTATGTATATCTGCTCGCGTATCGGCAGCGCCCTTTATCTCAAACTCGCCCCTTACGCGGCCGCCGTCGGTTTTCTATTGCTCGTCGTGGTTCTGTTTTACCATACCGATGACGACGGGTATTTTAAGCGATGGATTCCGCTGCCCGGCAATGCCACTTTGCAGCCTTCCGAAATCGCGAAGGTCGCGCTGATCCTTTTCATCTGCTGGTACTTTTTTAAATACGGCAAGCGAAATATTTTCAAGCTGCCCCGGCATACTTTCGCCGGGGAAACCGTCAAATTCGGGCTCCCTTTGCTGGTCGTCGGCCTTTACTGTTTTTTGGTTTTCCGCGAGCACCATCTGTCGGCGACCATCCTGATGCTGGTTATCGGCATGAGTGTCATGCTCATCAACGGCGCCAACAGCAAGTTTTGGACCCTTTGCGCCGCTTTTATTTTACTGGCGGTTGTCGTCGTCTACTTAAAACCGGAGATCCTGGACGAATACCAGCAGCAACGAATCGCCGGCTGGAAAGATTACGCCCTGCCGGACGGACGCAATCTGGAACAAATCGACTTTTCGTTTTTTGCCATCGCTTCAGGCGGGTTATTCGGCAAAGGCATCGGGCACTCGGTGCTGAAATGCGGTTTTCTCTCCGAGGCGCACAACGATTTTATTTTCGCCGTCATCTGCGAGGAAGCGGGCCTTTTCGGCGCCGTCGTGCTGATCCTCCTTATTGCCCTGCTGGTTTGGCGGGCTTTTATTATTGCCAAAAGTTCGCGCAACCGTTTTGAATTCGGCCTCGTCGGCGGTATCGCGCTGCACATCGCGCTGCAAAGCGCCATGCATATCGCCGTCGTTACCGGCACGCTGCCGAACACCGGCATCGGCCTGCCTTTCGTCAGCGCCGGCGGTTCGTCTATTGTTTTTCTGCTGGCCGAGGCGGGGATTGTGCTGAGCGTTTCGAGGACGATGAGAATCAACACAGCCATACGGGAGAAAAATGCGAATGGGGATTGACGGCGGAATTTTCGAGGGTAAAAATATCCTTTTTGCGGCAGGGGGGACCGGCGGCCATATCAATCCCGCTCTGGCAGTCGCCAAGCGCATCAGGGATGCGGCGCCGGCAGCGCGCATCGCCTTTGCCGGCACGAGTGAAAAAATGGAAGCCAGACTGGTGCCTGCAGCCGGGTTTGAACTGCTGACCTTTGAAATCAGCGGCTTTCAACGCAAACCGAGCGTTGAAAACATGAAACGCAATATCAAGGCGCTCGGCCAGCTGGCCTTGTCAACCGGCCGCGTCAAACGCATCCTGCGGGATTTTCAGCCCCATGCGGCCGTCGGTTTCGGCGGTTATGTCAGCGGTCCGGTGATCCGTATGGCGCACCGCATGGGCGTTCCCTGCGCAATTCACGAGCAAAACGCCTACCCGGGCATCGCGAACAAAGCGCTCGCGAAATACGCGGACGCGGTGATGCTCACCTCTCCCGAAGCGGAAAAGTATCTGAAAACAAAAAATCCCTGCATCGTCACCGGCCTGCCGGTCCGGGAAAACATCGTCACCGCCAACCGCGAAGAAGCCAGGCGGACGCTCGGCGTCGACGCGCGGCCGCTTGTTCTTTCGATGGGCGGCAGTCTCGGCGCGCGCGCCGTCAACGAGGCGGTTGCGGGTATGATCGCGCTGCTGCACGGCGGCGACAGGTGCTTCTTTCTGCACGCCACGGGCCAATACGGCCTGTGGGTACCCGACAAACTCAGGGAAGCGGGCGTCGATCCGGACACCGAGGCCACAGTGACGGTGCGCGAATATATCGACAATATGGATGTATGCCTCGCCGCCGCGGATATTGTCATCAGCCGCGCGGGGGCAAGTTCGCTCAGTGAAATACAGGCCGCCGGCAAAGCGTCCATACTGATTCCCTCCCCGAATGTGGCGGAGAATCATCAGCTGCACAACGCCATGAGTATGGCGCAGCGGGGCGCGGCCATTGTCGTTGAGGAGAAAGACCTCACCGCGCGGCGGCTTGCCGATGAAGTCAGCCGGCTGCTGGACCATCCGGAAGAACGCGAACGCCTGGCGGCCAACGCGAAAGCCATGGCGGTCACCGATTCGGCCGAGCGTATCATCGACGTCATCGCGAACCTGCTCCAAAGTCAAGGCGGTTGAAATTTGTCCGCCGGAGGTGCGTATGGATAAAAAAACAACGCCAGGCCCCGACAAACGGCTGCGCGCGGTCCCAAGTGCCGCGGCGCGCAAGCGGTCGGCAAAAAAAAATAAAAACGCCCGGCGTAAAAAGGCGGCACTTAAAACGCTGGCGGCGCTGGCGGTATGCGGTGTTCTTGCGGCGGCGGCTTACGGATTCATCGAAGGTTTCCGCATTACGGGATTTGAGGTTCAAGGCAAAACGAGGTATTCCGCCGAGCAGGTCGTTCAAGCGGCCGGCATCGCCAAGGGCAGAAATATTTTTTTTCGCGGACGGGAAAACGCGCAGGCAGCCGTGTGCGAAAAACTGCCTTATATCGGCAAAGCGGAAATCGCGCGCAAACTTCCGGGCACTGTGGTCATCAAAGTCAGCGAAACCGCGGCTTACTGTGCCATGAAAGAAGGCGGCAGCCTGCTTCTGCTTGACCGTCACGCCAAAGCGCTCGACCGCAAGGCCGCCGGCAGCCAGGGCAAACTGCCCGTGCTGCTGTGTGCCCCGCCCTCAAAAGCCGCCCCCGGCAGCGTCATCGAATTCAAGACGGCCTCGGAAACGTCGACCCAAACCGGCGAACCCCTTACCCAGCCTTCTGCGTTTAACGATACGCTTCTGTGCTATTTCGCCGTCATCAAAGCCATCGACGAAAGCGGCATCAAGGATATCACGCAGCTGGACCTTCGCGATACAATGGATGTCAGGCTGGGGTACCAGTCGAGAATCACCATCATCGTCGGCGCGCCCGAGAACATGGTGCGCCGCCTCCAGCTTGCGATGGAAGCGCTGGCCATACAGGACGCAAAATCACCGGCGCAAAAAGGGACGCTCGACGTCAGCATATCCAAAAACGTCATTTTCCGCCCGGAAACCGGCGGATGAAAAACGCCGGCAGAACGCGCAGGGCGGCGTGCCGCCGCCCCGCGCGCGGATATGTATTCAATACGTCGATTGTAAATTCAACTGCACCGGTAAAGAAAACTGCTGGTGGAAGATATTGCTTTGGATTTCCGGAATGAAGCGAAGCGGAAT
>JAKJCA010000071.1 GCA_022706685.1 Bacillota bacterium
CCGCCCCCGCCCCCCGCGCGCGAACCCGCCGATGTGGACGGCATAAAAGTGCTCGCGCCCATGCCCGGCTCCATTGTTTCCGTCAAGGTCACCGAGGGCAAAGCCGTCAAGGCCGGCGCCGTCATCGTCGTGCTCGAAGCGATGAAAATGGAGAACGACATCGTCGCGCCCGCCGACGGCATTGTAGCGCAGCTGCACGTATCGAAAGGCAGTTCGGTCAACACCGACGAACTGCTCGCGGTCATCACCCCGCAATAACCTGCCGGCGGGCGGACCGGTCCGCCTTTTTTATAGGGAGGAGGTGCCGTCACGGCTATTCCGCTTGCGGAGCGCCTGCGCCCCGAAACGCTCGACGATATCGTCGGGCAGAGCCACCTTTTGGGCGAAGGGAAACCTTTGCGCAATATCATCCTGTCGGGCGAACTGCCCAACCTGATTTTTTACGGGCCGTCGGGTACGGGCAAAACGACGCTCGCCTCCATTATCGCGAAAACCACCAACCGCAGCCTCGTCAAACTCAACGGCACCACCGCCTCGACGGCGGACATTAAAGCCGTCGTGTCGCAGATCGACACCATCCTCGCGCCCAACGGCATCCTGCTGTATCTCGACGAGATTCAGTATTTCAATAAAAAACAGCAGCAGACGCTGCTCGAGTTCATCGAGAACGGCGCGATTACGCTCATCGCCTCGACGACCGAGAACCCTTATTTCTATATCTACAACGCGGTGCTCAGCCGCTCGACCGTTTTCGAGTTCAAGCCCTTGACCGCGCAGGAAATCCTGCCTGCCGTCAAGCGCGCTTTCGACTTCCTCGCCGCCGAAACAAAGGATAAAATTGAAGTCGCGCCGGGCGTGCCGGAACTCATCGCGCGTTCGGGCGGCGGCGACGTCAGAAAAGCCATCAACGCCGTCGAAATCTGCGTGCTGACCGCGCCGCGCGGCAAAGGCAAGCGGGTCGTCACTTATGAGAACGCCGAAAACGTCTGCGCGACGGGCCCCGTGCGCTACGACCGCGAGGGCGACGAGCATTACGACATCGTTTCCGCCTACCAGAAATCGATGCGCGGCTCCGACGCGGACGCCGCCATCCATTACCTCGCGCGCCTGCTCGCGGCGGGCGACCTGCCTTCCGCCTGCCGCCGGCTGATGGTCTGCGCGTGCGAGGACGTGGGGCTGGCCTACCCGCAGATTATCCCGATTGTCAAGGCGGCGGTCGACGCCGCGCTGATGGTCGGCCTGCCCGAGGCGCGCATCCCGCTGGCGGACGCGGTCATTCTCGTGTGCAGCGCGCCGAAGTCCAACTCCGCCTACAACGCCGTCAACGCCGCGATGAAAGACATTGAGGAAGGCCGCGGCGGGCCGATTCCGCGACAACTGCAGAACAAGCACTTTGACGGCGAGGACAACGCAAACAAAGGCCAGTTCTACCAGTATCCGCACGACTTCGAGGACCATTGGGTCGACCAGCAGTACCTGCCGGACGCGCTGAAAAACGCGAAGTATTACGAATACGGGGACAATAAAAACGAACTGGCGGCCAAAGCGTACTGGGAAAAAATCAAAAAGCGGAAACCCTGATCCCCCGGCGCCCGAAGCCGCGTTATGACCATACCGAAAGCTTTTACACACCGTCCGTCGTCATCACCACCGGGAGGCTGAAATCATGAAAAAAGCGTTGTCGGTCCTGCTTGCCCTTGTCCTTGTCGTCTGCGTTGCGCCGCTGCGCGAGTTCAGCGCAGGAGCGCTGCAAAGCGGGGATTACACCTATTATTTATCCGGCACGGCGCCAAACCAGGTCGCTGTTATCCAGAAATACACCGGCTTGAGCGCGACGGTCGTTGTCCCGGATACACTGGGCGGCTGCCCCGTGAAGCATATCACCGACGAGGCGTTCCGCGGCTGCACCAGCATTACGGCGCTGACGCTGCCGCCCGCGCTGATTACCGTGGGCCTCAACGCCTTCCGCGGCTGCACGGGCTTGACGGGCATCGCCTTCCCTCCGACCGCGACAACCATCGGCGACAACGCGTTTTACGGCTGTACGGGCCTGTTGAGCGTCGATTTCGGCACGGGCATCAAAAAAATCGGCAACGACGCATTCAGCAAATGCACAGGTTTGACCGAGATTACTTTGCCCGATAACGTCACATCCATCGGCACCAACGTATTCAACGGCTGCACCGGCCTGTACCGGGTCATCATCGGCGACGGCCTCGCGACGGTCAACACGCAGGCGTTTTACGACTGCACGGGCATCACCAGCGTAACCATCGGCAAAAGTGTCACTTTAATCAGCCTGACGGCGTTTAAGAATTGCACCGGCCTGCAGGAAATTATCGTTCACCCCGAGAATACGGCTTATTCGACCATCGACAACGGCTGCGTGCTTTATAATAAAGAAAAGACCGTTCTGAAACAGTACCTCGTCAACAAGACCGCAGCTTTCGCCATCCCCGCCGGCGTGACGGAAATCGGCACCAAGGCGTTTGAAAACTGGACCCGGCTGACCGGCATCACGATGCCCGCCGGCCTTTCGCTCATCGGCGTCAGCGCCTTCGCCGGCTGCACGGGCCTGACCGGCCTGACCATCGGGACCGATGTCGTGACAATCGGCGAAAGCGCTTTCAGCGGCTGCAAGGGGCTGACCTCGCTGACGCTGTCGGACGCTGTGGTGACCATCGGCAAAAGCGCATTTTCCGGCTGCACGGGCCTGCCCTCGCTGGTCATCGCGAACCATGTCGCCACCATCGGCGAGAGCGCGTTTTCCGGCTGTACGGGTTTGACTTCGCTGGCGTTGTCGGATGCTGTGGCGACCATCGGTAAAAGCGCATTTTCCGGCTGCACGGGCCTGCCCTCGCTGGTGATTCCGAACCAGGTAAAAACCATCGGAGACAGCGCGTTTTCCGGCTGCAGTAAAATCGCCTCCGTCACCTTCGGAAGCGGCGTCGAAAGCATCGGCGCGAGCGCTTTCTCGGGATGCAAAGCGCTCACGGGACTGACCATTCCGGACAACGTCAAATCCGTCGGGGCTTCCGCCTTTAACGGCTGCAGCGTTCTCGCCGGCGCGGTTGTCGGCGACGGGGTCGCCGCGGTTCCCTCCAGAATGTTCGGCGATTGCACCATGCTGGCGTCCGTTGTTATCGGTTCTGGCGCCCTCAGCATCGACTTTAACGCCTTCGCGGGCGTCGCGTCGCTGAGCGTGCTGACCGTCGACGCGGACAATCCGAATTACTCGAGCCGCGACTGTGTGCTGTTCAACAAAGACCAGACGACGCTCATCCATTATTTATACTGTTTCCCCAAGGACTATGTCATCCCCGGCACTGTCACGGCAATCGGCGAAGGCGCGTTTTACGGTTTCAAGCTTTTATCGTCGGTGGTTATTCCCGCCGGCGTCGAAAGCATCGGCGCGAGCGCTTTCTACGGCTGCACGGGCCTGACCGGTATCACGGTGCCGGCCGGCGTGAAAAAAATCGACACAAAAACCTTCTACGGCTGCACCGGCCTGACGGCCGTGTCGCTGCCTGCCGGCCTGGAGTCGATTGAAGCCGAGGCGTTCAGCGGCTGCGCCAAACTGGTCAGTGTTCCGCTGCCTTCGACGCTGGTCGCCATAAAAACAAGCGCTTTTCTCAATTGCGCTGCGATGACTTCCCTGGTGATGCCCAACAGCGTCTCGACGCTCGGCGCGAGCGCTTACTCCGGCTGCAAAGGCCTCACGAGCGCCTCGTTGTCCAATATTCTGACCACCATTCCCGACAGCGCTTTTATCAAATGCACGGGGCTGGCTTCCCTGACCATCCCCGACAGTGTGACGAACATCGGGCCCAATGCTTTTAACGGCTGCACCGGCCTTACCGCGCTGAAAATTTCCGCCGGTGTAACCAATATCGGAGTATCCGCGTTTGCCGGCTGCACCAAGCTTGCGTCGCTGCGTATCCCCAACAGCACCACCATCATCGGCGAAAGCGCGTTTGCCGGCTGCACGGCTGTCGGCAGAATCGTACTCGGCAGCGAGTTGACCGATATCGGCGTCAACGCATTCAAGGGCTGCACAGGTATCACGGCCGTCGCCGTGCCCAACAACGTGTCGACGATACGCTCCACCGCGTTCCAGAACTGCTCCAAACTCGCGACGGCATATTTCTACGGCAACGCGCCGCTGATGGGTACGGGCGTGTTCAGCGGCTGCGCGGCCGGTTTCAAGGTGCGTTATGTCAGCTCCGCGTCGGGTTTTTCCGCCCTTTGGAGCGGTTACCCGGCCGAAGTGTTTACTCCCTTGAAGAACATTGTCATCACTCCGTCGACTTCGGCGCCGACCAACGCCAACGTCAGCGTTGCCATCGAGTACCTCTACGATTCGGATTTGCGCGAGTATAAAATCGACAACGGCATCTGGACCGCCTACACCGTTCCACTGGATATTGCGGCCAACTGCACCGTATGGGCGAGATGCACGGATTTGTTCGGCAACATCACCAGCACCGTTTCGCTCGCTATCGGCAACATCGACAAGACGGCCCCGGCAAAACCGGTCCTTTCCGCGAACCCGACGGCGCCGACGAGCGGGAGCGTCACCGTCACCGTCACCTACCCCGCCGACGCGGCGGTCAAGGAATACAAGATCGGAGCGGGAGCCTGGACTCCCTACACCGCGGCCGTCGCGCTGACCGCAAACAACACCGTTTACGCCAGATGCAAAGACGCGGCGGGCAATCTCAGCGAGACCGCTTCGATTACCGTCGGCAACATCAGCAACGCTCCGCCGGCCGCGCCCGTTCTTGCGGCGAACCCGACGGCGCCGACCAACGGCAGCGTCACCGTGACGGTTACCTACCCGGCAGGCGTCACAACGAAGGAATACCGCGTCGGCACCGGGGCCTGGACTCCCTACACCGCGGCCGTCGTGCTCACCGCCAACAACACCGTATACGCCAGATGTTCCAACTCATCGGGCGTTTTCAGCGAGATAAGCACACTCGTTGTCGGCAATATCGATAAAACCCCGCCCACAGCGCCGACCCTCTCAAAGGACCCGGAAACGGCCACCGGCGGCAACGTGACCGTGACCGTTGCCTATCCCGCAGACGCCGTTGTCAAGCAGGCCAAAACAGGCAGCGGCGGCGTATGGGCCGCTTATACGGGGCCGCTCGTCCTGACGGCCAACGCGACCGTTTACGCGAAATGCTTCGATGCCGCGGGCAACGCCAGCGCGGAGGCTTCGATTGTTGTCGGCAATATTGACAAGACCCCTCCGGGCATCCCCTCCCTGCCGAAGGCCGCCTCCGCTTCCTACAGCAGCGTCAAAATTACCTGGAATGCGGCGGCTCTCGCGACGGGTTACGTGGTGTATCGTCTGAATACTTCCACCGGAGCCTATACCCGCGTGAAAGTAACGAAAGCGCTCAGCTATATTGACGGTTCTCTGACAACAGGCAAGACCTATACCTACAAGGTGAGGGCGTACCGTACCGTGGGCGCCGTCAATGTTTACGGGGAACCTTCCGCCGCATTTTCTGCCAAACCTATCCCCGCCACGCCTGCCAATGTCAAAGCCGTCCGTTACAGCGCCACAAGCATCAAGTTGACCTGGAGCCCTGTCGCGGGCGCGAGCGGGTATGTCGTTTATAAATACAACGCCTCCACAAAAACCTATGCCCGGCTGAAAGTCCTCTCATCCTCGGCGGCAAGTTACATTAACACCGGCCTGGCCAAAGGCGTGACATACTATTACAAAGTCAGGGCGTACCGTACCGTGAACGGCGTGAATGTCTACGGCAACCCGTCGGGAGCCGTCAGCGCGAAAACGTACTGAGAAGCGCCGGGCGGCGTTTGGCAAGCGCAAGCGTTTATTTATAACAAAATAACAAATGAGGGCTGTCTCTGCGCCAATCGCGTGAAAACAGCCCTCATACAATTTATATATTGCCTGACTAAGCAAACCTTCCGTTCAAATCCGGGTCCACCAGCGGTTCCACCAGTTCCGTGGCGCCCTTCGCCAGCCGCAGGAGCAAATCGTCGGTTCTGATGCCTTTAAAATCCAGGCCGAACTGCGCCAGGTCGAACAAGCCTTTTTCGGACGCCATTTTCATCCTGACGTTCTGCCCTTCAAAAGAAAAGACGAGTTTCGTGACCTGCGCGTGCTGCAGGGGCCGTATCCAAATTTCCAGCGAGCCGTCTTCGCGCCAGGCGCAGCTCGACGCGAAGTCGTACTTCATCCCGGCGATAACGCCTTTGCTGACGATGTTTTTGCCGTTATAACCGGCGGCGACGGTGTTTTCGTCGTATTTTTCGGTCCAGAAAAACATCAGCCGGTCCTTTTCGAAGGTCAGCCGCACGTTGTTGAAGCCGCCCGACCTTTTGGTGCTGATAGCGTTGTCCACCGTGCCCAGAACCGTCGAGAGCCCAGAAAGCCTGAACTTGATGAGTTTCCCGCTGATTTTCTGCTCCAGCGCGGGCCTGCGGCCTGTTTTCGGCAGAACGGGCATGTGCAGCGAGGCGATTTTTCGGCGCAGGCGCGCCAGCGTCTCCGGGTTTTCCGGCAGGGGGTGTTCGCTTAACCCGCTTGTGAAATGGCGCCAGACGGTTTCCAGCACCTTGTCCTCCAGCGGCTCTCCGCCGGTGGTCACGATACAGATGTCCTGGTCCTTCATCACCAGGCCGAGCTGCGAAAAAACGCCATCGCAGCGGTAGGAGTTCGGGATTTGATTCAGCCAGAAGTGATAGCCGTAACCCGACGCATGGTCGGCGGAAACTCCGGGCGTCCCCGGCACATGCCTTTGGCCGACGGTTTTCGCCCAGAATTCGGGGATGACCTGCCGGCCGCCCCATTTGCCGTCGTCGAGCAGGCACTGCACAAACTTCGCCTGGTCTTCCGTTTTCAGGAAAAGGCCCCAGCCGCCCGTTTCCACACCCTGCTGGTTGGTTTCCCAAACCGGGGTCTTGATGCCGAGCGGCTCGAAAAGCCTCGGCGTCAGGTACTTAAGCAGGCCTTGCCCCGTGACCCTTTTAACGATGGCCGCAAGCATGAAGGAGTTGTCGGTGACATATTCAAACTTTTCGCCCGGTTTGTATTTGAACGGCACCCTGAGGTAACTTTGCACCCAACCGATCTTCTGCGTGTTGATGAGTATGCTGGTCATTTTGCCGCTGGTCATCGTCAGCAGATGTTCTACCGTCAGGGTATCCTGCCACTTCTTTTTGATGATGGGCGCGTATTCGGGAAACAGCGCGTAAACCTTCGTATCCAGGGCGAGTTTCCCTTCGTCGATGGCGAACCCGACCGCGGCCGCAGTGACGCTCTTGCTGAACGAAAACATCGTGTGCGGAATATTCGGGGCAAAGGGCTTCCACCAGCACTCCGCCGCGACCTTGCCGTGCCGCAGCAGCATAAAGCTGTGCAGTTCAAGGCCGTTTTTTTCACAGTCGTCAAGAAAATCGATGACAGACTGCGAAGATATGCCGAGCTGCTCGGGGCTGCCGGCTCTTTCGAGAGCCGTTTGGTTGCCGGACGTTTTCACCGCGCGCCTCCCTGCCGTTGTTGTACCGCCTGCGTGTCCGCCGACGGAAGGGTTGTTCCTGCCGGGTCATATTTTTCCGCCAGCACCAGAAAAAGCGTCAGCATAAACGCAAAGGGGAAGGGGCTGAATATACCCGTGTTGACCAGCGACATCATCTCGAGCCCGAGCACGCCCAGCGCCACCGCAATACCGAAACTGCTTCGTTTTGCCAGCAGCACCTGACCCATATTGAAAAGGCTGAACGAATACGCGATAATCCCTAGGATGCCGAAACTGCTGATAATCTGAAAGGGAGAAGACTCAATCAGCAGCAGGAAAAACTTTTTCGGCTTGTAGATATCCGAGGCGTTGCCCGTATACGCCAGCCCCTTGCCGAACAGCGGGCTTTCTTTAAAATTGCGGACGGCGGCGTGAACCAGTTTCCAGCGCCTGCTGGTGCTCTCATCCACCAAACGCTCGGGTGTTTTGAATAAAAAGGTATAAATGCGGCCGGTAAAAACGAGAATCAGCAGGACGATAACGGAGAAGGTAATGATATTGCGCTTCCGGTTTTTTTGGTCATATACAATAACATAAACCATGCACAGCAAAAACTGCACGCTGCCGAAAATAATCCCCCCGCGCGAGCCCGTCAGCAGCATGCCGGCATAAATCAGAATACCCGTCCAAAGATAAGCGTATTTTTTCAGCGAAAGATAAAAGGCGAAAGGCATGGTCGCCATCATCATGGTAGCCACGGCGTTGCGCCAGCGGAACGGCAGCGCCCTGCCCGTTTCAATCAATTCGCGGTAGTTCACGGCGTAATGCGCCAAAACCATAAAACAGCCGAACAGCGCCACCGCAAAGAATAACCGCGAAAAGAAGTCCTCCAGTTTTTTTCTGCCGTCGTTTCGGATGGCGCCGCTTAAAAAAACGTAGATGGCCGCCATGCCAAAGCCTAAAAAGATGACGCGGTACAGCGAAGCCGCCGAGAAATATTCTCTGGCCGATATCGCGCCCAAGCCGCCGAACGTCACGGCCACCGAAACGGCCAGCAGGCCGTACAACGCTTTGCCGGCGGAAGGCTTTTTCCGGTACAAAATCATATGAATCAGCAACGCGGGCACAAACAGCGCCGCCAGATAGGTTAAGCCGACCATTTTCTCAAAATCGCCGGGGCTTTTCGTCATAAAAGTCATCAGCAAAAATCCCGGCAGCAGGACCGGCGCGAACTCGTCGCTCAGCACCAGGACGGCGCAGATAAGCACGACGAAAACGACAAGCCCCGCCTCAAGCGCCTGCGTCACCGCAAAGAAGCCCGCGAGGACAAAAAGCCCGAACGAAAAATAACCGGAATACATCGCGGCTCTGATCTTTTCGAGTTTGCTGGCGGTTCCGGTTTTCATCAGGCGCATCCTTTGTGAGAAGTCATAATACATTTCTTCCAGCGACCAAACTGATATATTATACAGCAATACCTGCCGTATCATATTCTTTTATTTGAAAAATGGCAGGGTCCCGAAAGACCCTGCCGAAACGTTTTGTCTGCGCTTTTCGCGCCCCAAAAACCGAACAAAGAGAGCAATGCGGATTAGATTGAGACCAAGTTATGGTCAAGCCCTCGACCGATTAGTACAGCCCAGCTGAACGCATCACTGCGCTTCCACCTGCTGCCTATCTACCTCATCGTCTATGAGGGGTCTTACCAGCTTTTGCTGCGGGATATCTTATCTTGGAGGCGGCTTCACGCTTAGATGCTTTCAGCGTTTATCCGTTCCGCACTTAGCTGCCCAGCTGTGCCATTGGCATGACAACTGGTGCACCAGCGGTGCGTCCATCCCGGTCCTCTCGTACTAAGGACAGAGCTCCTCAAATATCCTGCGCCCACGACAGATAGGGACCGAACTGTCTCACGACGTTCTGAACCCAGCTCGCGTACCACTTTAATCGGCGAACAGCCGAACCCTTGGGACCGAATTCAGCCCCAGGATGTGATGAGCCGACATCGAGGTGCCAAACCTCCCCGTCGATGTGGACTCTTGGGGGAGATCAGCCTGTTATCCCCAGGGTAGCTTTTATCCGTTGAGCGACGGCATTTCCATTCACATACCGCCGGATCACTAACTCCAACTTTCGTTCCTGCTCGGCCCGTCAGCCTCGCAGTCAGGCTAGCTTCTGCGTTTGCACTCTACCGCACGGTTTCCGTCCGTACTGAGCTAACCTTTGAGCGCCTCCGTTACTCTTTTGGAGGCGACCGCCCCAGTCAAACTGCCCGCCTGACAATGTCCCCCGACCGGATTCACGGCCGCAGGTTAGAATTTCAGCACTCTAAGAGCGGTATCCCAACGTCGACTCCACCCCGGCTGACGCCGCGGTTTCCCAGTCTCCCGCCTATCCTGTACATAAAATACCAAAACCCAATATCAGGTTGCAGTAAAGCTCCATGGGGTCTTTCCGTCTTGCCGCGGGTAACCGGCATCTTCACCGGTACTACAATTTCGCCGGGCGGGCAGTTGAGACAGTGTCCAGATCGTTACACCATTCGTGCGGGTCGGAACTTACCCGACAAGGAATTTCGCTACCTTAGGACCGTTATAGTTACGGCCGCCGTTTACCGGGGCTTCAATTCAAAGCTTGCACTTCTCCTCTTAACCTTCCGGCACCGGGCAGGTGTCAGCCCCTATACGTCATCTTACGATTTAGCAGAGACCTGTGTTTTTGATAAACAGTCGCCTGGACCTTTTCACTGCGGGTGCTTGCGCACCACCCCTTATCCCGAAGTTACGGGGTCAATTTGCCGAGTTCCTTAACTACCCTTCTCCCGTTGGCCTTAGAATTCTCTTCCTGACTACCTGTGTCGGTTTTCGGTACGGGCGCCTCAGATATCCACAGGGCTTTTCTCGCCTCTCTCCAAGCATGCTTCCCTACTCTAATTTCGGTCCCTTTCGCCCGGGGCTACCAACGCCCGGGTCATGCCCTTTGAAAGTGTCCCCCTGCTTAAATCTTTCGGCGGCTACGGAATCTCCACCGTATGTGCATCGGCTACGCCTCCCGGCCTCACCTTAGCCCCCGGCTAACCAGAAGCGGACGAACCTTCCTTCTGAATCCTTAGTCATTCGGCCTTTATGATTCTCACATAAATCTCGCTACTCATTCCGGCATTCTCACTTCAATGCAGTCCACCGCCGCTTGCGCTGCGACTTCACCCCGCATTCAACGCTCTCCTACCAATCTAGATGTTAGACGCTAGATATTAGATTTTAGATGTTCTGTTTGAAGCATTCTTCTTCACTTTTCATCTGTTATCTATTCTTTGTCTTCTTTTGCTGTGACATTAACCGCTTCTTTTCCGCTGACTTTCTGTATGAGGGTGTTAAGCATCTTGCATATTTCCTCATATTCTGCGGCTGCTTTCGCGTGAACATCTTTTCCGATATACCCGAAATCCTTTGAAAAATCGATCAGTACGCTCATTTCGTTTGCAGAGCCTATCGCCATCATCAAAAATCGCTTGAATTCGATTTGGCTTCCTCTCTTTGCGTATCCTTCCGATATATTCATCGGGATTGATAGTGATGCCCTTCTCATTTGGTTGACCATGCCGTACATCTCCTCTTTCGGAAATGTCTCCGTGATCTTGTATATCGCTCTTGCTGCGGCATACGACTTCTCGTACACCTTTAAATCGCGATAACCTCCCATTTGAGATGTCACCCCTACCCTTCGTGTCTAACGTCTAATGTCTAATGTCTAACATCTAGATTCCCAAGCTTCGGTGTATGGTTTAGCCCCGTTAAATCTTCGGCGCGGAGCCACTCGACCAGTGAGCTGTTACGCACTCTTTCAATGAATGGCTGCTTCTGAGCCAACATCCTGGTTGTCTGTGCGCCTCCACATCCTTTTCCACTTAACCATCCTTCGGGACCTTAGCTGTGGGTCTGGGCTGTTTCCCTTTCGACCATGAAACTTATCTCCCATGGTCTGACTCCCGATTATCATTATCCGGCATTCGGAGTTTGATAGGGTTCGGTAGACTCTCGCCCCCTAGCCCATTCAGTGCTCTACCTCCGGTAATGTCAAATCGAGGCTAGCCCTAAAGCTATTTCGGAGAGAACCAGCTATCTCCGGGTTCGATTGGAATTTCTCCGCTAGCCACACCTCATCCCCTACCATTTCAACGGGAGTGGGTTCGGCCCTCCATGGAGTTTTACCTCCACTTCAGCCTGGACATGGCTAGGTCACCCGGTTTCGGGTCGAATACGACTAACTTCATACGCCCTGTTAAGACTCGCTTTCGCTGCGGCTTCGCGTCTGAAACGCTTAACCTCGCTAGTCACATTCACTCGCCGGACCATTCTACAAAAGGTACCGCATCACACCTTGACGTGCTTTGCGTGCTTGTAAGCACAAGGTTTCAGGTTCTTTTCACTCCCCTCCCGGGGTTCTTTTCACCTTTCCTTCACAGTACTATACGCTATCGGTCACTGGGTAGTATTTAGGCTTGGAGGATGGTCCCCCCGCGTTCCCACCGGATTTCACGTGCCCGGCGGTACTCTGGATACGGCTGGCTGGTTCGGGTTTTCGCGTACGAGACTATCACTCTCTCTGGTGGACCGTCCCATGTCCTTCCGCTAACCCTCGCCAATACCGTGCGCCGTCCTAACCCCGCGGATATTTCTATCCCCGGTTTGGCCTGCTCCGCGTTCGCTCGCCACTACTTGCGGAATCTCGGTTGATTTCTTTTCCTCGCCCTACTTAGATGTTTCAGTTCGGGCGGTTCCCCGCGTATGACTATGGATTCACCATACGCTGACTGAGTATTGCTCAGCCGGGTTTCCCCATTCGGATACCCGCGGATCGACGCCTGCTTTCGGCTCCCCGCGGCTTTTCGCAGATTGCTGCGTCCTTCGTCGGCTCCCAGTGCCAAGGCATTCCCCTTGCGCTCTTTGTAGCTTGACCACTTTTCTTTCGTTTGAATCACTTGGTTCTGTTCTCTTACTCGACGATAATTTATTGTAGCTGTTACCCTCAATAATTTACCATTTCGCATTTACTTTCTTTGTTCAGTTTTCAAGGTGCGATGCTAGATGTTAGACATTAGATTTTAGATGTTAGACGTGCTGTGATACAACTTGCTTCTTG
>JAKJCA010000072.1 GCA_022706685.1 Bacillota bacterium
GTCAATCCCCTGCTGGCCAACCCCAGCGGACCCGGCGGCCGCGTGATTGAAAGGGATATCGCCGCGCTTATCAACGAACAGGGACCGCAGGGCGCTTTGCCCGTTCCGGCGGCGCCGGCGGTTTTGACGGCCCCCAACGGCGAAAAAATCGGCTATGCCGACACGGTGTTCGGCAACCTGCGCAAGGCGGTCGCCGCCGCGATGACGGCCAGCATATCGAACTCGGCGCAGCTGACGCACCACCACAGTTTCGACGCGTCTCAACTGCTCGAGTTGCGCGCCCGTTTCAAAGCCAGCGGCGACGAGGCGCTCGCAGGCATTACCATCAACGACATCGTCCTGTTCGCGGTGTCGCGTGTGCTCAAGCGGCATCCCGACTTCAACGCGCACATGCTCAACGCGGGCACGATCAGGCATTTCGACAACGTGCATCTGGGCGTCGCGACGGATACGCCCCGCGGGCTGATGGTGCCGACGGTGTTTTTTGCCGATACGCTCGATATACGCGGGATTTCCGCGGAAGTCAAACGCCTCGCGGCCCTCGCGAAGCAGGGAACCGTCAACCCAGACTACCTCAAAGGCGGTAGTTTTACCGTCTCGAACCTCGGCGCGTTCGGCGTCGAGATGTTCACGCCCATCATCAACCCGCCTCAGACAGCCATCCTCGGCGTGTGTTCTATTATTACGAGGCTGAAGGGTGAAAAAGAACAATACAAACCTTATCCCGCGATGGGCCTTTCCGTCACTTACGACCACCGGGCGGCAGACGGAGCCGCCGAGGCGCGCTTTGCCGCGGATTTATGCGCCACGCTCGAAAATATCACGCAGCACATCAGCATGTAACGGAGGAAAACCATGGAAACGTATGACCTGATCATGATCGGCGGCGGGCCTGCGGGCTACCTTGCGGCGGAAAGGGCCGCGGCGGGCGGCCTGAAAACTCTCCTGTACGAGGAGCGCGCGCTCGGCGGGGTTTGCCTCAACGAGGGCTGCATCCCGTCCAAAGCGCTGCTGCACAGCGCAAAAGTTTTTGAATACGCGTCGGCGGGCGAAAAATACGGGGTGACGGCGCGCGACGTCAAGCTCGACCACGCCGCCGTCATGGCCAGAAAAAACAAAGTGGTGCGCCAGCTCGTCGCCGGCATCGACGCTTCGATGAAGAAACTCGGCGTCGCCGTTCGCCCCGAAAGGGCGGAAATTACCGGCAGGGACGGGCCTTTGTTCACCGTGCGCTCCGCCTCCGGCGAGGCCGCGGGCAGGCGGTTGCTGATCGCGACGGGCTCGGTCCCGATTCTGCCGCCGATTCCCGGCCTCGACAAGGCGCTGGCAACGGGTTTCGCCGCCACCAGCCGCGAAATCCTCGAACTGGAAACGCTGCCCCAAAGCATGACCGTCATCGGCGGCGGCGTGGTCGGACTGGAAATGGCCTCCTACTATTGCCGGGCAGGCGTAAAAGTCACCGTCATTGAAATGCTCGATAAAATCGCAGGGCCTATTGATGAAGAAATATCGAAACTGCTGCTCGCCGGCTGTAAAAAAGCGGGCATCGATTTCAAGCTGTCGAGCAAAGTGACAGCCGTGGGCGACGACAGCGTCGTCTACGCCGACGCGGCCGGAACGCATACGCTCGAAACGCAGAAAGTGCTCGTCTCCATCGGGCGCAAGCCGGTCACGGAAGGTTTCGGGCTGGAAAAACTCGGCGTTTACTGCGACAAGGGCGCCATCGTGACCGACGACCACATGCGCACCAACGTCGACGGCGTGTACGCGTCGGGCGACGTCAACGGCATCTCGATGCTCGCCCATACCGCCTACCGCGAGAGCGAGGTCGCCGTCAACCACATGCTCGGCGTCAAGGACCGGATGGACTATTCCGCCATCGCCAACGTCATCTATACCAACCCTGAGGTCGCCTGCGTCGGCGAGACGCTCGCGGGCGCGGCCGCAAAGGGCATCGACGCAAAGTGCGTCACCGCCTCCATGAGGCTCAGCGGCAGGTATATGGCCGAGGTCGAAGGCGGCAACGGCATCGCGAAAATCGTCGTCAACAAGAAGACGAACCACCTCATCGGCGTCCATCTCATCGGCAGTTACGCCTCGGAGATGATTTTCGGCGCCGCGCTGATGCTCGAGACACGCTTCACGCCGGACCGCCTCAAGCAGCTGGTCTTCCCCCACCCTACCGTCGGCGAGGTCATCCGCGAAGCGCTGTTTGAAATCTGACAACAACCATAGCGAATAACAACCCGAAGGAGTTTTAGACTATGCCGAAGTCATTGTTTGTCGACCCGGCGAAAACACGGGAAGCGGGCAAAATCACATTCAGGGATATCGATGTCAACGTTTATTGCCGGACGCTCGAGCAGGAGAGGGAGCGATATTCCGACGAAGATTTGCTGCGCATCTACCGCGACATCGCCATTTTGCGCGAATTCGAGTCGATGCTAAGCCTCATCAAGACGCAGGGGGTCTATAACGGCATCGAGACCACCTATCCCGGCCCGGCGCATCTTTCCGTCGGGCAGGAGGCCGCCGCCGTCGGCCAGGCGTATCTGCTCGGGCGCGACGATTTCGCCTTCGGCAGCCACCGCAGCCACAGCGAAATCCTCGCTAAGTCGCTCTCGTGCATCGAGAAACTGCCCGACGAGGAATTGGATGCCATCATGAAAGGCTTTTTGGGCGGCAATACCCTCAGGGCGGTCGAAAAGCGCAGCAAGGCGGCGACGGTAAAAGAACTGGCCGTCGAATTTGTGCTCTACGGCGCGCTCGCGGAAATTTTTGCCCGGGAAAACGGCTTTAACAAAGGCATGGGGGGCTCCATGCACGCTTTTTTCCTGCCGTTCGGCGTGTACCCGAACAACGCCATCGTCGGCGGTTCGGCTACCATCGCAGCCGGCGCGGCGCTGTATAAAAAATGCAACCGCAAACCCGGCATCGTCGTGTGCAATATCGGCGACGGCTCCCTCGGCTGCGGCCCGGTTTGGGAAGCGCTCAACTTCGCGGCGATGGACCAGTTCAAAACGCTGTGGGAGGAAGGCAAGAACGGCGGGCTGAAAGTGCTGTTCAACGTATTCGACAACGCCTACGGCATGGGCGGCCAGACACGCGGTGAAACCATGGCCTACGACATGCTCGCGCGTATCGGCGCGGGCATCAGCCCCACGCAGCTGCATGCGGAGCGCGTCGACGGGTTTAATCCGCTGGCGGTGATCGACGCCGCCGCAAGAAGGAAATCCTCGAAAGCGGAGACGGGCCCTGCCTGCTTGACGTCGTCACGTACCGCTACAGCGGACATTCCACCTCGGACCAGAACGCCTACCGCTCGAAAGAGGAAATCGAGGCCTGGCAGGCGGTTGACCCGCTGCTGACGTACCGCGAGGCCCTTATTCGGGCCGGCGCGGCCCAGGCGGCACAGTGCGACGCCATCCTTGAAGAAACCAGGCGCCGCATGACGGACATCTGCGCGCTCGCCTCGGATAAGGAACTTTCCCCCTACGCCGACTTGAAGGGCGACCCGCGCTATATTGAAAAAATGATGTTCTCGAACCTCCATATCCAGAAACTCGACGACAGGGAGCCCGAAGCGCTGGTCCCGCTCGAGCAGTGCGCGCGGTACACGCAAATCAGGGAAAAAACGAGGACCGAAACCGTCGACGGCAAACCGGTGCCCAAGCTGAAACAATACAATATCCGCGACGCCGTTTCGGAGGCGCTGATTGAGAAATACTACGAGGACCCGACGCTCATCTCCTACGGCGAGGACGTCAGGGACTGGGGCGGCGCTTTTGCCATCTACCGCGGTCTGATGGACTGCCTGCCTTATTCGCGGCTGTTCAACGCGCCGATTTCGGAGGCCGCGATCGTTGGTTCCGCGGTCGGTTACGGCCTTTGCGGCGGCCGCGTGGTCGTCGAGCTGATGTACGCCGACTTTATCGGGCGCGCGGGCGACGAAATCTTCAACCAGCTGTCCAAATGGCAGGCCATGAGTTCGGGTATCCTGAAAATGCCCGTGGTGGTGCGCGTGTCGGTCGGCGCCAAATACGGCGCCCAGCATTCGCAGGACTGGACCTCGCTGTGCGCGCATATCCCGGGTCTCAAGGTCTGCTTCCCCGCCACGCCGTACGAGGCGAAAGGCCTGATGGCCGCCGCGCTCAATTCGACGGACCCCGTCGTTTTCTTCGAGAGCCAGCGCATCTACGACATGGGCGAGCGTTTTGCCAAAGGCGGCGTGCCAGCCGAACCGTACGAAATCGAAATCGGCTCGACGAACACCGTGCGTATGGGCAGCGACATCACCTTGCTGACGGTCGGGGCGGCGCTCTACAAAGCCGTGGAAGCGGCCGATATACTCGGGCGGGACTACGGGATGAGCGCGGAGATTATCAACCTGCACAGCCTCGTGCCGCTCGACTATTCCGCGATTGTGGAATCGGTTAAAAAGACCGGCAGGGCGGTTCTGGTCTCGGACGCCTGCGCGAGGGGTTCCTTCCTCAACGACGTGGCCAGGAATATCGCCGAGCTGTGCTTCGATGATCTCGACGCCCCGCCAGCCGTCGTGGGCGCGCGCAACTGGATTACGCCCCCGTTTGAGTTCGACGAGTTTTTCTTCCCCCAGGCGGATTGGATACTCGACGCGGTCAACGAGAAAATCGTGCCGCTGAAAGGATATGTGCCGGCGGCCGGCTGTACGCCGGTCGAACAGCTCAGAAGGGCGAAATTCGGCGTATGAACCGCCGGGGAGGGTCTGTATGAAAAGCGACAGCCATGTTCTTTGGTACGATAAGCCCGCGCGCGCCTGGACGCAGGCGCTGCCGCTTGGCAACGGGACGCTCGGCGCCATGGTGTACGGCAAAACCGGCAGCGAAATCATCTCCCTCAACCACGACGAACTCTGGAGCGGCTACCCGTACGACAAAACCGTCGAAGGCAGCGCGGACAGTTACCGCAAGGCGCGGGATTTGGCGCTGCAAGGCAAACTGCTCGAAGCGCAGGAAGAAATCGAGCGGCATTGCCTGGGGACGCGCAGCCAGGCCTATATGCCCCTGGGCGACCTGATCATCGACTACAAGCGCAAACAGAAAGCCGCCAATTACCGCAGGAGCCTCGATTTGCGCACCGGCATCGCGGAAGTCGAATACCAAACAGGCGCCGTAAAACATAAACGGGAACTTTTCGCCAGCTGGCCGGGGCGCGTCGTCGCGCTTCGGCTGAAAACCTCTGGCGGCCGCGAGGATTTCACGCTGCGGTTTACCAGCCCGCTGAAAATCAGCCGGCGCGCCGAAGGCGGGATGCTGATCATCGACGGGGAATGCCCATCGGAGTTCAACGAAGGCCGAAAGGACGCCAACATCTGTTACCACGAAGAGCCCGAGCGGCGGGGCATCCGTTTCCGCGCGGCGGTACGGGTGACCGGCAACGGGCAGATTACCTGCGGTACAAGCGCCGTCACCGTCGCCTCCGCGAGCGACACAACCGTTCTCATCGCCTGCGAAACCAGTTTCAACGGCTTTGACCGCCAGCCTTTCACCGACGGGAAACCGTATGAAGAGGCGGTAGCGCAAACGCTCCTGAACGCCGCGGATTTCGACACGCTCAAGGCGGCGCATACGGAAGACTACCAGCAGTATTACGACCGCGTGGAGCTGGATCTCGGCTCGGATAAACTAGAGAACATCCCGACCGACAAGCGGCTCAAACGCTTTGAAAAGACGGGGGCAGACCGTTCCCTGTACGCGCTTTTCTACAACTACGGCCGCTATCTGGCCATCGCCTCGTCGCGGGAAGGCTCGCAGCCGTCCAACCTGCAGGGGATTTGGAACAACCTCTACTCGCCCCCGTGGCACGCCAACTATACGGTCAACATCAATACCGAAATGAACTATTGGCCGGTGCTGATGTGCTCGATGCCCGAATTGCACGCGCCGCTGCTGAAGATGGTCGAAGAACTTGCCGCAGCGGGGCGCCGCACCGCGCAGGTGCATTACGGCGCGAAGGGCTTCGTCAGCCACCACAACGTCGACCTCTGGCGGCATACGGTGCCGGTTTTTGACTCCGCCGTGTACGCCTTCTGGCCGATGTCGCCGGGCTGGCTTTGCCGCCATCTGTTCGAGCATTACGAGTACACGCTCGACCGGGATTTCCTCGAGCGGCGCGCCTTCCCGGTGATGCTCTCTGCGGCGGAGTTCTACCTTGACTGCCTGGTGGCCGACAAGGACGGCTTCCTGATTTTCGCGCCGTCCACATCGCCCGAAAATACGTTCCTCTATCACGGCAAACGCTGCAGCGTCGCGGCGACAACAACGATGACCATTTCCATCATCAGGGACCTGTTCGGCAACTGCGTCAAGGCAAGCGAGATTCTCGGCAGCCACGACGAACGCGTCGGCCGTATCGGCGAAGCGCTGCTGAAACTGCTGCCCTTGCGCGTCGGCAGCCGCGGGCAGTTGCTGGAATGGTATGAGGAATACGAGGAAGCCGAGCCCCATCACCGCCATATATCGCACCTGTACGCCCTGCACCCCGCCAACCTCATCACGCCCGAGGCGACGCCAGAATTCGCCGAGGCGGCGAGAAAAACGCTCGAACTGCGCGGCGACGAGGGGACGGGCTGGAGTCTGGGGTGGAAAATCAACTTCTGGGCACGGCTGCAGGACGGCGACCGCGCGCTGCGCCTGCTGGAGCGGCAGCTGCGCTTTGTCAAGTCAGTCGGCGTGAACTACCGAGGCGGCGGAGGCACCTACGCCAACCTGTTCGACGCGCACCCGCCTTTCCAGATCGACGGCAATTTCGGTTCGGTCAGCGGCATGACGGAAATGCTGATGCAAAGCCGCGGCAATACGGTGCTGCTGCTGCCCGCACTGCCTTCGAAATGGCGCAACGGGCAAATCAACGGGCTGACCGCCAAAGGCGGCGTCAAGGTCGACATCGTCTGGCGCAGCGGCGTGCTGGCGCGCGCAAGGCTATGCGGGCGCGGTGATTTCACGGTCATGTACCGCGGCGTAGCGAAAAATATCAGTCTGCGCGGCGTCGAGGTATTCCTGACACAGGAAGATTTCCGGCGCGCCGGGCGGAACTGACGGGAAAGGGATTCGACGATGGGCTCAACCGTCGAGGCGGACCTGTACGATTTCGACAAAACGGTGTTCCCATGGGACTCCGGCATGCGCTTTTGGCTTTTTTGCCTGAAAAAGCGGCCTTCGCTGCTAAGGTACCTGCCCGTGCAGGCGGCTGGCGCGCTGAAATTTTTGCTGCATCTCGGCGACAGCGCGGACGCGAAGTCGCGCAGCCTCGCCTTCCTGAAAGGGATCGACGCCGCCGAAGAAGCCGCTTTGTTCTGGGATGCGAACGAGAGGCATATCTATCCCTTTTTTCTGCCGGAGAACCGGCCGCGGCCCGCCGTCGTATGCTCCGCGTCGCCCGATTTTCTGCTCAGGCCCGTTTGCGAACGGCTGAAAACGGAAAAACTGGTCTGTACGCACGTCGACGCGGCCAGCGGGAAAATCAAAGGAAAAAACTGCAAGGGCGCTGAAAAGGTCCGCCGCCTGGCGGCCGAGGCGCCGCAATACCGGTTTATCAACGTCTACACGGACTCCGTAAAAAACGACGCGCCGATGCTGGCGCTGGGCGAAAAGGCATTCCTGGTTCAAAAAGGCCACACAGTCCCCTTGCGCTGATCCTTATTAAATGCTATGCGGCGCCCTCCCGAAAAGGAAGGCGCCGCTTTTTTACGGTTTCAACCGCGCAGATGGGGCAGGTACATCCCCGTTTCTTTCAGCCGCCGCTGCACCGCGCACACGTCGGCCTGCGCGGGTTTTGTACCGCCGCGCACGCACAGCGCCGCTGCGACGCCCGCCGCCTGGCCGGTAATATAGCAGCCGGGCATGACACGTATCGACGACTGCATCGCCCGGTCGGCGGATACGCAGCGGCCCGCCACGAGCAGATTGCCCACCCTTTTGGGCACCAGGATACGGTAGGGCACGCCGTAGCTCTCCCCTTCCGCATAGCGGTACTTCATGTGGTCGGCATAAAAGCCGTCGAAACTCGCCGCGGAGTTGTCGGAAGCGTGGATATCCACCGGGTAGCAGTAACGGCCGATTTCATCGTCGAACACGGCGCGGCTGACGAAATCGTCCAGCGTGAGCACATAAGCGCCCGTAATCCGGCGCGTTTCGCGGATGCCGAGCATTGAGCCCGTCGCGGCGAGTTCCATCCGCTCGTATCCCGTAAGGTAGCCCTTATAGTAACGTTCGTATTCGCCGATGAGTTTTCTGCCCCAGACGAGCGCTTCGGTCAGGGAAACCTCGTCCGTGCCGTCCACGTCGAGTGCGTAGTATTGATGTCAAGGGTAAAAGATTAAGTGTGTAAAAAAGCCTTGTAAATCAAGGCTTTTAGCACATATGGTTATAAAATCCACCAGCCGAAAATGAGAATTTTTCGCTCCACGGGAACAAGTCCATAAAGGCCATATGTGATAGTTAAGAGGTCAGGTTAGATGTCAGTGCTCGGCGAGTGTACTGGTTAGATGTCAGCCTTCGCGAGTGGACGATTTAGATGTTTTTTCGGATTTTTTTGAGGTTGTGTGTCCAGGTTGGATGTTAGTGCTGATTGGTTACTGCCAAAGCACTTGCCAAGGCGTTTGTCGACATGGACGATTCAGATGTAATAAGACGGGCAGAACATCATCAACATAAGGAATGAAAGTCTTGTTCATGATGACCGTGGTAGTATCACAATAAAACCCGTTATGTATATCCTATGTCAGCATGCAATGCAAAGGCACTCTACGCTCATACCGTAGAGTGCCTAATTCTTTTGAAAGTTTTTCACTAACATCATTTTACACCGGATTTAATTCGACGGTAAACCTGTACTCGTAGGCAGTGACACACTGGTTATTTCCATATCTCTGAAGAATCCAAAGGCTGTATAATATAACACATCAACTTATTGTCAAACCAGACAGTTATACCAATGTTCTTTGCCTGCCGAACATCCGGAAGTCCTTTGATTGTCAGAATACCTCCTGGGTTGCGTACATCTATAAGCGTTTCGATTGATTCTTGCCTGAAGACAGTTTTTGAATTAAACCATTTCAGTAATACCCTGACCTTTATTGGCTTGAGGTCCGAGATTCCGGCTCTTTCCATCATTCTCTCAATATACCGTTTACCTTCATAAGTATCAGAAAAAGAAATACTGACAGCGTTTCCATTATAAGAACAGTCGGTTATGAAAATACCGTTATTCTCGAAAGTGTCACGCTTGTATACCTTAATAATGTTTTTATATTTTTCGAAGGCAAAATGGTTCGTTTCACGAAGCAAATTCAGAAGCGTTGTGCGTTCTAGGCTATTTCGGCATAGAATATGGCTTATACAGGCCTCAATAGGCATTGAATTCGGATGCATGAGCTCTGCATGACGGTATGCCTTTGTTTCATCAAACCTGTCAAAGCTATTATCATAAATGAAGTCAAAGTTCAGCTTTGAAAAAGCCTCCACACCGCTGTATACTTCTGAACCGTAACCCGCTTGAGAGGTTTCAGAAAACTGTACGCCGGGTATACGCAGTAACTTTTCTAAATCAAACAGCAAAAAGATCGGTACAGGTACATTTGCATTTTCATCTCGGTCATAGCGTAAGTCTGGGTGTTTATAACCCTCATTGTAATACTGCGTCGGGGTCAGTGGACGAAAATAGAATCTGACCTTGGACACAACATCCGAATTTGTCATATCAATGACCTGGCGACTGGCGTTATCGTTATGCATTACTTTAAGATGCGTGGCATCAGCCCGACTGTACAGATAACCGGAATCCAGAATGCTGACGGCATTGGTAACATCAGTATAGTGGAAAGCAAACCGTGGCCACCAAGAAACCGGACTGTGATTTTTACAGTTATCTCGAATAATATCGATATACTCCATATCAGTCCTCCTTGAATGCACGGACCCTGCCTAATCCTGAGTTAACCTGATATCCATCAACCATACTGTCGGTCTTGGGGTCAAAAATTTTTATCTTTGATAGGTATCCGGTTGCATAAAGCAATCCGTACACAAGTTTGTCTGTTTCGTTTGCATCATTTTCGGAAAATATGGAGCGTACACGGATATCATCCCACACGGAGTACAGGCGGTTTTCTTCAATCTCCCACGTTTTTCCCGTATTTACTGAGGATATTTGTAGACGGTCACCGTTGTACTTCATCTCATATTTTTGTCCCCGAATCTCAAACGAATACGGAATCATAGTACTCAAATTTGTCAAATCATCCTTTACGCCATTGAAAGACATATCCTTCGCATTTTCTTTGAGCCACGCTATCGTTTTCTGAGGTTCTTTATGCTCCGGAACAAGATCGGGATTGGGACGAAGGTAGATATATACATCGATCGGAAGCTCTTTAAGATACCGTTCCATTAGCGGTTTCACATCCGTCCAATCCAATTCACCGTTTCCGCAGCCCAGACGCGGAAACGCAATGGAAGTTATGCTTTTCTCTGCATAAGTTTGTACAAACTTCATTAGCCCTTTTTCAATATATTCGAGTTTTGACGGATTGCGCCAATGCTCCTTTGTCGGAAATAGTAACAGCCAATGGTCTGTTTCATAAAACAGCATTAGTTTTCCGATGGTCAACAGGTGCTTTTCACAAGCAGCTCTATATTTTTCAAACATTTGGGGATAGCGTTGCTTAAAGGAAAGTGCTAGACCCTTTCCCATCACGCCAACTGTATTAACCGTATTTACGATAACCTGTGCTGGACTTTCAAAAATATCCCCTTCAATATATTCAATCATAATCGTACTCCTGATTATTCTATCGTAATCTTATCTCCATTCGGATACACAAACTCGCACTTCAGTACGCAACCGGATACGAGTGCAATATCCGTCAATTCCTCCACAGTGAAATTGCCTCTTTTCATTTTTTGATTAAATGCCTGAGGAGTTTTATTTAGTCTTCTTGCCATTTCAGCCAAAGACATATTAGATTTCAAGCAAAGCATCTTTAGTTGTTCGTCAATTCTCACTTTTATTATCACCATCCCTATTGCTATTATAAATAAATATATTTATTTTGTCAATATTTTTATTTATAATAATAGTTTTTATTAGTATAATCCAATTCAAAACACTTTTCTTTTCTTCCTGTAATACAAATTCTGAGGGCTGACGCTGAACACTTATCCATTAACATCCACCGTCAATCCTGACTTGAATTCCACAGTAAATTTATCCTCGAAGACCGTGACCTTATCAATCAGTCTCCGGACAAGCTGCTCATCGTATTTGGTAAGAGCGGTGGACTGCTTCTTGAGAAATGTACTCATATCAGCCATACGCTTTTTGAGTTCATCACGGTTGGCGTTATCAAGGAGTAGCTTTTGCTTCTGGTCACGCAGGTGGTGAATCTCGTCGCCGACTTTCTCATAATCCGCGTTGGAGGTGGCCAACTTCAGAAGCTCTGTTTGCAGCTCTTCCAGCTGCTTATCAATATCCACCATAGCCTTGTCGCTTTCACGGCTTATGACGGCAGCGATGTTGTCCCGCAGAGTAGTGAGGAAATTGTTTTTTTCGCAAAGCGCCTGATTGATAGCGGTGACAATCACCTGCTCGATTTGGCTCTCCGGCACTGTGCGGGCATCGCAGAAAAGTCCTGTGTTTTCCAACCGGCTGGCACAGCGCCAGACGATAGACTTTTTGCCTCGGTTATTCCAATGCACCCTGCGAAAAACCTCGCCGCATTTCCCGCAGATAACTATCTGAGAGAAGCAGTGGTTGCTGCTGAATGTCCTTTTCTTCCCGCTCGGGCTGGTGTGGACGATGCGGCGGCGGATAAGCTCCTCCTGCACTTGCATGAAGATTTCTTTCGGTATGATGGCTTCATGGCTGTTTTCTACATAGTACTGCGGAACGATGCCGTTGTTCTTGACTCGCTTCTTTGTAAGAAAATCGACCGTGTAAGTTTTCTGCAGAAGAGCGTCTCCGGTGTACTTTTCATTTCGCAGAATATTGTTAATGTTGCTGGTATGCCAGCGTTCATTGCCTGCTCCGTTTAGAATACCCCACTGGCGAATATGTGCTTCCCGGTATAAGTCCAAGTTTCTTGCTAACAAAATTGAATGCATTGATCTGGTGAGCGTAGGGCTTTACCTTAATTGGCATCGGTAACAGCGGTGCGTTGTCATTGTTCATTGGCTTCATCACCTCCGCCGGGCAGTTCCGTAATGGATACGGACTCGACACTGTCACCTGGCACGATTACCATCACACGGCGCTTTTCACCGAAGAAATGCCGAAGTAGTCGTTCGCGCATTGATACACGTTGGCATCTGACGACACCGCCCTCGGTGGGCTTCTTCGAAACGCTGATTTTCAAATTGTGCTTCATTTTTTTCTCCGTCCTTTCCGAGGGACGGTGTAGATGTGTCCCTCGGTATACGGAGAAAAGGTGGGTGTTTTATACA
>JAKJCA010000015.1 GCA_022706685.1 Bacillota bacterium
CCCGCCGGCGGTCTTGTCGAAGCCGAAGGCCTTAAAAAATCCATCGCCCTGCGCAACGTCAGTTTCGCCTACGACGAGGGCCGGGATGTGCTGAGAAATATTTCACTCGACTTTGCCAAAAATAAAAGTTACGCCATCGTCGGCGGAAGCGGTTCGGGCAAATCGACGCTGCTGAGCCTCCTGCTGGGCTATTTCGGCGGGTATGAGGGCAAGGTGCTTGTCGACGGCAGGGAACTGCGCGAGATTTCGCTCGAGAGCCTCTACGATACGGTCAGCGTGGTGCAGCAGAACGTCTTCCTCTTTGACAGCAGTTTGAAAAACAACGTCACCATGTTCAAGGATTTTGAACCCGAGCAGTACGAGCGCGCGGTTCAGCTCGCCGGCCTGAAAGAACTGGTCGACGAGAAAGGCGACGACTACCCCTGCGGCGAGGGCGGGCGCAACCTCTCGGGCGGCGAAAAACAGCGCGTTTCCATCGCCCGCTGCCTGATACGCCGCACCCCCGTTTTGCTCATGGACGAGGCGACAGCGGCGCTCGACAACGCGACGGCGTTCTCGGTGACCAATTCCATCCTGTCGCTCAAAGGCCTGACGAAAATCATCGTCACCCACAAACTCGACGAGAGCATCCTCAGGCAGTTCGATTCCATCATCGCCCTCAACAACGGCGCCGTCGCGGAAACGGGCAGTTTTTACGAGCTGATGAACCGCAAGGGCTACTTCTACTCGCTGTTCAACGTCGCGCGCGAGAATGCCGAGGCGCGGGAGGAAAGCGTCGAAGTGCCGGCATGAGTCCACTCACAACAGCGCACAGCTCCGCGGATACTCCGCGGGGCTGTTTTGTGGTTGCACCCCTTGACAGTAGCAGACCATTCGGTAGATTTCCGCTTTTTATCCTTCCGCCTCGACGGTATTATCGAGTTCCTCTTTGAGAATGCCGGCGACTTCGGCGTATTCTTCGAGCGCCATCGCCCCCGCTTCGGTGAGGGTATAAACGCCGTGCCGTGCCTTTGAAAACCAACCGTAATGGTTGTTGCGCAGCATCGCCTGTATATTTTCATTGCGCGTCAGCTCACGCAGCTGCTTGACGCTCAGTTCGCCTTTATCCGCCAAAAAGCAGGCGGCCAGCAGCGCCTTTTCGCGGTAGACGGTCATCAGCTTCCCATTCGTGCCGCCCGTGTTGCCGTCGCCGTGACGGCCCGCCGCCTCAAGCAGCGCCGCGATCCGCTTCTTTTTATTGCGCGCCAGATATGTGTTTCTGTCGCACGCCTTCGGCTCAAAGACCAGCTCGGCATAGGGCGTTTCTTTGAAATGAACCAGTATCAGCCCCAATTCCAGCCGCCTGAGCAGATGCTCGGTCTCTTTGTAGGCTTTGGACCATCGCTGCCTGCCCCCGGGCGCCGGGATGGCGACATAGACCTTTTCGGCCAGCTTCTGCCTCTGGGTGGCCTGCAGCAGCAGTTTCAGCGTTAGGGAGGTTTTCAGTTCGACGGCGATGAAGGACGAATCTTTCATCCCAATAACATCCATATCTTTGACCTCTGCCCTGACCTCATAGCCCAGGCCGGTCAGCAGTTCCTTGACCGGTGCGTACAGTTCGACTTCCTTCATATCCGCCTCCCGATGGTTACAAATCATTATATAAGCTGCCGCTGCCGATTTCAAACAGAACGGCGCAGTGAGTCGCCGCAAATCGCCGAAAACGGCTGGCGACACGGCAAGGCAGGTGTGGTAAAATAAGAAAAAAAGCAGCCGTTACCGCAACCGTGTTTCGGGAGAACGCCGTTATGAGCGATTTGCTTTCAGGCCTCAACGCGCAGCAGCTGGAGGCGGTCCGGTCGACCGAAGGATATATCCGCGTCATCGCCGGAGCGGGTTCCGGCAAGACGCGAGCGCTAGCGCACCGCTTCGCCTTTCTGGTCAACGAAATCGGCATTCTGCCCTCGCATATCCTGTGCGTCACCTTCACCAACAAATCCGCCAACGAGATGAAGCAGCGCATCCGCCGCCTCACCGGGGAGAACGACACCGGCTACATCAGCACCTTCCACAGTTTCTGCGTGACGGTGCTGCAGGAGGATATCAACGCCGTGCGCTACCCCAAAAGCTTTCTGGTGCTCGACAATGCCGACATTGACCAGATGCTCAAAATCATCTATGAAGAGCGCTCGCTGACCCTGCGCGACAGGACGTTCGGCGAAGCGCGCGATATGATTGAAATCCGCAAGACAATCAAACAGCCCGACTATTACTGCCATTTGATTCAGCTCTCGCTCGAGGAACTGCGCCGCAGGTACCTCGACGCCGTAGAGGCGGACGACGTCATCTTTTGGGGCTACCTCTACCAGCAGAAAAAATGCTTCGGGCTCGACTACAACGACCTGATCGTGTTCACGCTTTACATTTTCAACGAAGACGAAGGCATCCGCCTGAAATGGCAGAAGCGCCTGGAATACATCATGGTCGACGAGTTCCAGGATATCGACGCTTTGCAATACCGCCTGATGAGCGTGCTATGCGGGTACCACCGCAACCTTTTCGTCGTCGGCGACCCGGACCAGACGATATACACCTGGCGCGGCGCGGACGTCCGCTTTCTGCTGGATTTTGACAAGCAGTTCCCCGGCACCAAAACCGTGATGATGAACATCAACTACCGCTCAACGCCGCAGATACTGGCCGCCGCGAACTCGCTGATTGCGCATAACGCCATGCGCATCAAAAAGGACCTGACCGCCGTCAAGCCGGCAGGGGACAAGCCCCTCTGCCACCACGCCAAAAACACCGAGGCGGAGGCGCGGTGGATCGCGTACCGGGTGAGGGACCTGACGGACGCCGGTACGCAGCCGGGCGATATCGCGGTGCTGTACCGCGCGCACTTCGTCTCGCGCAGCGTCGAGGAGGTTTTTCTCAAAGAAGGCGTTCCTTACAAAATCTACAGCGGCGTGCAGTTTTTTGGCCGGGCGGAGATTAAGGACGCGATTGCCTACCTGCGGCTCGTCGCGTACAAAGACGACCTTTCTTTCCGGCGCGTCGCCAACAACCCCAAGCGCAACATCGGCGACCGGCGCATGAAGTTTATCGAAGCCGCCGCCGCGCGGGATAACCTCTCGCTGTACGAGGCGTTCGGCCGCCTGCTCGACGACGAGATTTTTCTGGGCACCAAAGCCAAACAGTTCCATGCCCTCATCGAGCGTTACGCCGCGCGCAGCGGCGATATGCCTGTGTCCGAACTGCTCGGCGCGCTGCTCGACGAGAGCGGCTACGAGACGGCGCTCAGGACACAGGGCAGCCACGAGCGCCTCGACAACCTGGCGGAACTCAAACAGGCGGTGTACGAATTTGAGACCTCCTGCGGGGAGGAGAGCAAGCTCGAAGACTATCTCGCCCACGTTTCCCTGATGACCAACACCGACACCGCCTTCGGCGGCGGGGCGGTCAAACTGATGACCGTCCATTCGGCCAAAGGGCTCGAGTTCCCCTATGTTTTTATCTGCGGGCTCAACGAAGGCATATTCCCCTCCAAAAAGACCATGACCGCGCAGGCCATGGAGGAGGAGCGCCGCCTCGCTTTTGTCGCCGTAACCCGCGCAGAGCGGGGCCTGTGCCTGAGCGAGGCGGAAGGCCGCAACCACGACGGTACTTTCCGCTACCCCTCGCGTTTTATTCTCAACGTCGAACCTTCGCTCCTCGAATACACCGAGCGGCCCGACGAGCGTTTTATCGCCGAGTCGAAGCGGCTCATCGAGGCCTGCGAAAAGGCGATGGAAGCGCGCGATCAAGGGCCGGCCTTCCAAGCGGGCGACCGCGTGGTCCACGCCATCATGGGCGAAGGCGAAATTGTTGAGGTCGACAGGGACGCCGGGGCTTATGTGATTCAATTCGACCTGATTCATTCCACCCGCCGCATCCGTTTCGGGGTTACGCTCGAACCCGCGCGGGGTTAGGCGGCAAAACGACGGGAGAAAAGGCGCCTATGCAGACAAGGAAACCGAAAGGCATCATCGAAATCACCATGCACGACTCGGGCAGACAGTTCGGCTTCTGCGGCGCGCCGGGCTCCTTTACGCCCAACGCGGACCGCATGGCGCAGGAAGGTGCCGTCTTCCTCAACCATTATTCGGTCGCGAGCGTCTGCATGCCCAGCCGCCTTGGGATCCTGACGGGCAAATACGTCCACCATACCCACTTGAGCCGTTGCGACCCGGACGAGGTGACGCTGCCGAAACTGCTCGGCGCGGCTGGATACAGGACCCTTCTTTTCGGCGGCAGGGAGCACAGCGGCTACATGCGCGACCCCCGCTTCGGCTATGCGGGCGACGACATCGGCCGCGACATCGTCGGCTATCTGGAGCAGCGGACCGAGCGTTCCGACGGCGCCTGGGTGGCCGCGCAAGTATGCGAATTCCTGCAAAGCCCGGCGGCTGACGAACCTTTTTTCCTTTGCGCGAACCTGCATGAGGCGCACTCGCCTTACGACATCAGCCAGATTGCGGCGGAAGAGGCGCAGGCCGCCGTCTTTCCGCCCAAACTGCCCGGCCTGCCGGACACGCAGGGGACGCGCGGGCGCTTCGCGGCGTTCTGCAAACAACTCGCGCTCGGCGACCGCGCGCTCGGGCAAATCCTCGACTGCGTGCGGGCAGGCGGCAGGCGGGACGACACGCTGGTTCTCTTTACCGTCGACCACGGCGTCGATCTGCCGCGGGCAAAACAGACCCTCTACGATTCGGGGGTCCAAACGCCGCTGGTCTTCTGGGGCCCCGCGTGGCTTGGAACGGCAAAGATAGAAACGCTGTCCTCGCACTGCGACATCCTGCCGACGGTGTGCGAAATCGCCGGCGTCCGAACCCCGGAAGGCCTTGACGGCGTCAGCCTCCTGCCCGCGATGGAAAGCGGGGCGCGGGCGCGAGAGGCGGTCTTTTTTGAAAAAGGCTGGGACAACCCCAACGAGCCGATGCGCGGCATGCGCACCGAACGCTACAAATACATCCGCAATTTCCGCCCAGGCTGGCCGATACCGGCGGTGCACGATTTCATCAAAGCTTGCGGGAAGGAGGCGTACCTGCGCGCCTACGCCGGCAGCGTCCGTCCGCCCGAGGAAATTTATGATGTGAGCGAAGACCCCGCGGAACTCCAAAACCTTGCCGGCCGCCCCGAATACGCGGATTTGCTTGCGGACTTCCGCCGGCAGGTGGAGAATATCATGCAGCGCAACGCCGACGAACTGCTTGCGGAAGACTCCGTCTATACCCGCAACCGCGAACACCCCGCCGTGCGGTACTGGTTTTTCAATGCGGCTGCCGGCGCATGGGACCTCGATTTGGAGCAGCCCTTTCTCGTCAACCCCTGACGCGGCGCACCGCCGGATAAGGACGTCAAACATGGACACCGTTCATTTCACCGCGATCGAAAGCCCCCGGCTGGTTTTACGCCGCTTCCGTCAGGACGACGCAAAGGCGTTTTACCTCTACCGCAGCGACGAGCGGGTGTACCGCTACCAGGGTGAGGGCTGGGAAAACATGACGCCGGAAAAAGCGCTTTGCTTTGTCACAGAGCAATCGAAGGCCGAGCCCGGTATCCCCGGCACCTGGTTTCAGATCGCTGTTGAAGAGAAGGCGTCCCGTTCCCTGATCGGCGACTGCGGTGTTTACACGCAGCCCGGCGGCAGGCAGGCCACGGTCGGCATTACCATAAGTCCCGCCTGCCAGAGGCAGGGCTTCGCCCTCGAAACGCTCGAATGCCTGCTGGCCTACCTGTTTGACACGCTGGGCATGGAAAAGGTCGAGACCCAGGCCGACGCGCGCAACGCGGCGAGCATCGGCCTGCTGGAAAAGGCGGGTTTCCTCCGCGGGGCGTACCTGCCCCGTAACGCTTTTATTCGCGGCGAGTGGACCGACGACGTGTGCTTTGCCCTGCCGCGCGGCGAATTCCGGCGCAAAAACGAAACAAGCGGGCGGTAAGCGGCCCGGCAGAAAGAAAGGAACTTCACTATGACGCAGCACGAAAGACTTCTGGCAGGCCAGCTGTTCAACCCCAACGGCGACGAACTCAGGGCCGCCAAGCGGATGGCGCATCTGCTCAGCGCGCAGTACAACCTTACCAACGAGGACGACAAGCAGCTGCGCGCCGAAATCACCCGGAAAATCCTCAAACAATGCGGCGAGAACGTCTATTTCCAGGGGCCGATCTTTTTCAACTACGGCATCCACACGACCATCGGCAACCGTTGTTTCGCCAACTACAACTTCTGCGTGCTTGACGATGCGCCCGTCACCATCGGCGACCATTTCCAGGCGGGGCCGAACGTGACCATCGCCACGCCCATGCACCCGCTCGTCGCCGCCGAGCGCCACGGCATGCTCGACGAGAACGGCGAAGTGTTCAAACCCTGCTACGCGAAACCGACCGTCATCGGCAACGACGTCTGGCTGGCCGCGGGCGTTATCGTCTGCGCCGGGGTCACCATCGGCGACGGCGCTGTCGTCGGCGCGGGCAGCGTCGTGACGCAGGACATTCCGCCCAATACCCTGGCAGCCGGCGTGCCCTGCCGGGTTATCCGCGCGATTACGCAGGCCGACTCGCTGCTCAACAGCCCCGACATTCTCGGCCCCAACCGTGTGATATAATAGATAAAGGTTGCCAGCGTTAGACAGAAAGGGGTTTTCTGTTTTGAGAAGGATTGCCGCGGCTCTGCTGAGCCTTATCATTATGTTATTCCCGTCCATCACCGCCGGCCCCGACTCCCGCCGCTTCGCCGTGACCGAATACGGCCAGCTGAGCAATGCCGACGCCTCGGCAAACACCAGGGCCGTTTACGGCTACATCTGTTCGGTCTACCACCACGGCATCATCACGGGGCAGCAGGAATCGAACTGGTACCCGAACCCCGATTACGAGATCGATTACATCGAGCAGGTCACCGGCAGACTGCCCGCCCTGCGCGGCTTTGATTTCATCAACGACAATTTCGCCGACGTCGTCGAACGTTCCAAACAGTGGTGGGAGCGCGGCGGCATCGTGACCATCTGCTGGCACTGCGGCAGCAATTTCGACAAGGGCTACCCGGAGAGCCTGCATACCGACATCGCCGACTGGGACGCCGCTTTGACCGAAGGAACTCCCGAATACGCCGCCCTCGTCGCCGGCATGGACAAGGCCGCGGCGGCGCTCAAACAGCTCGACGACGCGGACGTCCCCGTGCTTTGGAGACCTTTCCATGAAGTCGGCGGCGACTGGTTCTGGTGGAGCCGCGGGGGCGCCCGCAATTTTGTGAGACTGTGGCGCATTATGTACACGCGCTACACCGATGTCTGGAACCTGGACAACCTCATCTGGGTCTGCGGCTACCAGGCCAAACCCCGGCTGCCCGAGTTGTGGTACCCCGGAGACGGCTACGTCGATATCGCCGGCGCCGACAGTTATTACGGCGGCACGCAGGCGGTGCTGTACCACCGCGTCAAACTCTTTATCGGGGAGAGGAAGCCGATCTGCTTCCATGAAAACGGAACGATCCCCGACATGGACGCGCTGAACCTCTGGAACACCGACTGGTGCTACTTCATGACCTGGCACTCGACCTTTTTGACGGACGATGCCTGGAACACCAAAGAGAACCTCATCAAGGCTTACAACCACAAATACGCGATTACGCTCGACGAACTGCCTTCTTTTACCGGATAGACCGCTTCAAATGGATTTAGCGCCTGTAAAGCTATATCACTTTACGGGCGCTAAATTGCTTAATACCGTCCGATTTTTGCTGCGGGACAGAAAACGCAGCCGGAAAAGCTGTTTGTGCGCTTTTTACGGCCCCGTCTGGCTGATGGTCAGTATAAAGTTCTCGTGGTCGACAACGATGCCGGCGTCGCTGCTGTCCACATTCCCGTCGCCGTTGACATCGCCGGCTTTCAGAAATACGGCATCCATGACCGGGTCCCAGGTAATCAGGAAGTTTTCGTAATCCACAATGATGCCGGCGTCGGAGGAGTCGATGTTGCCGTCGCCGTTGACGTCGCCGAAAATCAAGGTTTTATAGCTGTCGGTCACCCAGCCGCCGGTTGAAACGTTCACCCTTGTACCGGTGCCGATGGTCCCGGTGTAGCTGAGCAAAAATCCGTTGATGCTCTCCACATAGCCGTCCAGTGAGTTCAGTCCGGTTGTCAGCCCGTAGATGAGTTTATTTTCCGTGTCCACCTTGCAGGCGGAGTTTGCCGTGGGTATGAACGCCGCGGATTGCAGATTAATCCTGATGGCGGGGCGGACACCGATACAGGCCTGGTTGACGCCGGTGCCGTCATAGGAATAGAGTCCCCCGACCAGCACATTGCCCGCGTTAGCCGACTCGCTGCCGGGGGAGCGCAGCCACCACTCGCTGTTGCCGTAAAACGGTGTGCCGTCGTTGACAAAAAGCCCGTTGCATTTTGAGTAATCCGTGCCCTTTGCTTCGCGGTCGGGGTCCTGTGTAGAATTTGCGCTGAATTGATAAGCGGCGTCGGATGCTTCGGCAAAAGATAGACAAAACAGTTTATCCGCCGTCGCGCTGCCGCCGGGAACGCCGTAAGTCGGGTTGTTTGCATTGGCTGTCTGGCTTGTTTTGACCAGGCACCGCTCTTCCTCGCAAAAAGCGGCGTTGAAGAACTCATTATTCAGCCATGAACGGATGGAGGAAGTCTCCCAGGTGACGGCTGTGTGGGTCTGGTAATACATTTTGGAATCGACGATATTCACAGCCATGGCGAACAGGCTGCCGTTGTTGCTGGCCAGCACTTTCCATTTCACCGGTTCGCAGAGGAACCAGTAGACGGTGTTTTTATAGTACCCGTTATTATCCTGGAAAGTATACGCTGTGTTGTCCGTGTATCCGCCCGTGATGGAATAGTATTGCGAGAAAAGGACCTTTTTATATTTCGCACCTTTGTAAATAACCGTATTGTCAGCAGACAGGGCGCAGCTATTGAGAGCCGTGATTAAAGTGCTGTTTGTCACCGCGCTCTGCGGATAAGAACCGAACTCGACAATTTCACCCGCGGCGTACGCCGACGGCGTCAGGCGTATCCGGCATACGGGGCGGATACCGATATCGGCGTTTATCACTTGCGCATAACTTGAACTGTTGCCGGATTGGCTGACATAACCGGCGTTGACCGAGTTCCAGCCCGGTGACCGGAGCCACCATCTGCTGTTGCCGGCATAAGTCGTGCTTGCAACGAATAAGCCTCTGCTTTTTGAGTAGTCTGTTCCCTTCACCTGGCGTGAGGCATCAACCGTATCGTAAACAGAATTAAAACCGTACGAGGTGTTAATTGTATCGGCATATGAAAGCAAAAACAGTCTGTCGGCGGTGACATTGCCGCCGGCGGCTCCGCTCCAGGGGTTGTTTTCATTGACAATGGTGCTTGGCAATACTTTGGTCTTTTCATTGATTGTAAACACTTTGCCGTAAAAGTCGCTGTTGAGCCATGCGCGCAGCGCGCTCGTTTCCCATGTGACGCTGGCAAGGGTTTCATCATAAAAAGCCGTATCCAGTATTTTATCTGCCATGATCATGAGAACGCCGTCTGTATTCGACAATACCCGCCACCCGACAGGCTCGAATTTGAACCAGTAGACGGTGTTGATAAAATACCCGTTATCGTCCTGGTAACTGTTCTCGGCTGTCGGGTCAAAAGTCAGATAGCGCGGTGAATACTGGGTAAAGTACACGCGCTGGTATTTATCCCCGCCGTAAAGGACGGTGTTGTCCGCTGACAGGGTGCAGCCGTTAAGGGCGGTGATCAGGCCTGCATTGGTGACCTTCGTTTGGGGGTAAAGACCGAAAGAAATGATATCACCGGCCGCGTAACCGTTTTGGGTCGCCGCGGACGCGGTTACCCGCAAGCCACCGGCGGGCAAAACCGAAAGACACATCAGAATTGCCAGGAAAGCAGTGCAAAACCGCCTGAACAGATACCTTGCCATTTCAATCACCTTTCCCGTTTTTTTTTGAAGGAAATGATGGCTGGATGGAAGCCGGTTTACTCTGTCTATTTAATTATCTCGTTTGGGTGAAAGGTCGGCCGCCTGTTTTTTACACGGGCAGCCCCGTTGCCTGGCTGATGGTCAGCATGAAGTTCTCGTGGTCGACGACGATGCCGGCGTCCCCGGTATCCACGTTGCCGTCGCCGTTGACGTCGGCCGCTTTCAGCAGGGCGGCGTCCGCGGACGGATCCCATGTGACAAAGAAGTTTTCGTAATCGACGATGATGCCGGCGTCGCCCGCATCAATGTTGCCGTCGCCGTTGACGTCGCCGAAAATGACGACCGTGAACGTCTGCACGGCCAGCCCGGTGATGTTGTCGATCACCTGTACCTTGGTACCGGTGCCGATGCTGCCCGTATCCGGGGCGTATTGAAGGCGGCCGTTCCCGGCAACGCTGACAAAAGTGCTTTCAAAAGCCGTTTTTGTCAGGCCGGTGGCGAGCCCGTAAATGAAACCGCTTTGCGCGTTGAGCACGGTGGTTGAACCGCTTCGCGCGGCAAGCGCCGGGATCATGCTCCACACGGCGTAGAGTGTCCTGTCGCGTGTTTCCATGGCATACGACCCGAGCGGCGCGGTCGCGGCGGCGGATTTCGCCCAGCCGAGGAAATGGTATCCGTCCCGGGTGATGTCCCCCTGCGCGGGCAGCGCGACCGCGTCGCCGTTGAGCCCGTTAAGCGCTGCCGGTACCGTCCCCGTCCCGCCGTTGAGGTGAAAAGTGACCGTGACGCGGACCCGGTACTGGAGGTGATAAGTTTCCGCGTATTCGATGGCGTAGGAGTCGGGATAGCAGTAGATGACCAGATTCGGGCAGCCGTGGAACGCGTTGGTCCCGATTTCCCGCACGCTGGCCGGTATGGTAACGGACGTCAGCCCCGAGCAGCCGTCAAACGCGCCGCCGGCGATGCTCAGCACGCCGTCGGGTATCGTCATGGAAGTCATCAGGTTCATGTTTCTGAACGCCGCCTCCCCGATAAACTTGACAGGGTACCCGCCCAGCTGGGCGGGGATTGCCTGTGCTCCGCTGACGGTGATATTCGTGCCCGTTACGGTCGCGACGGAGTCTTTGACCGTGTAGCTGAACACGGTGACCCACTGCGCTACATACGTCGCGTTCCCCTCCGGCACGACCGCCGGCACCGCCGGCAGCCAGCTGCCGAGCACATAGCTGGTTTTTTGGACGGCCGGCGCGGTCAGCGGGGCGCCGTAGAAGAGCGTCTGTACGCAGCCGCCCGTCCCCCCGTTGGCATCGAAGGTTATCCTGGCGACGAAAGCGTGCGGAATGCTGTTTTCATTGGCGTAGGTATGGGCGTAAGACTCCGGGAACACGCCCAGGGTCAACGCGGCGCAGTTATTAAACGCGTTGCTGCCGATGACCGCGACGCTCTCGGGCATGATCAGGGTCGTCAACCCCGAACAGCCGTTAAAAGCGCTTGCCCCGATGGCCGTCAGGCTTTCCGGCAGCGTAATCCCCGACAGATTGGCAAAGCCGGAAAACGCGCTGCCGCCGATGCCCAGTGTTCCCGCGGCTACGGTTAGCGTTGTGCCGGCGGGCATGGTGCCCTTATACCGGTAAAAGATTTTCCCCGCATAGACCGGGCCGTCCGGCTTTGCGTTGAGCCAGGCCGTATTGAAGAAAACGCCGGAACCGATCTGCGCCAGCGTATCGGGCAGGGTGACCGACGCCAGCGCCGTGCAATCCTGAAACGCCTGGTTGCCGATGCTTGTGACAGACGCCGGAATTGTTACGGCAGTCAAACCCGTACAGCCCATAAAGGCGCGGGAGTCGATCCATGTGACGCTCGACGGGATGGTCAGCGCGGTGATGCCCGTACAGTCCTTGAACGCCTGATAGGCGATCGCCGTCACAGGAAAGCCGTCGAGGGCCGACGGGATGGTCAGCGCGCCCGTTACCAGCGTGCTGCAGCCGGTAATGGTCACGGTTCCCCCCGTGACGGTGTAGGTATAAATCGGCGTCCACTGCGCCGTATAGGTCGCGTTGGAAGCGGGCACGGTTGCCGGCGGCGCCGGTATCCACGCCGAGAAAAGATACAGGTCCTTTGTTACGACAGGCGGTGTCAGCGTGTCGCCGTATGTTTTTTGTTTGGTCCAGCCCCCCGTGCCGCCGTTTGCGTCAAACGTAATGGTGTACTGGTTCACCGTCCACTGGGCGGTGTAAGTCGTATTGGCCGTCGGCATCACGGCCGGTACGGCGGGCTGCCAGCCGGTGAAGGTGTAACCGGTTCTTGTCACAACCGGCGCCGTCAGCGCCGTGCCGCAGTTTTGCGTAACCGTCATATTGGGCGAACCGCCGTTGGCGTTAAACTGAACCGTAACCGGTGTGATAAAAACGTAAGGAATACTGTGGTCCTGCGCATAGGCCGCCACGGAACCCGGCGTGCAATAAATGGTCAGATTCGTGCAGTATTGGAAACTGTCCCCGTCGCTGCCGAAATTGAGGGTGTTGTGCGGGATGGTAACGCTCAGCAGTCCGTTGCAATACCAGAAAGCGCGGTTGTCGATCATGGTTACCGTGTCCGGTATCGCAACGATACGCAGCTTGTTGCAAAAACTGAATGCCGCCGTATAGATTTTTTTCAATCCGGCATTGAGGGTAATGCTTGAAAGGTTCGTGCAGCCCGAGAAAGATGCCCAGCCGATTTCCGTCAGGTTTTCTGGGAACGTTACGCTTGTGAGCGCCGTACACCCTTTGAAGGTTTCGTATTCGATTTTGGAAAGGTTTTCCGAAAGAGTCAGGGTGCCGAGCGCAGTGCATCCTTCGAACGCGTTTTGGCCGATCAATGTGACGCTGTCCGGAATGGCGATGCTTTGGAGCGCGGAGCATTTTTCAAACGCGAACATGCCGATGCTTTGCAGGTTTTGGGGCAACGTGACGTTTTGAAGCGAAAGGCAGTTTTGAAAGGCGTACTGCCCGATGGATTCGAGCGACGCCGGCAATGTCACCGAGCCGAGTTGGGTGCAATTCTTAAAGAGGTAATTGTTCAGCGATAAAATGTCGTTGGGCAGGCTTACCGCAGCCAGACTTGAGCAGCCGTTGAAGGCCGATATCCCGATGTCGGTCAACGTTTCGGGGAACGAAACGCTCTGCAAACCCGAGCAGCCGGAAAACGCCGCCTGCCCGATACTGCTTAACCCGGAAGGGAAAACGACGCTCGTAATACTTGTCACGTTGGAAAAAGCGAACGAAGCGACAGCCGTTACCGGATAACCGCCCAAATATTCCGGCAATGTGACGGCTCCGCCGACGTATTGCTTTGTCCCGGTGATGGTCGACTGATTGTTTGCTACGGTATAGGTGTAAATATCTTCGTCCGCCGCCAGCGCCGCGATGTCAAAAATCCCTCGGGCGAATCCGGCGGCGTTCCGGCCGCTGCCGAACAGTGCCGCAAAGGGCAGGGAGCCTGCCGCCAGTAGCGCCGCTATCAACAAAGCGGTTATTGTCTTGATGATTTTCATAGGTATTCACCTTTCAATAACAAAGACGATTTATATGAGTGATTTTCTGCGTACCAATATCATTATATCACTGTTGAAAAAATTTCATATATCCATATTGATTGTCAGGCAATACGGTCCGTCGCTTTTTCATCATGGCGAAAGTTCGGCGCCGATACGATAGCGCGCGCCCCGGCCGCTTTTTCTTTTCATTAAATAGCGGATATGGTAAACTGTTGTCAAATTGACTGTTCACGGGAGGTGGTTATATGGCCGGTATGGTTGCCCTGCTCTTCAAAAAAATCGCCGCGCTTGCCGCCTTGATCGCGGCGCTGGTCTGCGCGCTGCAAAACCCGCCCGGATACGGGGGCAAGACGCTCTCGGAGGGGAACAGGATCATCATGGAAAAAGGCATCGTTCTGCAGGCGTGGGTGCCCTCGGACACTTCCGGCGAGCGCTGCATCCCCGCCGGCGAACTCAAACAACTCGGTTTCGGCCCTTCGTACTATGAGGGTTCGATGTTCAACGCCGCCCTGCACGCGGCCGAACCGGGCTTTTTGTGGGGCTTGGCGCAGGCGCCCACCGGCGGCGGCTCGTCGTCTTTCGAACCGACGGGCGAGGAGTGGATGACGCCCGCGCAGCTGCAATACGCCGACCGCCTCGTCAGCGTCTGCATCGGCGACGAAAACGCATACAGCGACAGGCAGGTCCTGATATTCAAACAATGGTTTGACGATTTCAGGCAGCGCCACCCCGGCGTGCTGATGCATTCCAACCAGTGGTGCAACCAATGGACGCGCAAGCAGATGGCCGAATATATGCGTGTCGCGCGGCCGGACCTGCTGACCTTCGACTCCTACTATTTCGACATTGGCGCCAACCCGACCCCGGACTGGAAAATGGGCGCCGTGTTGGCCGATTCCATCAACTTTGTGCGCGTCCCCGCCATGGCCGGTTGGGACGGCAGCGGCAGGCAGCCGATCCCCTTCGGGCAGTACCTGCTGGGCTACAAGACGGGCGACAGCCCGCCCGCGACGGGCAGGTACGAAATCACCGAGTCGCAGAAAAGAGCCACCGCCAACATGACGCTGACTATGGGCGGCAAATGGCTCAACCTGTTCAGAATCATCTACAACGCCGATATGTTCCTGCTGTTTGACTCGGAGGGCAGGCCCACCCGCCACTTCGACGAGTACGCGCAAATCAACAGGGAAACCAGGAACCTCTCGCCGCACCTGGTCAAACTGCAGACCACGGACGTGCGCGTGGTACGCGGCCTGCACAAGGCGCTGGGTATCATAGCGGATAACGTGCGGCCGAAAACCGTGCGCGACTTTACCCCGTGCGCGAAATACGCGCTGGACAATATTGCGGTTGTCAACACCGGCGCCGAAAACGACGGCCTCAGCGGCGACGTCTATATCGGTTATTTCGCCGCGCTGCCCGGCGTCAGCTTTGAATCGGGCAAAAGCCGTCGGTATTTCGCCGTCTGCAACGCCCTGACATCCGGCAACGGCCTGCTGCCGGAGCAGCAGCACGGCTCAAGCGCCGAAACCGCGCAGCAAATCACGCTGTCGGTCGATGCCGCAACGGGGAAAAACCTGTATTACGTCGACGCGCTGACCGGGCAAACCGTACCGGTGGAAACATCGACGGGCGAAGTGGCCTTTACCCTCGGCGGCGGGGATATGCGGCTGTTCTTTTGGGAATAACGCGGGTATTCGCCGGCGCGAATATTTTTGGAGGTTGAATCAATATGGGAAACAACACATCCGGCATCCGGCTCAACGGCTTCGGGGGCGAAATCGTCGCGCGCAGCGGCTGCGCTTTCGTGGAAAAACTCGACGCCCCCGGCGGCCCGCTGCACGCCGTTCACGTGGCGGGTACCCATTACGAAATGGGTCGGCAGATCGGCGCGATGCTCGGGGAAAAAATATACGGCAGCTTCGCCATGGTTCAAGGCATGCTCGGCGAGTCCGGCCTTCCGGGACCGTTCGTGACGGCCATCGGCAGCCGTGCCTGGTCTTTTTACGCCAAACACGTGCCGGCCGTTTACCTTGACGAACTGCGCGGCATCGCCGACGCAGCGCGGGAGGCGGGCGTTCCCCTGACGCTTGAAATGCTCGAGACAGTGGCCGCCGTGCCGGAGTTCACCAGTTACTGGCAGATGGAAAAGATGCTTTCTTTGCTCATGGAGGAGCCGCAGGAGGATGTCGAGCCCGTCTGGGACGGTAAAGAGCGCAAAAGCCCGCCGATCCAGTGCAGCGCCTACATGGCGTGGGGCAGCCGCTGCGAACAGGGCAAACTCTACGGCTGCCGCAACCTCGACTGGGCGAAGGATACGGGGATGGCGGCGAACAAATGCGTGACGGTCTATCACCCCGTCGGCGAAAACGGCGAGCCGGGCCCGGCGTCGGCCGTATTCGGCTATATCGGCTTTCTCGGCGCGCTGGCGGGCATCAACGAAAACGGCGTGGCGCTCGGCGAAATCGGGGCGTTCAACGAGCGGGAGACGCTCGACGGCAGGCCCTGGCATTATGTGTTCCGCGAGGTGCTCGACACCGCGCGCAACCTCAAAGAGGCCTGCGATATCATCGAAAAAGGTCATTTTGTTCAGGGCTACTGCTTCAACATCGGCTGGGGCGACCCGCGCGGCTTCGGCACGTCGGCGTTCGCGCCCGCCGGCGTCAGCGTCGAGGTCGACGCGCAATATACCGAGATCCTCGCCGACGACGACGCGCGCGAACGCGGCGCGGTCGCGGTCGGCCGCTCGGGCGAAACGCTCTTGTTTGACGGCAGGCCGAAACCCTACGGTATCGCGCTCAAAGACGCCGTCGTGCGCGCGGACACCGCTTTTTCCAAAACCGTCAGGAGCGGCCAATATACCGACAAAGGCCCCGCGGGAGAGAACAATTCCGGCGACGCAACGCAGGGCAGAACATGGAGGGACCTCTACCGGCCGATTTCGCTGGCGATCCGCTCGCTCACCGAGGGCCTGCCCTTCGAGGACGCCAAAGGCCGATGGGCCCGCTACGCGGCCCCCGGTCCGGCGCACCCGATGACGGCCGCCGAAGCGATGGAAATCTGCGCCGCGGCGGGCGACAACAAAGACAACGTCATGAGTATTTTCTATGACGCCACGGCCCTGGAAGCGTCGGTCGCGTTTGAGACCGGCAGCGCAGACACCTGGCGGCCGGCGGCGCAGGCGGGCTATACCCGGCTGAAACTGGCGGAGGTCTTTGCCGCCGGCAGGGACTGAAAGCCCTGTGATGATCAACAGCAGCGGAAGGTGACGCATGGCAAGGTTCGACTACACCAAAACCATGATGATGAAGCTTTTCATGGCGCGCCCGGACGGCAAGGGCGGCAGCGCGGTGGAATGCAATTTCGAGCGGGCGATGGAGATTGTCCGGCAGGCCGACGCGCTGACCCTCGGCGCGCCGAAAATCATCTACCTCGTCGGCTGGCAGTACAACGGACATGATGACAAGTACCCTGACTTTACAGAGGTCAACCCCGCGCTGAAACGGCCGGGGGACGCCTCCGCGCTCGAGAGCATGCTTTGGCTGATGGACGAAGCGAAAAAATACAACACCGTCATCAGCGTGCACATCAACTTGACCGACGCCTACGACAACAGCCCGCTGATGCCGGAATACAGAAAGAATAACGCCCTCATCCGCGACCGCAAAGGCCGGCCCGCCGCAATCGAACATTATAACGGCCTGCCCTGCTATAAAATCAGTTATCAAGAGGAGTGGGAAAGCGGCCTTTTCCACAAACGGATACAGATGCTCTTCGACCTGCTGCCCTTGAAGGCGGCGGGCACGGTGCATGTGGACAACTTCCAGTGCTACGTCAACCGTAAGCCGAAAGTCGATATCAAAACCATGCAGGCGTACCGCAAAAAGATGATCGCTGCCTTCGCCGAAAACGGCGTCGACGTCACCTCCGAATTCACCTACCGGGAAGGCCCGCTGACGGTGCTGCTGTACGGCAAAGTCGTGCGCGACCTCTTGTGGCGGCTTTATCCCGTTGACACGCTCGGGCAGCTGCCGGCCATCTGGTGGGTGGACAAACTCAAGCGGCGCGAGATTTACCGCGTCTATCCCAATCAATACGCCGGCGGGGTGCTCAAAGGACCGTATGGCAAAATACTATATGGCAACCTCCACGGCGAGGAACTCTGGCGCTTCAATGAGGGGGACCCCGACGCCTGGCATAAAGAGTTTCTGCGGCAGTTCGCCGCTTACAATATCCCGTATTTTTATCTCTCAACCCTGCAAAAAGAGAAACTCGCCGGCCGCGGCGGCCGTGTGCGTATGCGCTACACCGACGGCACGGTGTCGCACGCGCGCGAAGGCAAAATCGCCAAGAACGGTGTGGTGATGAAGACGGGCGACGACTTGTTTTTACCGGTCACCTTCCTTGAAAACAGCCGCATCGCTTACAGCAAAAACGGCTGCAAGCGCCTGTGGCGCATGGAACCGGGCGGATACACCGAGGCGAAACTCAGCGAGATTACCGCGCTGGGCTTGCGGCCCGCCGGCGAGGTTGATATCAAAGACAACGCCCTCGAACTCGACATCGCGCCCGGGCAGGCTTTCCTCGTGAAGCTGAAAAAATAAACACTTTAATAGTGGGTGTAATTCGGCCGGCGCGGCATCGGCGCGTTGGTATGATGTCGGCTTACGGCAAACGGAGACGCCAAGCGTCAAAGAAACATCCTGGACTGCGCTAAGAAAAGTAGACTCCGAAAATTGATATCATACGCATAAGAGGGCTCGGTGCTGTCAATGGAATTTTCGCAAATTTGTTTTCAATCATATAGTTAAAACCGGTTAATCATTTCACCGGGCGAGGCGGACAGACGCAGCGTCCGGTTTCTTTCATTTACGCAATAAAAGCTGTTCCGAGCGTCAAAACGGCCGTTGAGTCCCATGAATGGTACACAAAAAAGAATATTTTTATTGAAATAATGAAAATGCTGTTGGACTGCGCTGAAAAAAGTGGACTCTAAAAAAATGCTATCATATGCATAGGAGGGATCAGCGCAATGCCAAGTAATAACAGCAAGTATTCGGAAGAAATGAGAGAAAGGACAGCCAGGCATGTTATCGAAACCGGAGTATCGGCCACAAGCATGGCGGAAGAACTGGGAATCGATACAAACACGGTGTGCCGATGGGTGAGGGATTACCGGCGGAAGAATAAGCTGCCGAGTTACGCGGAAAGCAAAGGAATGAAACGGAGCGAGCCGAAGAGCAATTCTGAGCTACTTTGCCGCGTCAAAGAGCTTGAAAAAGAAGTCAAGGTAAAAGAAAAGGAACTGGAAACCGAAAGGAATAAGGTGGAAATATTAAAAAAATCCCTGCACATCTTCATTCAACCCCAAGGATGAAATGCGAGGCTGTCTATTATTACAAGGGCAGCGGAACGCTTCAGGAGATGTGTGAGGCGTTGGGGTTAAATAAAAGCACCTATTACAAATGGCTGAAAGCCTACAACAGACAGAAAGAAAAACAGGCCATGCAGGCCTGGAAAGCACGGGCTGTAAGGGACATATTCGAGCGTAACAAGAGAGTGTACGGTTACCGTAAAATGCAGCGGGCATTGGAAGCGGAAGGGATAAGCCTTAGCGTATATATAATAAGGAAGATCATGCGAGAAAACGGCCTGTATCCTGAGTTGCAAAGAAAGTTCAAGCCCTATCCCAACTGCAAATCAGACGGCAGATTCAGCGACAACCGGTTAGACAGGCAGTTCCGGGTACCGGAACTGAACGAGGTTTGGGCAGGAGATATCACCTACATTAAGTCAACATTGGGCTGGGTATATTTAGCGGTCGTTATGGATTTGTACAACCGTGAAATCATCGGGTATACCGTAAGCAAGAACATCAACACCGAACTGGTAAAAAGGGCGCTCAGTAACGCCCTGGCCAGAAACGAACAAGGGAATAAAATACTGTTTCACAGCGACAGAGGTGTTCAATACAGCAGCATGGATTATGGCAGAATGCTCGCCGAAAACAACATGGACGGCAGCATGAGCCGGGCGGGTTGCCCTTATGACAACTCATGCGTGGAAGGTTTTTTCGCTACATTAAAGAAGGAGTGCATTTACCGCAGGAAATATGATACAATGGAAGAAATAGAGAGAGATTTGTTTGAATACATCGAGTTGTTTTATAACCGAAAACGTTTGCATGCAACTCTCGGCTACTTGAGCCCGGTTCAGTATCGTATTCAAACAAGAAACGGAAATGCCGCTTAAATACAGCGTTTTGTACCAAGACAATGTCAATTTTTGAGTGGACAATTCTCGACGCAGTCCAAACGTAACAAAGAAGGTAGCCTATATGAAAAAAAACATGTTAGTCGTTTTGATTTCCCATTTTATAATTTCGTTGATATGCTTTTTCAGTGAAGCGCCAATTTATCAATATCAATGGGATAACGGCGGTTCATTTGTAAGCAGTAATAAATTGTTGACATATAGCTTATATGTATTGGCAGTATTGCATTACATTTTTATTTTATTTCTGTATTTTGCTGTGGGACGTCGCTTTTTGAAGTTTCTCAATAGTTATAAATCAAGTTTATTATCAGTCTGGTATTTGGGCGCAATTTTCTTAATTATCAACATTATTGCGTTATTATGTTTTGGCGATGATAGACCCGAAGACATCATGGGGATTGCATTGCTTGTTTACCCGCTATTTATACCACTTGTTTCGATACCTATTAACGAATTTATTGCTCTGTTTGTAGCCGCTGTCCTTCCGTCACTATTTCTTTGGTTTGGGATGATAAGTAAAAAGTCAAGAATCAGGGTAACGGCAGATTGAGTTAATCGGGGGTCGGTTCTCAAATGTCAAGGGGCCGGCAGACTGTTACAAACTCTTTAATCACGGCATAACCAAATGATATAACCTGGACTGCGCTGAGAAAAATAGCCTCTGAAAATTGATATCATATGGAATTGTCAAGAAAAAGTGGACTCTTAGTTAAGCTACTTTTGTGCAAGATTTTTTTCAAAGTCACAGGGTGAAATATTGGTATTGTCAAGAAAAAGTGGACGATTAGTTAAGCTACTGTTATCGAAACCATAAATGAAATCGAATCATAATGTAAAAGACAAAGATCAGTTCTATCTCGGCTGGCAGGTGGGCATCACCTACGAGTCGGCGCAGCCGGAAGGCAACTCGCTGCCGCGGCTGGAGTGCCTGCTTGGTGAAATGGCCGGCGCCGGCATGAACCTGCTGAGCCTGATGATGGTCTCCTACGCCTATTTCGACCCGACGCACGACGGTTTCTGCTGGCCGGTGGCAAATCCGCAGCTGGAATGCCTGCGCGACAACGCATGCCTCAATGCCCGGGAGGAGACGGAGTTTGTCGCCGAACTCATCACACTGGCACACGGCAGGGGCATCGATGTGCAGCTGTTTACGAACCTTGCCATCTATAACCCCGAAAGAATCACTGTTTCCTACCCCGGCGCGCAGCTGCAGCTTAGCGAAAGCGGCGCCGCGCGCAAATGGCTCTACTGCCCCGTTAACGCCGATGCATGGCAGCTCGAAAACGACGAGATCATGGACCTGCTGGGCCGTTACGCCCCCCGCGGCGTCGCGAGCGTCGCCTACGAGCGGCTGAGTGTCGCGGCGGGCACCTGCCGCTGTGAAAGCTGCGCGCAGCGTTTTTTTGAGGAGTCGGGGCGTAACCTTGACGAAGAAGAGGCCGGCAGCGCGGTTTTTGAAGCGTGGAAAACCGATTTGATTACCGAGAAAATGAGCGCGCTCAACCGCGCCGTCAAAACGGCGCACCCCGGCACACAGGTCTGGCTGCACTCGTCGTGCGCGCCCGGCTGGGGGCACGACCCGGCGCGTCTTGCAGGCGCGGGTGTCGACTGTATCGTCCCGCACGTCGCCCACGCCGTGATGGAAAAACGGGACTTCGACGCCTTGCTCGACCGCTTGGCGCCCAACGATACGGTGCTGCATTTCTGCGTGCGGAACCGGGCGCTGCCCCACTACCCCATCTGGGAGAAAACGCCCGCCGACATCGCCGAAATCGGCGGCTGGGCGCTCGATTACGCAAGGCGGAACGACCGCATGAAGGGCATTTTGTTTTTCAACGAAAACACCGTTTCCGCCGAAAACCGGCGGGCGGTCTACCGCCTGGCCGTACGGTTCAGAAACAGTTTGAACGGATGAAAGATATAGGATGAACACAGAAGCCTTTCGGGAACAACTGATGAACTGGTACCGTCAAGAAGCCCGGGACCTGCCCTGGCGGCGGGACCCGAGCCCCTATAAAGTATGGATATCGGAGATTATGCTCCAGCAGACGCGGGTGGATACGGTCATACCCTACTTCGACCGCTTTGTTGCAGAAATCCCGGATGTTGCGGCGCTCGCGCGCGTCGACACGGACAAATTGCTCAAACTCTGGCAGGGACTCGGCTATTACGGCAGGGCCCTGCGCCTGAAAGAGGCGGCGCAAATCATGGTCCGCGATTTCGGCGGGGAAGTGCCCTCCGGCGTCAAGGCGCTGGCTTCTTTGCCCGGCATCGGCGCCTACACCGCCGGCGCCATCGCCTCCATCGCCTTCGGCGAGCGGGTGCCGGCCGTGGACGGGAACGTGCTGCGCGTCATCGCCCGTCTCGCCGCCGACCGCGGAGACATCGGCGAGCCGGATACCAGGCGCCGCTTTACACTGCTGGTCACGCAAATGCTGCCGGCCGAAAAAGCGGGGGACTTCAACCAGGCGCTGATGGACCTCGGCGCCACGGTCTGCCTGCCCAACGGCGAGCCGCGGTGCGGGCTTTGCCCGGCGCGGAATAGCTGCGAGGCCTTCCGGCAGGGCCTCACGGCCGAAATACCGGTGACAACACAGCAAAAGAAACGCCGGATAGAGGACATCACCGTCTTCGTGATATCCTGCGACGGCCGCTTCGCCCTGCGAAAACGCGATGATAAAGGCCTGCTGCCCAACCTCTGGGAGTTCCCGAACACCGAAGGCCGCCTCAACGCAGAGGCGGCGGCGGCGTTTGCGCGGAGTTTGGGCGTCACGCCCATCGAGGTGTATGAACTGCCGGAGGCCAGGCACATTTTCACCCATCTGGAGTGGCGCATGAAGGGGTATTTTATACGTGCCGCGCAGTGCGGCGCGGGCGAGCCGCCGGTCTGGGCCACCGCGGATGAAATCAGCCGCAGCTATTCGATTCCTACCGCGCTGAAAACATACGAGGCCTTTTGCCGCAACCCGACGGCAGGGGCCGGGAAAGACCTTAGGCAAAGTGAAAGGGGAGAGCCGTCATGATAAAAATCCTCGCGCTGCTGGCCGCGGCCGCGGCGCTCGTCAACGCCCTGTTCAACTTTTTTATTCCGCGGCAAGCGGTCGAGCAGGTCTTTCCGGCGGCCGCCGTGCCCGGGTCCGTGACGACCTATCAGACGGGCGGCGGCTTCACAGACGCGCTGTATATCCCGACCGACTCGGTGATGGTCTACACCCTCGACCCCGCCCTCTACGCTAAGTGGGCGCAGCGCGAAGACCTCTACGCCATCGATATGATGATCGCGGTCAACCGCGCGGACACCTCCTATGTCGACGCGCCGCCGGGCCACAGGGACGAAGTGCAGACGCGCAAAGACGGCAGTCTGCTCAACCATCCTTCCTCGGCGAGCGTGTTCTATATGGTCCCCACGCAGGGCTTTATCGACTATTTGTGCGACAGCCTTGAGAAGTGCCTGGCCGTCAAAGCCCCGCGCATGGTCGCGCTCGAGGAGCCGGAGATTTTTGACGACGCGGGCTACTCCGCCTCGTTCAAAGCCGAATGGCAGTCCTATTACGGCGAGCCGTGGAAGGACCCCGCCTCGTCGCCGCAGGCGAGATATCAGGCCTCGCGGCTGAAAGTGCACCTGTTTGAGCGGGCCGTCACCGAGGTCAGCGCGCGCGTCAAAGCCGTCTGCCCTCAGACAAAAATCGTCATCGCGACCCACAGCACGGTCAACTACGACAATTACGGCATTACCGCGGGTATCGACCATTACGCGGCCCTGCCCGGCGTCGACGGCATCATCGGCCAGACCTGGAGCGACACCGCGCGCATGAAACTGCGGTTCAACGGCGCCGACGTCTCCGACGTCTACTCCTACGCCGCGCTCGAGTACGCCTCGTACGTCGACACCGTCGAGGACATTGATTTTTACGCCTTGGCCGACCCGAAGGCGGACAACCCCGACCTGAGCTGGGCCGATTATGAATCGCTATACCGTGATACCGTCGCCGCGCAGCTCATGCAGCCGGAGATTCAGCGTTTCGAAGTGCTGCCCTGGCCGGACAGGAGTTTCCTCGCCGCGCCCGACGAATACAAGACCAAGCAGCTCAACGTGTTCGCGGCCCTGCAGCGGCTCTCCGGCAAAGCCGTTGCGTTGAGCGCGGGCTCGCCGCGCGTCGCGCTGGGCATCTCCGACACCCTTTCGTGGCACGACGAAAAGACCTCGAAAAAACCCCTGCAGGCCGTCGAAGGGCTTTCGGTTCCGCTCATCCGGGACGGCATTGCGCTGAAGACCAAGTCCCTCGATTTTATCCGGACGCCCGCGGACCTTGCGGATACCGACGTGCTGATCCTCAGCTACGAAGTGATGAAGCCCGCTTCCGCGCGGACAAACGAGGCCGTCGCGCAATGGGTCAAAGGCGGGGGTATCGTTTTGTATATCGGCGGGCACGACGCGATGGAGAAGGCGCCCGGTTACTGGTGGTCGGACGCCACGCCGCTCGGGGACCTGCTCGGCCGGCTCGGTCTCGACGGCATCGAAGCCGGTAAACCGGAATCCCTGCCCTCGATGCTCCGGTGGACCGGCGGCCGGCTCGACGCCCTCGACCGCGCGAAGGTCGGCGCGGTACGCCTGCGGGCGGAGGACTGCGCCTTCAACGCCGCGTTTACGGGCGACGTCAACACCGTTCTGCGTTCGGGCGGCGACAGCATCGGCATCGACCAGCCTGCGGGCGAAGGCCGGTTCATCGCGTTCGGCTTCCCCGCGTACCTGACTTCGACCCTCGGCGGCGCGGACCTGATGCGCGCGGCCGCCAAATACGCCTTGAGTTATACCGGCAGCCCCTATAACCGGCAAAACCTTGTCCGCGTCGAGCGGGGCGATATCGCCGCCGCGCACGCGTTCAACAAGGCGGCGACTTTGAAAGGCCGCTATATCGACCTGTTTGACAGCGAACTCGGCATCCTCGGCAGCGTCGAGGTCGCGAAAGGCGGCAGCTGCCTGCTGTGCGACATCTCCGGCCTCGATTTGAGCGTCCCGCGCCTCGCTTTCACAGGCGGGCGGCTGACAGCGCCCGCGCAGGAAACGGCCGACTCCACCGTATTCACCGTCGCGGGCCCCGTCATGGCGGATATTTCCGCCCGCATCGTCTGCGCGCCGGGGACCTGCCCGCAAAGCGTCACGGCTTCGCGCGGGGGAAAAACGTTTACGCCGTACCTGCGCTGGGACGAGGCGTCATCCTCCCTGCTGGTACAGTTCGAAGGCGCGGTGGCAGGCGTTCAAATCGACGTGCGCTGGGGAACGCAGCCGGCTGACGTGACCAACGCCAAACCCCCGGCGCGCATCGTCATACCGGTCAACAACAAGAACCTCGACGCCGCGTATATCTATCAGAATACGGCCTTCGCTAACGATTCGCTGCGCTTTGCCGATGGCGATACGCAGCTTGTTTACAGGTTCAACCTCGCCGATTTCTCCAATCCCGACTTCACGCTGGAGGTGTTTCAGAACTACCTCATCGACGTGTCGGCCGACGGGGTTCATTACACCGTGACGCACGACTATTCGCTCATCGACCCGAGCCATCCGCGCACGGGCGGCAACAACGTGCTGGTGACGTTTGACCCGGACGACTACGGCGCTCAAACCGAGTTTTATATCCGCATCCGCAACACCGACCCCTCGACCGGCTGGGGCGGCAGCGTCAGGCTGCTGGTCATCCGTCAGTACGCGGGGTAGCCGGGCGCGCGGCAAAGCGTCCCGACCCGCCGCGAACCCCCGCGGCGGGCCTTTTTATCCTTGCCGCCGTCAAGCGGCCGCGTTTTTTTGAATAATCTGTTAAAACTTTTTCAAGCGGTTGACAACCGTCCGAAGGGGGATATAAAAGTTAACATGTTTAACTATTAACCTTGTTAACGATATCTTGATTTTGGGAGGCGGCAGGCGCATGAACGGCGACAGGGGCAACCGGTTTTTAGCGATTCTCCATAAAATGAAACGTCTGGATTTGCAGGGCGCCCTCAACCTGATGCCGCCTTCGGAAATGATGCTGCTGAGCGAAATGCGCAGGCGTGCGCAGCAGCAGCCCGAACAGCCCGTGAAAGTGTCGGACATCGCCAAGGCGCTTGATATTTCGCCGCCGGCGGTGTCGAGAACGCTCAACCGCCTGGAGGAGAAACGTTATATCGAACGCCTGGCCGACCGGGGCGACAGAAGGAACGTCTGCCTCAAACTGACCGCGGCGGGCGAAGACGCGATCCATGAGAATATGAACAAGGTCAAAAGTTTCCTGGAAGACGCGCTTTTATACCTCAGCGACGATGAAATCGCGCAGTTGACGGCTCTTTTTGAAAAAATGTACGAGGCCATGAAAGCGCAAATCAACAAGATGGAACAAGACAAGGAGAACAGCGGCTTATGCTGAAAATCCTCGGCAACCTCAGAAGCCATAAAAAGGTCGTCGCGCTGATTATCGCCCTGCTTATCGTGCAGGCGGTATGCGACCTCGCGCTGCCCAACTATACCAAGGACCTCATCGACGTCGGCATCCAGAACAAAGGCATCGAATACGCGGTGCCCGAGGACATCACCGCGGACGGCTATAAAGCGATTAATCTGCTGCTGACCGACGGGGAGCAGGCGCAATGGCATGACGCCTATCGCAAGAACGCGGACGGCACCTATTCGCTGAAGGCGGACGCCGACCGGGAAGCGCTCGACGCCGTATTCACGCAGCCTGTCGCCATATACTATATGGTTTCGCAGGCGGACACTTCCGCCTTTACGAAGGGCGCGTCGTTCAACTCCGCGTCGTTTGATCTCAGCGGCATCGATATGCCCGCGCTGATCAAAGAGAGAAACCTGAGCGCCGATGATTTCAGCCGGCTGACGGGCGCCGTGGTGCCCGCGGTCCGCTGGGATACGGTATCGAAACAGTACGCGCTGGAGAAGGACGATGTCCTGAACCTGATCGGGAAACTGAAACCCTCCGTGCTGGAAAACCTTTCGGCCGACAGCCTGTCGGGCCTTGTCGACCTGTCGAAAATCGACCCGGCCGCCATCATGCGGCTAATCGGCCTGGACAGCGAAAACCCGGATATCGCGGCTTTACTGAAAAAACTCGACCTCACCGACGACGATATTCGCGCTGCCGTCGAGTTGCTGAAGCCCGCGCTCAACGGCGGGGAGATCGAATCGGCTTTCGGCCTTAGCCCGGATACGGTCGGCCTGCTGCTCGACAACATCGACACCAAGACGCTCGCCGGCCTGCCGGCGCTGTTTTCGGGCAAGACGGACATCGCTTCGCTGATTGATTTCTCAAAAATCGACATGAAGGCGCTGATGGACGCCGCCGGCGTTTCCGCCGATTTTTCGGCGCTCTCGTCCGGCCTGACCGCGGCGCAGCGGGCCAAGCTGCTCGAAGCGGTGCTGCCGGCCCTCGACCGCGAAGCGCTCAGCGCCCAAACGGGCATATCCGTATCCGTCATCGATACCGTACTCGACAAAACCGATCCGGCCGTCCTCGCCGGGCTGATGGGTTCCTCGGGGACGTCGGCCCTCAGCGCGGACGCGCTCAAAGATTGTATCGATTATGACAAAATCAATTATCCCGTGCTCTTCGAGGTCCTTTCGGCGAACTCGTCCGGCTTCGATATGACGGCTGTCCTCGGCAATTCATCCCTGACGCAGGAGCAGAAAACGACGCTCATCAAAGCCGTGCTGCCGGCCGTGGACTGGGACAAAGTCGGGGAGAAAACCGGCATCCCGCCCTTCCTGCTGAAAATGGCTGTTTATGCCGCGGGCCCCGAGGTCCTGGCGCGGTTCATGGCCGGAGGTTCCGGTGCGGGCATGAACCCGGCGGACTTCACCGACTGCATCGACTACTCAAAAATCGATTATACCGCCCTGATGAGCGTTATCGGTACGGATATGCCCGCCATGGATTTCTCCGCCATGTTTTCCGGCGGGGACCTTTCCCGGGAAGACCGGACCAAACTCATCGGCGCTGTGCTGCCCGCCGTCAACGCGGAGAAACTCAGCCGAAAGACCGGCATCCCCGCAGAGGTCATATCGGCCGTTTTGACCGGGGTCGACGCCGAAACGCTTGTCAACCTGATGGACGGAGGGCTTGACCCCGCCGCGCTTTCGGGCAGCGTCGACTACGCCAAAATCGATTTTCCCAGTCTGATGGAAGCCCTCGGCGGCTCGCGGGACCCGGCGGCCCTCCTGTCCATGCTCGGCGGTATGTCCGACGCGCAGCTGAAAGCGGTGGTATCGGCCGTTTTGCCGGCCGTCGACTGGCAGGCCGTGCAGGCGAAGACGGGATTCAGGCGGGAGACGGTCACCGGCCTGCTGAACGCCGTCACGGCGGACACGCTTAAAAAACTGTCCCGGCTCCAAGCGGGCGGCCCGGATTCCTCCGCATTTTCCAAACTTATCGATTCGTCAAAACTCGACACCGCCGCCCTGGGCAAGATTCTCAATATCGACTTAGGCGCGCTGCTGGCGGGGTCCGGTATCACGGACGGGGAACTCAGGCAGTCGCTTGCCTCTCTGATTTCGGCCGTCGACTGGGAAACGGCGGCGGAAAAATTCGGCTTCGGACGGGCGGACGTCACGCCTTTAATTGAAAAAATGACGCTCGACGGCGCAGTGAACCTCCTTAACGCTTTCGGCGGCTCCGGGCAAACGCAACTGACGAACCTCATCGATACGGACAAGGTGGATTTTAAGGCCGTCCTGTCGGCGCTGCATATCGACACCTCCGGCATTCAGGCGCTCATCGGTTCGCTGCCCGAGAGCCTGCTGCCCGTCATCAGGAACGCGATATTCCCCGTCCGCGAACAGATGAACGCCAAACTTTCCACTTTAGGCGATTCCATCATCCATTCGTCCGCCGTCGCTTTCGTCGCCGCGGAATATGCCCGCCTGGGCAAGGACGTCAACGCGATACAAACGGCCTATCTGTGGACGGTGGGGCTCAAGATGCTGGCGATTACGCTGTTGTCGGCCGTCGCCGTCGTCGGGGTCGGTTACCTGGCCTCCATTACCGGCGCGGGCATCGGCAGGGATCTGCGCGAAAAGGTCTTCAACCGCGTCATCCGTTTTTCCAGCCACGATATCGACCAGTACTCGACGGCCTCCCTGATTACGCGCAGCACCAACGATATCCAGCAGGTGCAGTTTGTCACGGGCATGATGCTCCGGCTGATGTTTTACGCGCCGATTCTTTCCCTCGGCGGTATCATCATGGTGGCGCGGACAGGCGCCAATATGTGGTGGATCGTCGCGGTCGCCATCGGCGTGATCTTGTCGGTGGTCGCCGCTTTGGTCGCCGTCACGATGCCGAAATTCAAAATGATGCAGACCCTCATTGACAAAGTCAACCTGATTTCGCGCGAGATTCTCGGCGGCCTGCCCGTTATCCGCGCTTTCGGCAGGGAAAAAGAGGAAGAGGACCGCTTTGAAAAATCGAACAAAAACCTGACCAGGACGATGCTCTTTACCAACCGCATGATGAGCCTGATGATGCCCCTGCTGATGCTGGCGATGTTTACCCTTGCGGTTTCAATCGTCTGGATATCGGCAAAGAACATTGACAGGGGCTCCCTTCAGGTCGGCGCGATGACCGCGTTTCTGACTTACGCGATTATGATCGTCATGGGCTTCCTGATGCTGACCATCCTGTCCATCATGGTGCCGCGGGCCTCCGTGGCGGCCAACCGCATCGACGAAGTCATCAAAACGGCGCCTTCCGTGCAGGACCCCGAAAACCCCGAGACCATTGACGTCAAAAAAGGCGTCGTGCGCTTTGAACACGTCGCGTTCGCCTACCCCGGCGCCGAGGAAAACACCCTTTCGGACATCGATTTCACAGCGGCGCCCGGGCAGATTACGGCGGTCGTCAGCTCCACCGGCTGCGGGAAGTCCACGCTGGTGAACCTGATACCCCGCTTTTACGACGTGACGGCCGGCGCGGTCACCGTCGACGGCAAAGACGTCAGGAAACTGAGGCAGCGCGACTTGCGCGATATGATCGGCTACGTGCCGCAGAAAGGAGTGCTTTTCTCCGGCACGGTCGCCTACAACCTGCGCTTCGGCGCGCCGGACGCTTCGGACGGGGAAATCCGCGCCGCCGCGCAAATCGCCCAGGCCGCGGATTTTATCGAAGAAAAAGAAGGGGGCTATGACTCCGAAATCGCGCAGGAAGGCAACAACGTGTCCGGCGGCCAGAAACAGCGGCTATCCATTGCACGGGCTATCGCGAAAAAACCGAAGATCTATATTTTCGACGACAGCTTTTCGGCGCTGGATTTCAAAACTGACCTGGCGCTGCGCAAAGCGCTCGCGCCCATCGTGGCCGACGCGACCGTCATCATCGTCGCGCAGCGCATCAGCACCGTCATGCACGCCGACCAGATCGTCGTGCTCGACGAGGGCGCCGTCGCCGGTATCGGCACGCACCGGCAGCTGATGGAAAACTGCGAGGTTTACCGCCAGATTGCGCAGTCGCAGCTTTCGGCGCAGGAACTCGAACAGATGTAAGCCGGAAGAGGACATTATCAAAACCGGCACTATTTCATCCCGTATATATTCAGCCGCTGTATGCGGCGGAACGGAGCCTGATATGGAAGAAAAAAACAGGGCGCAGGCGCCCAGACCGCGCGGCTCCATGGGCGGGCCCGCCGGCAGAATGATGCCGGGCGAAAAGCCGAAAAACTTCAAAAATGCCGTCAGGGATATTGTCCGCTACATGGGCAAGTACCGCGTCGCCGTCGTTTTCGTGATACTCGCAGCAATTACCGGAACGGTGTTCAACGTCATCGGGCCCAAGGTAATGGGCAGGGCGACGACTTATCTGGCCGAAGGGCTCCGGGCCAAAATCGCCGGCACGGGCGGCATCGACTTTGCCGCCATCGCGCAGGTCCTGCTGACCACGCTGGCCATCTATGCCGTCGGAGCGGCCTTCATCTTCCTGCAGGGCTACACCATGGCCACCATTACGCAGAAGCTGTGCTATCAGCTGCGCCGCGACATTGCCGAAAAAATCAACCGGATGCCGATGAAATATTTCGAGTCGAAAACCCACGGCGAGGTGCTTTCGCGCATTACCAACGACGTCGACACCCTCGGTATGGGCCTCAACCAAAGCGTCACGCAGCTGATCACCTCGACGGCGACCATTATCGGCGTCATCGTCATGATGCTGACCATCAGCCCCCTGATGACGCTCATTACGTTCGTCCTGCTGCCGGTGAGCGTCGGCTTCATCGGCTTCATTGTGAAAAAATCGCAGAAGCATTTCCAAACCCAGCAGAAGTACCTCGGCCATATCAACGGCCAGGTGGAGGAAGTCTACGGCGGGCAGACGGTCGTCAAAGCGTTTAACAAAGAGGACGACGTTGCGAAGACTTTTCACGAAACCAACGAAGTGCTCTATCAATCGGCGTGGAAATCGCAGTTCCTGTCCGGCCTGATGCACCCCGTCATCATTTTTATCGGCAACCTCGGCTATGTGGGCGTGGTCATTTCGGGCGCTTTTCTCGCCATCAGAGGCACCATTACCATCGGCGATATCCAGGCCTTTGTCCAGTATGTCAAAAGTTTTATGCAGCCCCTGCAGCAGATGGCGCAGGTGATGAATATGCTCCAGTCCATGGCTGCGGCTGCCGAGCGTGTTTTCGAATTTTTGGGTGAAAAGGAAGAGGAACAGACGATCGAAAACGCCGCGCCCGTTTCAAACGTCAAGGGCTCGGTGGAGTTCAGGAACGTCCGTTTCGGCTACGACAGCGAGCAGCCGGTCATCCACGATTTTTCGACCAGGGCAGCCCCCGGGCAGAAGATCGCCATCGTCGGCCCGACCGGCGCGGGCAAGACGACGCTGGTCAAACTGCTGATGCGCTTCTATGACGTCGACTCCGGCTCGATTCTGCTCGACGGGCAGGATATCCGCCGGTACAACCGGCGGGACCTGCGCTCCGCGTTCGGCATGGTGCTGCAGGACACCTGGCTGTTCAACGGTACCGTGATGGAGAACATCCGCTACGGCCGCCTCGACGCGACAGACGAGGAAGTCATCGCGGCGGCGAAAGCCGCGCACGCTCATCACTTTATCCAGGCTTTGCCGGGCGGATACGATATGGAGCTCAACGAGGAGGCGAACAACGTTTCCTCCGGGCAGAAGCAGCTGCTGACCATCGCCAGGGCGATTCTTGCCGACAAACCTGTCCTGATACTTGACGAAGCCACCTCCTCGGTCGACACCAGGACGGAAATCCGTATTCAGCAGGCCATGGACCACCTCATGGAAGGGCGCACGAGTTTTATCATCGCGCACCGGCTTTCGACCATCAAAAACGCCGACACCATCCTGGTCATGCGCGACGGCGACATCGTCGAACAGGGGAACCATGAGCAGCTGCTCGCGCGCAACGGCTTTTACGCCGAACTGTACAACTCGCAGTTCGAGCAGACGGCGTAGCGGCCGGCGCTTTGCGTACGGTTCGGCTCCGGACGGCATATGGATCCGTCCGGGGCTTTTTTGTTGTTGCCAGCAGCCGGCGCAGATAGTATGATAATTCTGTCTGTTGAACAAAGGCCGATAGAAATACGCCCAACCGTTCGCGGCCTTGCCATATCGTCGCTCTGCCGCAATTCGGCGGCATGGATATGAAAGGAAGCGCCATGACAGACATCGGCATCCGAAACGAGCGGCCGGAGGAATACCGCGCGGTGGAGGAACTCACGCGCGAGGCGTTCTGGAACCTCAACGTGCCCGGCTGCGACGAACACTACCTGCTGCATACGCTGCGCAGGCATCCGGACTTTATCCCCGAACTCGACTTTGTCGCCACTTTGAACGGCGAACTGGCCGGCAGCATCGTTTATGCCCGCTCGGCCGTCGAGACCTCCGGCGGACAGAAACGCGAAACGCTGACCTTCGGCCCGCTGAGCGTGCTGCCCGCTTATCAGAAACGGGGCGTCGGCTCCGCGCTGGTCCGCTGTTCGCTCAAAGAAGCGGCCGCGCTCGGTTACGGCGCCGTGCTCATCTACGGCGACCCCGCGTATTACGCCCGTTTCGGCTTCCGCCCGGCGGAGGCGTTCGGCATCGCGACGGCGGAAGGCTCCTTTCATCCCGCCTTGCAGGCGCTCGAACTGGTCACCAACGCCCTTGCGGACTGCGCCGGCCGCTTTTTCGAGGGCGATGCCTATCACTGCGACGCAAACGCGGCGGCGGAATTTGATAAAACCTTCGCGCCGAAAGAGAAGTTCGTCACCGAAAGCCAGCGCCGTTTCGCGCGGCTCGCCGGGCTGCCGGAACCGGAATAAGACCGTAAGGGGGGTATTGAATGCGCATGGACCTGCTCGGGGGAAAAGGGAACTTTTACAAAGCGAACCTGCACTGCCACAGCGTCTATTCCGACGGCAAACTGACGCCCGAAGAACTCAAAGACGAGTATATGAAACGCGGCTATTCGATCGTCGCCTTCACCGACCACGAGCGTTTTATCGGCCACAACGGTCTGAGCGGGGACGGTTTCCTCGCGCTCAACGGCTATGAGGCGGGCATCGCGGACGAGTCGGCTGAGCCGGGGCACAGGAGGCCCTGCTATCATTTCGGCATCATTGCGCTCGACGGCGGTCCGCGTGAGGTTTTGGAGGCGAAACCCGCCTACGGCGATCACGCCGGCATCAACGGCTATATCGCCGAACTTCGCCGCAGGGGCTTTGCCGTCATTTACAACCACCCCTACTGGTCGCTGCAGACGCTCGACGACTACCGTTTTCTGCAAGGCCTGAACGCGATGGAAATTTTCAACTACACCTGCTATCACCGCGCCGGTATCGACGGCAACCAGACGCAGGTCTACGACACCCTGCTGCGCCGCGGCAGGCGGCTGGGCTGCGTCGCCGCCGACGACAACCACAACAGGTTCGGTTTCGACGACCCGTTCAACGATTCCTTCGGCGGTTTCGTGATGCTGCAGGCGGAAAAACTCGAATATGCCGAGGTGATGCGGGCGTTCGTGTCGGGGGATTACTACGCCTCCGCCGGGCCGCTGATCGAGGCGCTGTCTGTCGGCGGCGGAGAGGTTTCCGTCGCCTGTTCGCCGGCGGTGAGAATCACCCTGAACACGGCCGGCCGCCGCAGCGGCGTCGCGAACGCGCGCGCGGGCGAAACGCTGACGCAGGCGCGCTTCGCGGTAGACCCGGAGGATGTCTACATCCGTCTGGAGGTCACCGACGCCGCCGGCAGGCGCGCGAACACCCGCGCTTATTTCCTCGACGAGCTGCGGGGAGCCGTACAGGTGTGACAAGCGGAATAACTTTACAAAGACAAACGGCAAATCAAAACACGGAATATCAAAAAAGGGGGAGTTGTCATGAAAAACGAAGTCATCTATCTGACCAAAACCGGGCACTCGAAAAAAATCGCGGAGGCGGTCGCCGCGGCACTCGGCGTGCAGGCGAAAGACATCAAAACCAAACCGGCGCTCGAACAGGTCGACACGCTGTTTATCGTCGGCGGCATCTACGGCGGCGCGAGCGACCCGGCCATGCTCGAATACGCGGCGGGCCTGAAAGGCGATACCGTTAAAAGAGCGGCGCTCCTGTGTTCGAGTGCGGGAGGCAAAACCGGGCAGGGCAAACTCCGCCAGCTGCTCAAAGACAACGGCGTGGAGGTCTGCGAGGAAGAATATATCTGCCGCGGCAATTTCCTCGTCGTCGGCCTCGGCCACCCGAACAAAGAGGAAATCGCCGGCGCCGCCGCCTTCGCCAAAAAAATCGCCGGCGCGCCGTAACAACGCGGCCGCAGCGCCAAAGGAGGACGTTTATGAAAAGGATTTTGATTGCGCCCGCGAAGTATGTGCAGGGCGAGGGCGAGTATGAGCGCCTGGGCGAATACCTGGCCGCTTACGGCGACAAGGTGTTTTTTATCGCGCACGAGGACGACCGCGCGAGGATGCGGCCTTATCTGAACGCCGTCGAAGCGGGCGGGAAGACCGCTTTGGTCTACGGCGATTTCTCCGGCGAGTGCACGCTCGGAGAGATTGAGAAGTTCTCGCTTCAGGTACGCGAAAGCGGCTGCGGCGCAGTCGCCGGCCTCGGCGGGGGCAAAGCCCTCGACACCGCCAAGGCGGTCGCCCATGCGGTAAAGCAACCGGTCATCGTCTTGCCGACCATCGCGTCGACCGACGCGCCCTGCAGTTCGCTCGCGGTGGTATATACCGCCCGGGGGCAGTTCTCGCAGTATATTTTTTTCAATAAAAACCCTGATTTGGTGCTCGTCGACACGCGGGTTATCGCAAACGCGCCGGTACGCTTCCTCGTCGCGGGCATCGGCGACGCGCTGGCGACCTGGTTCGAGGCGCGCGCCTGCCTGCGCTCGCACGCCGACAACATCCCCGGCGGCAAGAGCACCCGGGCGGCGCTGGCCGTCGCCAGGCAGTGTTACGACACCCTGCGGGAGGATTCGCTCAAAGCCGTCGCCGCCTGCGAGTGCAATGTCGTCACGCCCGCGCTCGAAAACATCGTCGAGGCGAACATCCTGCTCAGCGGTCTGGGTTTCGAAAGCAGCGGCCTCGCCGCGGCGCACGCCGTCCACGACGGGCTGACGGTGCTTGAGGAAACGCACCGTTTCTACCACGGCGAAAAGGTCGCCTTCGGCGTGCTGGTCCAGCTGATGCTCGAGAACGCGCCTCTTGAGGAAATCGGCGAAGTCGGCGACTTCTGCCGCTCGGTCGGCCTGCCGGTCTGCCTGGCGGATATCGGCGTCGAGGACGCCGCGCCCGAAAAGATCCGCGCGGTCGCCGAGGCCGCCTGCGCGCCCGGAGAGACGATGGGCAACATGCCCTTCCCCGTGACGCCGGACGACGTCTTCGCGGCGATTCTCGCCGCCGACCGCATGGGCAGGGAGTAGGCCGCAGCCGGTCCGAACAATAAAAAAGGCGGGTTCAACCCCGCCTTTTTTGCGCCGCGTGTTTCCGCGGTAGCCGCCGGGGCGTTAGGTTTCCACCGCGATCAAAGGCACTTCCAATTCCCTTTTATCGATGCCCGCGTGGACGCCGATAAACTTCCGCGCGCTGGCGTAAGTGTTGTGTATCGCCATCGCCGTGACCGGAATAAGCAGATAATCGCCAAGCCGCTTTTCGAGGATGGCGTTGGATTCGGTGTCGCCGAAGATTCCGCTTTCTATCGCCTGCGCTTTGGAAACGATGAGAACATCGTCCCCGAACGCATTTCCGCACTCGGCGATAAAATCCGCATCGCGGCCTTTTTTCACAAAGCAGTTCAAAACCCTCGGCTCGATGGACGGGAGCCTCTCCAGCGTGTCGACCAGTTTCGGGTAATCCAGGATGCACCTGGAATCCGCCGCGTCGATCAGCCCGTGGTCGGCCGTGACCATAACCAGCGTGTTTTTCAGCCGTGCGCACAGTTTTTGCACCGCGCGGTTGATTCGGATGATTTCGCGCCTTGTTTTTTCGCTGTAACACCCCGTCGTGTGCATCAGCGCGTCCGGCTGGCTGTCATAGCAATAGATAAAATGCCCGCCGCGCTCTTTGCATAATCCGAGGATTTGCCTGCGCATGCCGCGGCGGCTTTTGTAACCGTCCGCGCCGAAGCTGCGCAGCGATACCGCCCTTGCTTTGCCGCTTTCGTTGATCGTCTGCATGATATTTTTGTTGGGCAGATAAGTATTGGCGGCATGGCGCTTTATCGCCTTGCCGTCTAAACCCGTGTTCGGGAACAGGTCGATATTGTCGTCGAGTTCCGAAAAATATAAACGCCAGCCCAGCCATCCGTGCTCCGCGGGGGAAAGCCCGCTGATGACAGACGTGGTCGCCGCCGTGGTGGTCGGCGGAAAGACGGACGAAATCCGGCTGATTTGGTGCCGGCGGAGAAAACTGCCTTCCGGCAGATGATGCTCCAGCGCGTCCGTTCCCAACCCGTCGAAAAGCAGCAGAACGACGTTTTTGAAACCCTTGCCCAGCAGTTTGTCCGCGGCCGGGAGCGTCGGATGCCGGCAGCCGCAGCCGTAGGCCCGGAGAATCGAGCAGGAAAGGTTCAGTATGCTGTTGCCGTAGTCGGCGAAGCGGTCATTCATAAATCCAAGCCAATATCAAGCGTAGCGGGCCGCGCGGGAACCTTCGAGGCCTGCTCAAACCGCCGCGACCCCCGGCAGTTCCTGCGGGCTTGTGATGTTCGCCTCAAACGCGGCGTCGCGCAGGGCGCAGTACATCTCCGCGAAAGTCGCCTGCATATAGGGGTTGAGGAAGATGAACCCCATCCCGCACGAAAGCAGGCACAGCAGCCACCAGCCGATGAAACTCAGCTGCAGGACGAAAATGTACCACTTTTTTCCGTCGGTCATCTGCCGCGACAGTTCCAGCGCGCGGCGGTAGTCGATGTACGGGTTTTCGGCGAGGATGTATCCGACGGCGAAATACTCGTAGGATTTGACGATGCCGGGAATAATCAGCAGCAGGCTCCACAGAAAAATCGAAAGGTTCTTAAAGAACAGCACTTTCACCACGTTGATATAGCCAGGCCTGAACGCGCGGAACAGGTGGCCGATTTCCGCCTTGCCATAGCGGTTCTCGAGGTAAAAAAGGTTGTGCCCCACGCCCACGGGATTGCCGAAGAAAATTTGGAAACAAACGCCGCCGATGACGGCCAGCGCCAGCAGGACCGAAACGACGGCGACGACGGGAATCCAGACCTCGCGGTTTTGCTCAAAGAACTCCCGGACGGAGTCGAAGCCCTCCGTTTTGCTGTTGAAATTTTCGCGCCACCCGATCCCGCCGAAACTGCCGACGCCGGAGGTACCCCCGCCGAGCAGCCCCGCCAGGAAACTGACGGCCAGCGCCAGCCAGTAATGCCCTGTCAGAGCGTTTTTTGCGTTTTGCTTCAATAGGCTTCGTGTCCACATCAGCGTATCACCCCGCTTAAAATTGCGCCCCGGCCGTTTAACGGGCCGGACGCCGGCAAGGTTTATTATCGCTCAAACGCATCAAAGTTACAAGCCGCCGGCCTGTGTGCGGCAAAAAGTTTGACAATTCGTGCCGGAACCTTTATAAAGGGATGGTGCGCTGCTCTCCGTTTGACGCAGCCAAGGCGGCCGGGAGAACAGACAGGAGACAGATAATGAGCAAAGTGAAAATGGTCGGCAAGAGCGGTCTGTGGGAAGACCTGCATTTTGAACGCGAACGCTTCCGCATCATGCGCAAAATCGTGGCGCATATCACCGCCAAAAGCTGGGAGGAAATCCCGCACGCGGCCTTCGTCTACGAGCCGGACGCGACGCGGTTTTTGGAGGAATACAAAACGCTCAAGGCCAACAACCTTCCGGGGCGCAATATCACCTTCAATTCGCTGATGCTCAAGACGATGATCGAGGGGCTCAAGGCGGCCCCGCACCTCAACGCCTACCTGCAGTACAACACCCGCAGCTCGCGCGGCTCCATCGACACCATCAGCGAAATCAACATTTCCATGCCCTGCAACGTGGACGAGGGCAACACCATCACGGTCAACATCCAGAACACCAACGAGATGACGCTCGCCCAAATCAACGACGCCGTGGCGGATATCCGTCGCAGGGCCGCCAACACCCACCTCGACGAACTGTATTACAAGGTCGCGTTCAAACAGTCGATGGAAGACCTCAAGAAACTCAAGGTGCTGACGGTGGTCCGCCGCCTCTTCGCCGGCAGGGTCGGCAAAGACAAGGTCCACCCCCTTACAGGCAAAGCGAAAAAAGAATACTACCGAATCCCCGAAACGGACCGTCTGACGATTAAAGACGTGCGGCAGGGGACCGTCATCATCACCAACGTCGGTTCCATCGCCCGCAGCAGCCCGCTGACGATGACGCTGCTGGAGATTATTCCCCCTCAGGTCGTGGCCATCGCCATCGCCAACGCGCAGGAGAAACCGGGCGTCGTAGCCGGCGAAAACGGCGAAAAAACCGTCGCGCCGCGCATGTTCCTGCCGATATCCGTCGCGCTCGACCACAGGGCTTTCGATTTTGACGCCATGGTGCCGTTTATCGCGAAGCTCGACGAAATCTTCGCCGCCCCCGAAATCATGCACAGCTGGTAAAGCGGCTTCGCGCATCCGTCATTGCATAAAAAACGCGGCCGCAAACGCCGGCTCCCGGGCGCTTGCGGCTGTTTCCCTTTTAACGGTCAATGAAAGTTCCTGCCAACCGTTCAGGCATCCTGCGTTTCGCCGGCCTCGTTTTCCGCGATAAACTTTCTCTTGGCCGCCCTCATCTGCGCGAGTTCCTCATACATTCTTTCCCGTGTTTCGAGCGACCCCTCGTAGAAAAACTTCGGCACGTTCGACAGCAGCCCCGTCAGGCTCGGCAGCAGCGTGCAGCCCAGGAACAGGAGATACTTCGTCCGCTCCGACTGCTGTCCGAAACCGGCCTGCAGCGAATACCCGATTTTTATCATGATGAGATTGCGCAGCGGCCCGATCATGACGCCCGCGATTTTTTGGACCAGGCCTTTCGCCGCGAGCGTCGTGCCTTCCGTCCGGTAGCCGTTTTTCCACTCGCAGTAGTCGAGCGCTTCGGTCATGATCATTTTCGGGATGATTTTATAGACGCTCAGCGTGGATTTATAGACAATGTCCTTGAGCATATAGGCCGCGCCCATGACCCAGACGTTCCGGTACAGCCCCTTGGCGCCCTTTCCGCCGATGGACCCGACGAGAAAGACCAGCAGGCTGGCGACATCCTTCTGCATGTCACCGAAAATCCACAGCGATTTTGTCGAAAACTTTTTTTGCGCCCAGGGCAGGTAGGCGTAACTGAGCATCGACAGCGGCGCGCCGGGCAGGATGATGATGTTTTGAATGCTGACCGTGCCCAGCACGTCGGCAAAATAGTTCTGCGTGCCGGTGTCGAACTTGAAGATGTTCATGAAGTCCGACAGCATCATCAGCAGCATCGGCCGGTTGTTCAGGATGGTTTTGATGCCGTCGCGGATACCCGGCTTTTCGATGGACTGGGCAATCCTTTCCCTGGCCACGGAAAAATAGAACAAGGCGGCGGCCCCGCCGTACACCGCGCAGAAGGTGCCCATCGACAAATACGCGCCCTGCATGGACAGACCGATTTTGTTGTGGTTGATCAGGTCGATCAGCAGCCCCATGAACATCGACGGGAACGACTCCCACAGGCTCGAAATCACCTCGGCGATGGTAAACAGCAGCACCCGGTCGTGCGGGTTGGGCGAAATGCTGGAGATAAAGCCCGTTTCCGCAAAGCCTCGGAACGTGCCCATCAGTTCGCCCGTCATGCCCAGCGTCGTCGAATAAACCAGTTTTTTGAAGTTTTTCGGGTTGCGGTCAAAAAAATAGGGCATCAGCCAGCCGAGGATGCCGAGTATCGTGCCGGGGACGGCGAAAGCCAGCAGATACGGCTTGAACTTGCCCCAGCGCGTTTTCGTCCTGTCGACCAGCACACCCGCGAAGGTGTCGTTGATAATATCCCATATCCCGCCGATGAGGCCCGCGACGGCGCCCCAGCGGAAGTCGATTTTGACCAGGTCAAGATTGAAACGGCCGCTGTACGCGCCGATATTCACGGCTTTGGAAGAATCGAAGATGCAGTAGGCGGCGGTTTCTTTGGTGCCGATGTAACGCCGGTCATGGAAGCGAACCTTTTGTGCCATGCTGCCCTGCTTTCCGCCGGTGTGTCGGCGCCTTTGTTCACATTTGCGCCGTTTTCAAACCGGCTTATCGCCCCGAAAGGGATGTCCCGTCCGGATAGGCGATGCTCCACTCGTTGGTGTCAAAGTTGACTTCCACGGCGGTGCCGTCGCCAAATACGGTTTTCTGGTGCCTCATGTCGCCGCCGACGAATTCGTGCGAGACCATCTCCTCGAGGGCGACGCGGCGGTGCAGTTCGAGGACGATGCCCGCGAGTTCGAGGTGCCGGGGGCTGTTGGTTTCATAAACGTACGTGGTGCCGCCGTTGAGGATCGCGTGCAGGAACATCCAGTCGCCCTCGGGCATGCCGAAGGAGCCGCTGCCCTTCGCGTCGCCGTTGACAAACCAGGGCGTGACGACGCAGTCGTGGTACACGAGGTTGAAAAACGGCACGAACACGCATTTTTTCCAGGCGTCGGAGGTCCACGTCCAGCAGTAATACGGCGCGTGGTGGCACAGCGAAATGGCGGGCAGCATACAGTCGAAGACTTCTTCGGAACTGGGGATGATGCCCCTTGCGGTCAAGTCGGCGAAACACGCCCGCCGCTCGACGGCGCATTCCTCCCGCGTCATCGGATGCGCGGGGCTGAAACACTCGTCGAGGTCCGCGATGGAGAACACGTCGAGGTAGGAGCCGCCTAGGCGGATGCCCAGCTGTTCAAAGGTGTCATAATTCTTTTTGACATAGGCCGGCGCGAAGCGGGCGCACAGGATGCTCTGCTTGCCGCCGTACCAGGTGGTCTCGTAGGGGTGCGAGCCGACCGCGTTGACGATGCATTTGTCGAAGGTGAAAGAATCGGCCTTGTAGTAGAAATCGCGGTAGTTGTCATGGATGCCGAACACGTAGCCGAGTTCGGCGGCTTTGTCGGCCAGCGATTTCATGCCCGCCGCGCCGCCCGCCTGTTCGTTGACGGGGAAGGGGTCGGGGTGGTTGTTGTCGTAACCGTGGACGCCCCAGCCGTCGAGGTGGATATAGAGTTTATCGATACCGGCCGCCTTGAGCGCCTCAAGTTCGGCCTCGCGCTGCGCGAAAGGTACGCAGACATGGTTGGCGGCGGGATTCTCGCGGTTGTAGTACGACGATTCCTCGGCAATGTCCCAGGCGATGTAGGTATGCAGCACCGGTGCCCCGGCGAGGTAGGCGACGGCCGGGTTTTCGGCGATTTTGTCCCCGAGCGTTTTCAGCGCGCCTTTTTCTTCCAGGTAACGGCGGTAGCGTTGCGCCACGGTGTTCCAGCCGCCGCCGGCAAAGAAGCGATAAATCATCGACCGCGTATAGGCGAACTTGCCCAGCGACAGGTCGAACAGCGGGGTGACGGTCGTATCGCCGCCCTTCTTGTGCTCGACGCTGTAGCGCGCGTCGTAAGGCGTTTCGAATATCGCCGCGTAGCCGGTGCCGTCGCGCACCTGGCCGAACACGGGCATGTACGCCTCGCGCGAAAAGATTTTCGCCCCCTCCAACTTCATCGAGGCGTCGAGCCGGGCTGGGATCAGCGCGCCCTGGCTTAAGGGGAGGACGGTGAACCCGTGGCCTTTTTGAGCGCCGAACGCGAACGCGGCCGGGAAGGATATTTTGTAAGATTGATTCGGCTCGTTTTCCACCCAAACGCGGAAGAGGACGTCGTCCGTGCCCGCGGCAACGCCGGCGAAGGTGTGGATCACCATGCCGTAATACGGGCCGAAGGCGGTGCCGAAATGCGTATAGTCCGCATAGACGCCTGTTTCTTCCGGCGTGCTTTCCTCCCGGCAGCCGAGGCACTTCGCCAGGGAGAAGGGGTAGCAGATTCCGCCGTCGCCTTCGAGGGAAGGCGGCTTTTTCCAGCTCCAGGTTTCGCCGCCGACGGCGATGTCGAGCAGGCCAAGCTGCGGCGTATAAGTCAGCGCAATCGTTTTGCCTTCCATCGTGAATTGCTCGGGCATCGGGCACCGCTCCTCTCCGCCGTAACCGAAAAATGCCATCAGCGCCGTTAAAACCGCCAGTATCCACGAAACAACCCTGTTCATCCCAACCGCCTCCCGTTCGACGGTACGCTTTTGCCGGAGAACCGCGGACCGGTTTTAATCGGCCAGCGCTCCGGCAGAGTCCTCCGGTTCCCCGTCCGCCAACGCCGCCGCCCGCCTGCGCTGCGCGAGTTCCGCTTCGATGCGCATACGCTCGTGCTTATCGTCTTTGACAAACAGGATCACCAGCAGATAGAGCACGGCGCCGACGATGGGGCCGGCCATGTACATCGGCCACATCGCTTTGCGGAAGCGGGCGTTCTGCGGCAGGCCCATCGCTTTGCGCTTGCTGTCGTAGCCCAGGCGCGCGAGCAGTTCACCCTCGATGAGCTTGCCGAAGCCGCCCGTCATCTTGCTGACGAAGTTCTGCATCGAGAAGGAGATGCCCTCCGTGCGCACGCCCGTGCGCCATTCGAGGTAGTCGATGGAGTCGCTCAGCAGCGAACGGTGGGCGATGTCGTTCATCGAACCGGGGATGTTCATCAGGGCGTTGAGCACGATAATGATGCCCATCTGCCAAACGCTCCGGTAGCCGACGAAATAACCGATGGCGCGCAGCGATATCGACATGACCTGCGAGACGACGAGCAGGCGCTTCATGCCGCCGATTTTTTTGGCGAATTTCGTGGCGAAAAACACCGCGAACGTGCCCGGGATGCCCGACAGCAGCCCGACGAGGAAGTCGGCGGTTTTGCCGTCGATATGGATTCCCAAAATGTCGTATTGGACCATGTTCTCGAAAAAATAGACGTTGCCGACCTTGGGGTTGAGGCTAAGCACCAGCCGCGCGAGCACGATGAGCAGCAGCGTCCTATTGAAGCGCAGCAGCGCCAGCGACTGCCAGACGTTCTCTCGCGGCGTGTCGCTGCGGACCGCTTCCGGCATGCGGTGCGCGCTCATGGAGACGAGCTCGCCGCCCAGCGCGAAGAGGAAAGCGAACAGGATAAAAACCGTCATATCCTCGACGCCGAAACGCCCCAAAAGACTGCGCAGCAGCTGGAAGGTACCCACCACAGCGCCGCCTGCGCCCGCCCCGATGGAGACCCACTGCGCGACGCGCGCGCGTTCCTCCGAGAAAGGGGAGGAGACGGCGACCATGCCCCACAGCGCCGTGTCCTGCAGGGAATAGAACAAATCCCAGGTAAAATAGATTAAGAGGATATAAATCAGTTTGCCGTTTTCGCCCAGGCGAACGTCGAAAAACATCATCGCCGACAGCGCGCCGATGAGCGGCGGCAGCCACAGCAGGTAAGGCCGCAGTTTTTCGCCGTTTTTGAAACGGTGCTTGTCAACCGCCGCGCCGATGACGGGGTCGTTGACCGCGTCCCAGAAATAACTCGCGAAAAATATGCGGCCGACCTTTTCGGGTTTGATATGCAGCAGGTTGATGCAGAAATAATTCAGCCAGCCGCTGACGTAGCCGTAGGTGACGTTCTGCCCGGCCAGGCCCAGCGCGTACTGGAACAACTTCCTGTTTTGGACCTTGCCTTCGACTTGCTTTTTGGAAAGCAGGAAACTCAGCGGGTTTTTCAAATCACGCAGTCCTTTCTTGCCCGGCGGAACGCTTTTTGCATAACAACGGTTTCCAGTATACCCTATTTCCCGCCCGCGCGGCAACAGGGAGCGGGCGCTTTGACATGGGCGGGGCGGGTATGCTACCATCCGCTTGGAGAAAAGCGAACAGGCCGTTTCCTGGTTCAGCCGGCGCAGGTATCCATGAGGGGGGCAGTCCGGTGAAATTCGTTTGTAAAGTCCTTGCCTTATTGTTTTCGAGCTTGATGATGGCGCTGCCGCAGGCGCTGCCAAGCGGCGGCGCGGACAACCCGATCGACCCGGACAACGGGGGAGACCCATTTATCGCCGAAGACCTGGGCGAATATTACTATACCTATACGACCGGCGGCGGTATCATACTCAAGCATATCGCCTCTTTCTGCGATACCACGGTCCTTGCAAGCAAAACCGTCTATTCGGCGGGGAAGGACGGCATTGTCGGGGATATCTGGGCGCCGGAGTTTCACCGCATCAACGGCAAATGGTATATTATCGCGTCCGCCATGTTCGATTCAAACCGGGTGGAGGCGGGTATCATGCCGCGCGAACCGGATTCGTCCGGCGACGACCGCTACCGTTTCGGCTTTGTGCTCGAGAACGTCGGCGGCGGTATTTTCGGCGACTATATCTACCGGAGCCGGCTCGCCCCCGGGGGCTTGAGCAATATCGACGGGACGTATCTGCAGCGCGGGAGCGCGCTGTACTTCGTCTTTTCCGGCTACGTCGGCCAGGGCTGGCAGTGCATTTACATCGTGCCGATGGAAAATCCCTTTACGGTGAAAAAAGGCGCGGCGCCGGTGATGCTTTCCGAACCGCAGTACCCTTGGGAACAGCACGGCTGGCGGGTCAACGAAGGCCCCGCGGTCCTTGAACGCGGCGGCAGCGTTTATATCGTGTATTCTGCAAGCGGTTTCAGTTCCGGTTATTACGCGCTGGGCATGCTCGCCTTCAAAGGCGGCAGCCCCTTGTGCAAGGCGAATTGGTACAAATCGCCGCTGCCCGTTTTTTCGCAGAACCCGGCCGAAAAGATTTACAACACCGGGCACTGCAATTTCATTGCCGTCGGCGCGCAGGTATATATGGTTTATCATGCCTCGCGCACGCCGAGCCTGGCGGACAGCCCCCGCGCCACCCATATCCAGAAAATCTGTTTTTCGGGCGATATTCCGGTTTTTCAAAAACCGTCGAGGGCGTTCAACTTTGAAAAACCGGCCGCATGAAGGAAACACGGTTTATAAGCCGTAAAACTCGAAACGTCCGATGAGGTTCATCAGTTCCAGCTTGCCGGCGAGCAGCTGGCGGTAGGTGACGGTCTTCTGCCGGCCCTGCGCGCGAAGTTTTTCCAACTCACCGGCGGTTTTTTCCAGTTCTTGCTCCAGCGCCTCGCGCATCTGTTCGAATTTCGCCAGCCGTCCGACGATTTCGTCCATCCCCGCGCCTTCGGCAGGCCGGCAGGCGCCGCCGGCATCCGTGACGGTGAGCCTTTTCATGGTTGGCATCCCTCCGCCGGCCTTTTTTGCGGTGCGTCCGCGCTGCCCGGCAGGCATCATTGTAGCATAAAACCTCTTCGGGCGGCGCGGCGTATTGTGCGAAACGCCCGCGGGTGGTACAATCGATAAGATATTGCCGCAGCGAATAAAATGATACGCCCTGTTCAGAACTTTTTGCAGGAGAATTCCTTTGAGCGAAAGAACCGCCGCAGAAAAAATCGAGCAGCGCTACTATGTAGGCAACACCGAGACGGTGTCCTACATTGTTTACGACGCGTCCGAGAATATCCACGCGGGCGTTTTCGGCAGCCGGTACAATATCGATTTGCTGAAAATCAACCTCAACCTGTATACCGTTCTCAGCCTTATCAACGGGATATGGGACGTTATCAATGACGTCTTCACAGGCCCCATCGTCGACAAAACCAGGACGCGCTGGGGCAAATTCAAGCCCTTTTTGATCGCCTTTGCGATTCCCTCGCTCGTGATGGCGGTTTTTCAGTGGTCGCTGCCGTTTTTCACCGATACGCAAAACGAATACGACATGACCAAGTTCTTCTTGTTCCTGGCCATTCAGATGGTCAACGAGGGCATCGGCACGTTCCGGAACATTTCCAAAACCGGCCTGCTTTCTTCCATGACGCCCAACCCGTGGGAACGCGCGCGCATCCTGACGCTGGCGAAGTGGATTTCGAGCATTTTCGACAATATCCCGGGCGTGCTGCTCAACGTCGTCTACGACATGATGAACAAAAACGTCATTCGCATCGGCAACAAGCGGCTGTTTTACGGCAGCATCGGCGTCACCACGGCGGTCATCAGCACCGGGATGGCGATGTTCTTCTTTTTCACCGCGCAGGAGCGGGTGACACAGTCGGAGGAAAAACCGAGCATTCTCGAGGGTTTCAGGACCATCATCCACAACCGCCCCGTCCTTCTGCTGATGCTCAGCGACCTGCTGGGCGCCTTTACCCTCGCCACGGGGCAGGACAACTACTTCATCGACGTGCTGGGCTACTCGTCTTTCGGCACGCTTATCGAGATTCCGTCCATCCCCATCTGCCACATCAGCTATACCTACGTCAACAAGATGCGCAGGCGGTTTTCCAGCCGGTTTCTGTGGGCCCTCTCGTCGAACTTCGAAAATTTGACGAAAGTGCTGACTTTTCTGCTCGGCTGTATCGGCGGCACCGGCAAAAACGGCTGGTACCGCGACTGGAAAAAGATGTTTCTGGTTATGGCGACTTTTGATTTTATGCGTAAATCCTTCTGGGGCGTGCGCAACGTCGTGCCGACCGAAATATCCTATGAAGCCATCGACTACTGCGAATGGAAAAACGGCTACCGTTCCGAAGGCGTCATCATCATCACCAAAAGCCTCCTGTCCAAAATCGTGCGCAACACCACCTCGGGCATTCAGGCCTCGATTCTCAGCGCCATCGGCTACAACCTCAAACAGGGTTTCGGCCGGCAGGAGGATTCGACGAAATTCGGCCTGTTTGCCACGGCCTTCCTGCTGCCTGGGTTGACCGGAGCGCTGAGCATCATCCCCAAATTGATGTATAAACTCAGCCCCGAGGAAAAGGAAATCATGTACGCCGAGCTCGTCGCCAGGCGGCGCGCCAAAGAACGGCTCGCGGCCGAGAGTTTCGAAGAACGGGAGCCCGCCCGCGGCGGCGAATAAACGGCTTTTCAATGGGCAACGCAATAAAAAGCGGCGCGCCTTTTTCGGGCGCGCCGCCGTTTTCGGCGTGGATTATTCCGCTGTTGCCGGGATGAGCAGCACCGAGGCCTCGGACTGGCGGGCGATATTGTGCCCCACGCTGCCGACGAAAAAATCGCTGACGTAACCGCGCCCCTGGCTGCCGATGACGACGAGCTGGTAGTTGTTGTTCTTGATTTCCTTGAGAATGTCGCGCGACGGGTTGCCGAAGGTGATGAGCGTTTCGACCGCCGCGTCCGAAACCTTGGCGAGTTCCGCCTTCATGTTGTTGAGCCGTACCGTGTCGGTCTCCTCAAACTGCTTGATCATGTGCATCATATACGGGTCCAGGCGGGTGCGGTCCTGCACGTGCATGAGCGTAATTTTCTGCGTGCCGGCTGCGGCGATGGCCTTGAGCGCGTCGAAAGCCATGGCCGCCGTTTTGGAGAAATCGGTCGCGTACAGAATCTTTTTCAGGTAATCCCCGCGCTCCGGCCTGAGGACGCCCTCGCCGTCCTTTTCGAAATCGCCCAGCCGCAGCAGGAAAATCGGCTTGCGGCATTTGTGGATGATGTTATAGGCGGCTTCGCCCAGCAGCGGCGCGCTGAGCCGGTTGCGTTCCTTGGCGCCCGTGATGATGATGTCGAAGTTTTCCTCGACCGCGATGCGGCTGACTTCGTCTGCTTCCGTTCCCTTGACGACGCGAGTCGAGACTTTGAAACCCTGCGACTCAAGGATTTTGCGCTTGCTTTCAAGGTCCTTTTCCAACTCCGCCGCGATATAGGCGGAGGCGGCGAGGTCCGCCGATTCGTCGGTCAGGCATTGGAGAAGAAGGCCTTCCTTCAGACCGAGGAACTTGAGTTTTTCCATATTGCTGATGACCGCGGTCGACGCGAGGGAAAAGTCGGTTGCCGTGATAAATCGCTTAAACATGGCGCTGCCCCCTTCGCTGATGTCTTTCAACCCGTGGTGTCCGCAAATAGAAGGGTTTTCGTATTTTCATTATATTTTCAAACAAACCGGCAGTCAAGACTCCCCGGCTTGCGTTGCGCCGGGCGGCGTCTGCCGACGCCCGCCTTTATGCAGGATGTCGATTCTGATGATGCCCGTGACGATGGAGGTGATGTTGAGAATCTCCGTCACGACGCCCGCATAAGAACCGCTGAGGAGGTTAAACACAAACCAGCAGACGCAGCCGGGTATCGAGAAGACCCGGATAATCACCGGGCGTTTCGACCAGGCGACGAACGAGGTAATGCAGACCGAAGCCATCGGCAGCAGCGAGGCGGGTCCCGTCCACGACAGCAGCGTCACGATGACCGC
>JAKJCA010000073.1 GCA_022706685.1 Bacillota bacterium
TCCGTTTCCGGTTACTATATTCGAAATCTGTGAATGTTTGCTGATTCATGTTTCACCCCGTCGATTTTGATGCCTTTATTATACCATTTTACCGGTCCTTGTGGGTTTGATTAAATCAGCGGTTCCATAGATAAATGAAGTGGATATCTTATATGATCGATCGCCTTTGCCGGAATGATATAGCAGATACGCTAAAACGACATATAATGCCGCCGGTGCAGCGAGAACTAGAATCGAGTTGCCGGGAATGTTTACAACGCGCTGTGAAAACGTGTTCCCGATTTCGCTCCATACATTGGCGCGGTTGAAGTTCGAAGGAGCAAGAACCATAAAGGCATATCCGCCAACCGCGCCTATCAACCCCGTTATTGACCATAATGGTATTTTTTTCAAATGAACTCGGTAATAAATTATAAAGAGCGACATCATACCAATCATCGCTGCCCCGGTATTCTCATTGGTAGCCCCAGCTATCGCGCCGCCGACAAGCATCAACGCCATTAGATACCAATGATTTTTATGATTGCCCTCATAATCAGCATACAGCCTGAACGGCAACAAGGCGGTAAGACGAAACACACTGCCCCAAAGATAATTGACAGACCCTGTCATCCAAACAGTCGTTTGTCCCCAGCGTTGAACAAACAACCAAAGCATGACATTGATGGCAAGATAAAGCAGTAAGTTGTGTTTGCTTTTACGCAATCCTATGCAATGCTTGTAAATGAGAAACGATAAAATCACATACATCAAGGAGTTGACAACATTAAAAAACGGTTTGCCGATGAATGTGAAAACTTCTAATATGCCATGCAATAAGACACGCCCGTTAATCTCATAATAATGATAAGTCATGGAAGACACGATATCTTTTATACCTGTGATTCTTGTATCAGGCGTACAATGGTCCCAGTAGATGAAATGATAATTGAAGTCATCGGCGGCAAGCGGGGTGAAGTAATTGAAAAAATACATCACAAAAAATATGGAAACCGCAAGAATAATGATTGCTCGAATATTCGCGGAATTGTTTGCGGAAAATCGGGATTCCAAATTTTCGAGTTTTGAAACGGCGTTACATAACAACGATTGCGCTCTTTGGCCGATTTTCTTCACTTCAACCTCAAACTTACTATCGTTTTGATAACCCAAAATGTGTCTCCTTGATTATTTTATTGATAAAATTTACATGCTCAGGCATGTAAATAACTCATTCATCTTCATTTTATAATTCGATGTCAAGCTTCCTGCTGAATCGAGAATTTTTCCGGATAATTTCAATTAATATTCAAAATAATAATATCCAGAAGTCGACAGCTTGTCAAGCATGGCAAACCTGTCTGCAGAAATATAAAACATCTGATTAGCAATATCAGAATCATTTGGGAACGCAACTGCAATCACACAACAATCATGATTCTACAGGTGTGGTTGAATTTATTCCGTGCAGGGATTATACTATTTTTAATAGATAAGAAATGGAGCCGCGGGATGGGTCCGCCGGCTCCGGAATAATCGATTAGGAGCCGGTAACATGCCTGAAACCGGAAAAGGCAGGCTCGCCTGGGTCGACGCGGCGAGGGGAATCGGCATCATCTGCATCGTGCTGGGGCACGTGATGGGAGAAAGCGTCTTTCGGGACTGGCTGTATTCCTTTCACGTTCCCTTGTTTGTGTTCGTGGCCGGCTGCGTATACGCCTCTGGCAAGCGCAGCGTGGCTTCCTACTTCCAATCAAGCGCACTGAGCCTGCTGCTGCCCTACATTGTTTTTGCCGCTGTGAGCGTGGGTATCTTCACGCTTGTCGCCCGCCTGGGCTATATCGAGGAATCGGGTAACGGCTTTTTTCAAAGCATCGGGGGCTTCCTGTACGGCAACGCCAAGACCGGGCTGATGCGCGCCGCACTTCCTCTGTGGCTGATCCCCTGCCTGTTTGCGATACGCACGTTTTTTTACCCGGTCGATAGGTTCGGCCGGGAGTTCAGCCACCATGCGCGCGCCGCAGCCATCGCCGTCGCGGGGCTGAGCCTTTGCCTGCTGGGCTACCTCAACACCTTTCATTACAAACTTTTTATTTTGCCTTTTGGCGTGGAGACCGCGCTGAACTTGTCCATCTTTTTCGCGCTCGGCATGCTGGTTGGCCTGAAAAGAGACTGGGCGGAGAAGCTGCTGCGCGGCAAAGCCAAGGCCGCGGGGTTCGCCGCGGCCGGTGGCATCGCCGCGGCCGGAGCGGGCCTGCTTGTTCTGGGCGCGTATCTCAGCCGGCTCAACGGCTTTGTCAACTATTTTCGCGACGATTACGGGAACAACGCAAAAACCGAACCGTTGAAAACCTATCTGCTGTTTCTGGGCTCCGCAGCCGCCGGTATCGCGGGCTGGTGCCTGCTGTCGATGCTTGCAGCCAAAGTAAAACCACTGGTTTACATCGGCCGCCGCGCGATGCCGATTTTGCTGATGCATAAACTGCCTATCGAGTTTTTCGAGTTGCTTATCCTCCGATTCGCGCTGGATAAACAACTGCTGACCGGGGCGCAGGCAGCGGCTGCCGCTGTGAGCATCGCGCTGTGCCTGCTGGCGGCCAAAGTGCTCGAAAAAAAGTGTTGGTTCCTCATCGGTTATCCGAAGCCGGTCAAAGAGGATGACAGGCACCGGCATATCGACCGCTGAACCGGGGAGACTGTGGGCAGGCATCCATTACGAAAACACAACCGTTGTTCGGAAAAAGGCCGGCAACGGTTTTTATAATCGCACGAATCGCCTGATCGGCCATCCGATTAGATAGCCGTTGTTTTGTTCCTGTTGATAGAAACACCGGCACATTGCCGACGGTACAGCCGGATGATGTTGAATTTGTCAGGTGCAGTGACTATACTACTAGAGAACACAGTTGCAAGAAAAGTATTATGACCGCATCCATCATAGCGAAAGGGATTTGTGCATGCTCTACCGCCTTAAATTGAAACTGCGCTCTCTCGCCGCGGGAAAAGGGTGGTTCAAACCCTTCTACGACTTCGCCCATATTCTCAAAGGTCGGGTTTCGCGCTTAAAATCAGACAGGCGCTTTGCGCTAGACGACTACAAAGCAAGTACCGGCAAGAGCCTCAACCTCGAGAATCCCGTCACTTTCGACGACAAGGTCTGGTGGCTGAAACTGCATAACCGTGATCCGCTGCTGACAAGATGCAGCGATAAATATGCTGTTCGCGGCTATGTTGAGGAATGCGGCCTTGGACATCTGCTTAACGATCTTTACGGCGTGTATGAAAAGGCGGAGGACATCGATTTTGAAAAGCTGCCGGATCAATTCATACTCAAAACCAACCACGGCTGCGCAACCAATGTGATATGCCGGGACAAGGCCTCCTTCGACCGCGCGGCGGCTGTGGCGAAACTGTCCCGCGCGCTGAAAGAGAACTACTATCACAAGTCACGCGAGTGGAATTATAAGCATATCAAGCCGCGGGTGATTTGCGAACGTCTGTTGGAGGAAAAAAGCCCGGCCGGTCTGGTCGACTATCGTTTTTTGTGTTTCGACGGCGTATGCAAACTGGTTTTCGCCGATATCGAAACAAGCAATCCGGACGGAACCCATTATGTCAATGCGCGGCGCAATGTTTACGATACGGCGTTCAACCTGCTGCCTGTGCGTTTCTCGCGTGAAAACTACGACCCGGCGCTGGTGCCGAAACCGGCCCGATTCGACGAGATGCTGCGCTGCGCGGAGATTTTGGCAAAACCTTTCGCCCATTGCCGCGTCGATTTCTACCATGTTGACGGGGCCGTCATTTTTGGTGAAATCACGTTCCACCACGCCGGCGGCGTCAACCGTATCGACCCACCCGAATGGAACTTTACGCTCGGCAGCTGGATCGACCTGAACAGCAAAAAAATCGTCAGGCTGCCGTGAATATCCGGCGATATGAAAAGGGGCTGTATCCGAGCAGCCCCTTTTATTTTTTTATCGCTCCGTTTTTCAGCAGCGCCCGTTTAACCGCTTTTTTCATCCTCGGTTTGAAACCCAAGCCCGCGTATTTTTTCACCGCGGAAAGGTAACCTTTGCGCCGGTAGCGTTCCCAAAACGCGGCGCGGTGGGGCGACGGCGCCGTCGGGCGGACGAGATTCGTCTGCATGCAGCTGACTGTATCGCCAGGCCGGTACTCGATGCTGTCGAGTACGCTGTTGAAAAGCGTCCTTCCTTTTTCTGTGTTGACAAGCACCAGGGAGACGCCCTTATCGTCGTCAAAATCGGGCAGGATTTTGCCGATACCCCGGTAGTCGGCCAGCGTGATGTCGGCGGGTCTGGCGAAAGACGCATATTTGCAGACGTGGCAGGACGGCCGCAGCGCGTTATGCGAATAGAATAATTCTTTGTGTTCCTGCGAAACGAGGGATCGGTTGTCCGTCCTGCCGTTTCGGCCGACGGCTTTTTCGATATGCCGGTGCCAGCCGAGCGATTTATCCCTGAAATCATAGGCGGCGACGGGGCTGCCCAGCGTTTTTTCAATCCTTGAGAGATGTTCCCGCCACATCAAGGGGCTCGCAACGCCGTGGCAGACCAAATCGCATAAGACAAGTTTTTCAAAATCGGCGCCGCCGAGGAAGGCCGTTAAGCCGGCCGTTTGGCAAGGCGTACCGGTAAAGAGCACCTTTCTGCCGGCGAGCAGGTCCGCGCGCACCTGCGAAAAGACGCCGCCCGGGTTGCTCTGCACATATTTGGACCCGCGGAAAGCATCGCGCTCCGGTTTGGTCTGCGCCCGGGCATGGACGACGTTCATCCCGTCGTCGAATGCGGCGCCGTACACGGCGCCTCCCTGTTCGAGGACGGCATCCGACAGCGCCGTGAACGCGCCGCCGGAGGAACTGTTCATACGGACGCCGTCGCTTATATGCCTGACGGCGTAAACGAGGGGTTCTTCAAAGCGCTCCGGGTATTCCTGATTGTTCTTCCAGGCGCAGGCACGCAGGCACAGTCCGCAGCCGCTGCAAAGCCGCGCGTCGATTTGCGGGTACAAAAACCCCTCCTCGTCGGGGCGCATGGCGACGGCGCCGCACGGGCAAACCTGCGCGCAGGCCGCGCAGCCGCAGCAGTCTTTTTTTTCGGCCCAAAGTTGTATCATTTTTTCCGCCTCAGGGTGCCGTTCAACCGCCTGAGCACATCGATAAGCTCCCGGCGCTCAAACACGACAGCGGAAAGCAGTACTGCCGCCGCCGAGGCAACGCTGACAATAATACCGTAAAGGATCAGCGCGGGAAAGGTTTTAGGTTGATAGCCGATTAAATAAAACGGGATAAAAACCGCCGCGGAAGCAAGCAGGACCTGCACCAGACGGAAAGCAGAGCCGCGAACAGGGAGATGCGTGACATATTTCGGGGTAAAGAACAGCAGGTCGATGGTGCGGTAGACATTGGACGCAATCAGGGCCAGCAGCACCCCGTAAAGGCCCATAAACGGCGTCAGAATGACTCCGCCGACCACAATGATGCCCGACTGGATCGTCGCGCGCCAGCGCGTTTCACGGTAAAGACCGGCGGATAGGGCCAACATCGCCTGCGGCGTTTTGATATTGAACAGCAAGGCGTTGAGGACGAATAAAAACCCGATGAGGGGAAGGTCGTAATTCGCGTCGGTGATGTTGCGGGTGTAAAGCCGGATAAAAGGCATGATGACGACGAAAGTGATGGAATAGACAGCGGTAATGAGCGTCAGATAAGTAAACTCGAATTCGCGGTACGCCTTTTGCAGCACTTTGATTTCGCCCTTGGCAATCACTTCGCCGAAGGACGCGATCAGGCCGTTGGTGAAAATGTTCATCACGCCGTTCAGGCCGGTGATCACCATATTGAAAACGGAGTAAACGCTGACCAGTTTCAAATCTTTGGAAACAAGGGTGATAATGACGGCCGGGGCGCTGGTCTGCACCACGCCGAGCAGCTGCTGAAACAGCGCGTCCCAGCGGCGGTTCAGGGCGGCGTAGTTGGGCGTTTCCTTGTAATTGAGATACTTATAGTTCTTTTTACAGTAAATCATCAGAATGGCGGAGCGCAGGAATACCGTGAACAGCACGATGGATTTCAGTTCAAGGATGCCGACGCCGCCGCGCGCCAGAAGCACCAGCATGACCGTATTGATCACGAGGGCAACCGTCGAGGCGAGGGATATGACGAAATTTTTCTGGTCGGCGTTGAGCAGCACATTGTACTTGGAGAGTGTAAAGAAGTCCAGCGTGCCGCTGACGCCCAGCACCAGCACCAGCAGGCCGATGAACAGGGGCTCGAGCACATCGGTTTTGATATAGAAAGGATAGGCGACGGCCAGGACGACCGTCAGCAAAACAAACAGCCAGCCCGCGCGCATATAGAACTTTTTGGCGGCGGCGACCACGGCGTTGACCGCTTTGTAATCTTTATCGGCCAGGGGTTTATAAAGCGCATAGATGGCTGCGCCGGAAAGCCCCGCGGAGACCAGGTAAAAATAGGAAATAAACTGCGTGATGGAGGAAACGAGACCGTTGATCTCCGACCCGTATGTCTGCAGCATGATGCGCGGCGTGATGAGGCCGACGGCGAGCAGCACGACCTGGTAAACAGCGGCCGTGAAGGAATTCATAAAAAACCTTTTGGTTCTGCTCATTTCAACCTCCGACGACGCCGCGCAGATATTCAAGGGAAAACTCCCTCTCGCGGGAAAGGATGATGTTGACAGCCGTATAGTCAATGGGCGTATCCGCCGGCGAGGGCGCGCCGCCTTCAATCAGCCTGCCGCGCAGGCCGAACAGCTCAAGCAAATGAATCAGGCGGCCGTTGACTTTGGAGGGTTCCGGCAGCAATTCGGTAAAAAAGGGCTTGTTAAAATTAACAGCGGCGGCTGTGCCGTGAAAGGAATTGGTCACGACCGTTTCGGCGTCGAGAAAAAGGCGGAGCCATTCCTGAGGGCCGGCATGGTTTTTGAGAATACTGCCGGGAACCACCCGTTTCACCGAATCGGTAATATGCAGCAGCGGCAGCCCCTTTTCACGGGCGAGCGCCGCCGCGAAGCGAGCAATCGAAGGGGTGATCGTCATTGTATAGAGAAGCACATAAGCGCCTTTGAATTTGGATTTGGACGCAACCCGGCCCCATTCTCCGGCGTCGAGAAGAAGCGTGGGGTCAAGGACGACGGGCGCTTCCCTGCCGGTAAGCGCCTCGACAATGCGGCGGCCTTCCTGCTCGCGTACGGAAATATTCCGAAATCCCGACAGCAGCTCGCCGATTTCGGCGGCATACCGCGGTTCCACATCGCCTGCGCCGAAACTGGCGGCATAAGCGTTCTTTTTATCGTTATCTTTAACAAAATCAAGGAAATACGCCCGGTCCCCGCCGGTACAGCGCAGGTTCCAGACCTGGTCGCTGCCGGCGATAAAAATGCCTTCGGCGTTGTCCTCGCGCGATAGAACGGTTTGTCCTTCCAAAAACTTCTTAAACCGCGCTTTTTTGACTGCTTTGGCGGGCAGGGAGACCGAGGCTGCCGGCAGTGCGCGAAGGTTCGTGCCGGAAGGCAGGACGGAATAAAGTTGATCAATATGGCTGTTTTTATGGTCGAGGATAAAGACACCGCTGCCCGCCGGCGCCAGTTTGGCAACGCTGCGGTACAGGGCATAGGCTTGAAGCACCGCGCCGTAATTGAGGGCACGGTGAAAAGTGACGATGTGGATATTCACCTTGAAAATGCCCCCTTCCTTCTCCAACTCGCAGGAGCAAAGGAGAGCAGATAAGTCCGTACAAGCGCCTTGCGGTTGCGTTTGGTGCAGCTGTACTTGCGCAGCAGCCGCCTCGCTTCCGCGCAACGGCCGTCTGCGACAAGAAATTGCGCCTTAATGATGATGACTTTGATCATATATTCCTCATAACTGGGGTTGACCGTGCCTTCCGCTTTTGCCCGCGCAAGCACTTCTTCCGCAAAAAAGGCAGTGGATTCCGTCAGTTTCGCCTGCCTGGAACAGGCTCGGTTTTCGGCGTCCAGATAAATACGGGCTCCGATTTCATTGGCAAAAGCGACCGGATAAAGCAGCGCGGCCCGCCGCCACATATCCCGGTCCTCTCCCCTGCTGAGCGCCGGATTAAAACCGCCCGCTTCGGAGAATACTTTTTTGCGGACGACAACCGACGAGGCGGTGAGCAAACAGCGATGAATGGACGCGGCAAAATAATCACCGATCAGCGCATAGCGCTCGTTTTCAAACTCCGTTCCGCCGGCATAACAGGCCGAAACGCCGCCGGCGCCGATGGATTCATAAGCGCTGGCGTATACTCCCGCTGCCGGGAATCTTGAAATGAGCTCCCGCATAAGGGCCAGATAACCCGGAAGCCAGACGTCGTCGGCGTCAAGAAAACCGACGAATTCGCCGGCCGCCGCGGCGATACCTGCGTTGCGCGCGGCGGACACGCCGGCGTTGCTTTGGCGGATGACCCGAAGCCTTTCATCCTTGTAAGTTTCCGCAACGGCGGCGCCGCCGTCGGTGGAGCCGTCGTCGACCACAATCAATTCAAAATCCGTATGGGTTTGCGCCAAAACGGATTCGATGGCCCTGCCGACGGACTTTTCTTTATTGTACAAAGGGATGACGACGGAAAACTTCATGGCCCCACCGGTCGTTGAGATGTTCACCTGTCAATGGGGAACAACGCGTGTGTATTGGTTGACATTTTAGCATATTTGCCCGGCCTTCACAAGGCGGACCGCGTGCCGGCGGCTGCATCCGCGGCAGGCGCCCGCAGAATAAAGAAACGGGGCAGGCTTTTTGGCCTGCCCCGCGGTATGGGCGGGAAACCGGTATTAGTAGAGAACGGTAACCGTGAAGTCCTTCGTAGACGCGGCGACAACCGAACCGAACATGGCGGATACGGTGTAGGTGCACTCGCCCAGGGCGCCGAAGATTACCGGTACGGTCCAGACACGGGTGCCGGCTTCATCGACATAAGTCGCGTTGGCGGGCGTAAACCTCTGGACAATGCCGTTGCGGGTGACCAGAACCGCGGTACAGTCGATTTCGGTGGTGACGGTGACGTTCGTCGGGATATTCCACAAAACGCGGTTGTCAGCCAGAGCGACCGAGATAACGCCTCTGCCCGGATCAATGGGCACTTCAGTCTGGAAGACGGTGAAGGTCAGCGGGGCGGCCGCGGGATTGGCGTTGCCTTTGACATCATAAGCAACAACAGTCCAACTGTTGGGGCCGAGGGAGCCGAACTTCGTCGTGATGGTCCAGTAGCGGAAACCGCCTTGGTCGACATACGGCGAATACGCGATTCCGTAGGTGCGCGTCGCGCCCGCGGGATTGGTCAGACGGACTTTCGTCGCGTCGGGGCCTGTCTTAATGGTAATGACCGAGGTTGCGCCGAAGACGAATTTGTTATGGTCAATCTGGATATCATAGACAGCGGCGTCTAACGGGGCAGACGCAATGAAGATACTGTGGTACCACAGGCCGTACGGGCCAAGGGGATCTCCGTACTTCGCCCTGGCCAGCCACTCGCCGTCGGACATGGAAATGAATACCCGGATGACCCAAGTCTCGCAGGGCATCGGGCCGTCGCCGTAATCAAACATCGTCGGCGTGATGGAAAGGATATTGGGGTTGATATCGCGCCAGTAAGTCAGGGTGTTGGCGAGATTGTTTGCGCTGGCAAACTGGATTTTGCACGGGCTGCCTTTGACCAGGACGGTGAACTCGGTGTACTGGCCGAATTTATAAACGTTGTTGTTGGTAACGTTTATGATGTCGACGTTCTGACGCCACTGGGCGACAAAAACCTCATCTCCCGCGCCCATGGTGCCGGGAACCGGCAGCCAACCCTCAAATACATAACCTTCTTTGACCGGGTCGGCGGGCACCTGAATCACCGCGCCGTACTGAGTCGGGACGGTCTGGTAAACAGCGCCGTCGGATTTGAAGATGGCGTCGTAGGTGTTGATGGAGAAGGAACCGTTAATCTCGACATCCTGTGCTGGCATCGTAGCGGGTATCTGGCTCCAGCCGGAGAAGGTATAGCCTTCCTTAACAGGGTCCGCGGGCGCTTGAATCGCCGCGCCGTACTGGGTGGGAACGGTGGCATACTCCGCGCCGTCCACCTTGAACACGGCGCTGTAAGAGTTAACATCCCACTGCGCGACGGCCGTAAAGGAAGTCATCGGGAAATGAGCGGGTATAGGAGGATTCCATCCGGTGAAGGTATGGCCTTCCCAAACAGGATCAGCAACCTGAGGCGTCACAGCGCCGGGGAAGCCGGCAATCTGGGAGGTCGGCTGACCGTTTGCCGGGTCGATGGTGATGGTGGTCTCGCCGACGATGTTGACAACCGCCCTGGCGTCGGTCACGTCGACGGTGGTGCCGTAACTGGCAAGGGTATCATAAACGACCATGGCATCCGCGTTCTTGGCACGGGAAAGGTAAAGGGCGTTCTGCCTGTTGAGGGCATCCCTCTTGAACGCGGGGTCGATATAGATGACGGCCTCGCCGGCAGTCGCGCCCGCTTTGAGGCGGAACGTGAACTGCAGGATGCTTTCATCCAGGCCGTTGGTGGTAACGCAGCGCGGCAGGCCGCTTGTGGTATCCTGCGTAACAACGATATTGACAGCGCCCCACTTGGCTTTAAAAGCGGCATCGTTGCGGTAAACGAGGGGCCAGAAAGTCGAAACGCTGGGGTTGAGCGTCGCCGTGTACTTATACTTATTGGCGATGTTGCTGCCAAGTTCGGTAACCGGGAAGGACGCGTTGTTGCCATTGTTGCCGACCACTTCGAGTTTGGTCTGGTCGAACAGGAAAGGAATCCCTCCGGCGAGCATCAGATCGACGGTGTTGAGCGTAATCGTCACCGTGAAAGTATCCGTGCTGCCGACGGGCAGGGCTGTGACGCTGGCTTGGAAACCAAGGTCAAAGACGCAGTTTTCCTCCGCGCGGAAAGGATAGAAGTTGACGCCCGCGTCGCCGTAGGGATAAGCGGGCACATAGGCGGCGTAGCCGCTGCCATAATCGAAGGACAGCGTCTGGCCGGCCGCGGTGACATAGCTTTTGAGGAAATTGCCCAGGTCGGTGACCATCGTCACATAGCCGTCAACCGTCGCCTGTTCGGCGGTGGTCAGGTTCCAGTTGATGAGGTTGTTGACGACGTTGTCGATGAGCGCGTTCGCCTCAGCCGTGTAATACTTGCGGTCTGCGGCGCCGGGCAGATTGGTGCTGATTGCTGCGTTGACCGCAGTGTAGTCGGCGGGGTCAGCCGCAACGGCCGCAAGCGAAAATACGCCAAGAGCCATCATCAGCGCGAGAACAATGCTTAAGGTTCTTTTTGCCATTTTCATGGTTTTGTTTGCCTCCTTAATTGATGATAACGTTTATTTAAATTCCATCAATATGGAATAATCGCCCTGTTCCGGGCGCCGCTTTGACAACGGCGCCCGCTTAAGGTTTAGATGAGGGAGCCGGGATTCGCCTGGTCGAGCACGCCCGTGTAACTGGTGGCTGCGGAGATAAGGTTGAGATCAAGCGCATCCACACCGCCGTCCTGCATAATATCGGCGGCATAGAACGCTGCCGTGCCGTAGACAAACTCGCTCTGGTAGGACGCCGCGGCGTCGATGAGGTTCTCGTCGGCAGCCGTGACATAACCGTCACCGTCGACATCGCCGAAGATAACGACCCAGTAAGTCGCGACAAGGAAGTTGGTAACGTTGTCGTACAGTTCGATTTTGGTGCCGGTGCCGAAACTGCCTTCGACCTTGGTGATATAAATCCTGCCGTCGCCATTGATTTTGATGAAGTTATTGCGGAAAGCCTGTTCGCTGATGCCTTCTTCCAGACCGTAGATGTAATGGACGCCGGCGTCGGATGCGATGACTGTCGTCGAGCCCGCCTTCTTGGCCAGCGTGACGGGCACTCTCGACCAGACGGCATAAAGCACCACATCGGTGGACTGGAAGTTGTAGGAGGTCAGCGCTGTGGTCGCCGACGGCGACTCCGCCCAGCCGAGGAAGTTGTAATACTGCCTCGAGAAACCGGCTGAGCCCGGCAGCGTGACCGGCGAACCGGCATCGCCGAGCTGCGCCGCGGGAGCGGCGCCGGTGCCGCCGTTGAGGTCAAACGAAACGTTGTATTGGCCCAGCCAGTACCAAACCGCGGTGAAAGTCAGGTCTTCGTTGGGCATTTCTGGCGGAAGGCCGGGATCCCAGCCCAGGAAGAGGTAACCGGGCCTGGAGGGCGCGGGAGGCTCGACAATCGGCTGGCCCGGGGCGGTGGCTACGCGGGCATATTCGTCGCCCTCGACCATAAAGACCGCGTCGTACTTGCTCTTGATCCAAGTGGCGGTAAAGACAATATCGCCGGCCGTCTGCACCGGAGGCACCGAG
>JAKJCA010000016.1 GCA_022706685.1 Bacillota bacterium
CCCGCCGTGTCAACCTTGACCGGCCGCTTCCGGTTGACGGGTTGCGGGCCGCGGGGTATAATTGCTTTGTTTGAAAACAGTGATTATTGAATATAAAACCGCGATGAGGAGCGCTTGATGTGAAAGGTATCATTCTCGCAGGCGGCTCGGGTACGCGCCTGTATCCGCTGACGCTCGTGACCAGCAAACAGCTGCTGCCCGTATATGACAAACCCATGATTTATTACCCTCTTTCCACCCTGATGCTTGCGGGAATCAAGGAGATTCTCATCATCTCCACACCCGACGACACGCCCAAGTTTAAGAAGCTGCTCGGCGCGGGCCGCCAGTTCGGGCTCAAACTCAGCTATGCCGTTCAGGAAAGCCCCGGCGGCCTTGCCCAGGCCTTCCTGATCGGCGAAGAGTTCATCGGCTCCGACCGCGTCGCGATGATTCTGGGCGACAATATTTTTTACGGAAGCGGTCTGGGCTACCAACTCCGGACAGCCGTAAAGAATGAAAACAAGGCGACGATATTCGGTTACTTTGTCGAGGACCCGCGTTCGTTCGGCGTGGTGGAAATCGATAAAAACGGCATTCCCGTTTCCATTGAGGAAAAACCCGCGGCGCCGAAATCCAACTATGCGGTCACGGGCCTTTATTTTTATGACAACAGGGTGGTCGAATTCGCCAAAGCCCTCAAGCCCTCCAGCCGCGGCGAACTCGAGATTACAGACATCAACCGTATGTACCTGGAACGCAACGCCCTTGACGTGCGTTTTCTGGGCCGCGGCTTCGCTTGGCTCGACACAGGCACCGTCGAGGCGCTTGTCGACGCGGCAAACTTTATACGCACCGTCGAAAAACTTCAGGGCATTAAAATCTCCGCTCCGGAGGAAATTGCCTACAACATGCGCTGGATTACCAAAAAGGCTTTATTGAAATCCGCCGAACAATACGGGAAATCGTCGTACGGCCAGCATCTGCGCAAAGTGGCGGAAGGCAAAATCCTCTATTCGTCCGACAACCCGAACCACCGGCCTCACTGGGGCAGGGACGACTGACCTGAAACGGCCAAGGGAGGAAAAGCCATGATAGCGAATCCGACGCCGCTCGACGGCGTGTTTATTGTCGAACCGCAGATTTTCGGCGACAACCGCGGCTGGTTTTTCGAATCTTATTCGCAGCCCGTGCTGCAGAGCCTGGGCATCGATATGCGCGTCGTGCAGGCCAACCGTTCCTATTCCGCCTTGAAGGGTACGCTGCGCGGCCTGCATTGCCAGAAACAGCCGCTGCCACAGGCAAAACTGGTCTCCTGCACCAGGGGCGCGATCGCGGACTATGCCGTCGACATCCGGCACGGGTCGCCGACTTATCTGAAATGGTTTATGGCGGAGCTGACGGCCGACAATAAAAAGATGCTTTTTGTTCCCAAGGGCTTCCTCCACGGCTTCGTCACCCTCACAGACGATGTGGAGGTCGAATACAAGGTCGACGAAATCTACCGCCGCGAGAACGACCGTAGCGTACTGTACTCCGATCCGCTTTTTGCAATCGACTGGGGCGTCGCCTCGCCGGTGCTGTCCGATAAAGACCGGGAAGCGCCGTTGTTTTCGCAGACCGATATCTATTTTGAATATTGATCTTTCATGCGGGGCGTCCGCAGGGAGGGTGTTATGAAACTGCTTGTGACGGGTGCCGACGGGCAGCTTGGGCATGACGTGCTCGCCGTTGCCGCTGCGCGCGGTGTCCGGGCGCAAGGCGCCGATATCCGCGAACTCGATATTACCGACGGCCCGGCTGCCGCCGATTTCATCGGTCAGAGCCGGCCGGATGCCGTCATCCACTGCGCCGCCTATACCGCGGTCGAACGAGCGCAGGGGGAACCGGAACGCTGCGAGGCGGTCAATGTTCTCGGCAGCGGCAACATCGCGCGCGCCTGTGCCGCGGCAGGCGCCAAAATGATTTATATCAGCACCGATTATGTGTTTAACGGCGAAGCGCGCGTCCCTTACGATACCGGCGACGAACCCGCGCCCCTCAACGTCTACGGCCGCACAAAACTGCTCGGGGAACACTTGACCGCGCAGTATTGCCCGCGCAGTTTTATTGTCAGGACCTCCTGGGTTTTCGGCCTGCACGGCAATAATTTCGTCAAGAACATCTTATCGGCTGCCTCGCAGAAAAATGAAATCGACGTCGTCTGCGACCAGACCGGTTCCCCCACCTATACGGCGGATTTGGCCGGCCTGCTCATCGATATGGCCTTCACCGAAAAGTACGGCCTTTACCATGCGACCAACGAAGGGCTTTGCTCCTGGGCGGATTTTGCACAGGAAATTCTATGCCTGGCAGGGTTGAAAACCAGAGTCAACCGCATTCCTTCCTCCCGCTATCCCTCAAAGGTGCCGAGGCCGGTCTATTCGGCGCTGTCCAAGCGCAGCCTGGACGCCGCGGGTTTCAGCCGCCTGCCGCCCTGGCAGGACGCACTCGAGCGGTTTATGGCGTTGTTATAAAAACCGTCCCGACTGACAGATAAAACGCCCCGTTTCCCAGTCAGGAAAACGGGGCGTCGTTTGCCGGTGCCTTAAATGAAATTCAGCGGATTGACGCGGTAGCCGTTGACGATCACCTCGAAATGCAGGTGGGGCCCCGTCGCGTTGCCCGAAGAACCGACTCTGGCGATGGCCTGTCCGGCGGACACATACTTGCCCGGATACACCTGCAGCGAGCCGCCCTGCAGATGGGCGTAGCGTGTTTTTACGCCGCCGCCGTGGTTGATGATGATGGTGTTGCCGTAACTGCCGTCCCAGCCGGCGTATTCGACCGTTCCGCTTTTAGCCGCTACGACGATTTTCCCGCTCGCGCCGCCGCCGGAAATATCCACGCCGCTGTGCATCCTGCCCCAGCGGTAACCGTAATAGGAACTGATGGAATGAAGGCCGGGAACCGGCCAGACATACCCGTCGGTTGAAACCGAAACGGTATAGTGCTCGTGCGAGTAGCTGCTTGAACTCGAGCCCCCGGAATAAACATACCGCGATTTCGTGCCGACGGCGATTTTCATATCGACGGGCTGTTCGACAACGACGCGTGAAACCGGCTTGCTTGAAACGGCTTCGCCGTTGATGTAAGTGACGAGGGTCGTGATTCTCACGATGCCTGCCCGGCCTTTGCGAAGCACCTTCTTGTCGCCCTTATACAGCGACGAGCTGGGTGTTTTAATCGTTTTGTAGCCGATGGTATCACGGGTGACGACTGTGCGGACCGTTTTGATGTTGACCGCGTTGACCTCGTTGGAGACGACCAGACGGTCGCCTTCGTGGATATATTCACCCATGTCCGGGTTCATCGCTTTCAGCTTTTTCTCGTTGAGTCCGTATTTTATCGCGATGCTGTAGTCGGTGTCGCCTTCTTTGACGACGTAGATTTTTTTGCCCACTTTGGGTTTGCGGAGATAATCGGCCAACGTTGCCGCATCCCACATAATATCTTTGTTGACGGGATAAAGCCCCTGGGAATAGGTGATTTTTTCAACGAAGGTCACAATCGAATTGGCTTTGTCCGCCTTGTAGGGTTCGAGCATGCTTTCAAAGACCCCTCTGGCGTCGCTCTCGTTGGCGACGGCGCAAATGCGTTCTCCGTCGATGTAGACGCCGCAGGCGAAACCGAGCTGCACGGCGGAACCCTCGATGAGCTTGTCGCTGAGGTCCTTTTCGTCGCTCAGCTGGCCCGGCGGCACCACCGAAAGTTCATACGAGGTTTTTCCGATGACGCGCGAGGATGACTGTACCGTGTCCGGGTCCTGCAGACGGCCCGTGGCGTCAGCCAGGGCGCTGTTGACAACGGCCTCGTTTTGGACAAAGCCCACCTGGTTTGCGTTGAGCGTTACCCTCAGCGCATAACCTGCGTTGTTATAATAGGCGAAAACCAGCAGCAGCGCCGCGAGCGCCCCCGCGGGCAGCAGCGTGTTGAATACGGTTTTAAAAAAACGGCGATGCCTTGTCAGGGCTTTGACCGTATAATGCCTGACGATGGAAGCGAGCGTCAGAATGTTGCGGTTTTTGCTTTCCCTCAAGCCGCGCAGCGCGCCGCGGACATCCGTGCGCAGAAGATTCGCTTCCCGGTGAAAAGCGGTGAAGTAACGCAGAAAAAGCTTGTCCGCCGTCAGCAGCATCAACCGCAGCAGCACCCTGAGCATACCGGCGGGTTTGAGCAAAACGCGGCGCAGCCTTTTGAAAAACCGCTTGCCGTAACGCATCGTCTGGACGCCGACGAGCATTTCGAAACGGTAGACTTTTTCGAAAACGCCCCGTTCTGCCTCCTGCCGGACAGGGGATTTTTCAACCGGCGTTTCAACGGCCGGCTGAGCCTCGGCCTGTACGCCGGTTTCATATGAAGTTTCAACCGCCGCCGTGCCGGCCGTTTCCGCCTGCGCGGGAAAAGGCTCCGGTTGAAGCTCCGCGGTCAAGTCCGCCGTTTCGGGCACAATATCCGCCGCCGGCGGTTCGTCTGAGGGTTCCACGGCGCATTCGATATATTTTTTTGTGAAATACTCGACGCTGGCATTGAGTTCGTCGTCGAATTTTTTCAGGAATTGGTCAAAATCGGCGCTGGAGTAGAGGCTTTCGAAATCGGGGATACCGGATACTGCGCTCTCCTGCACGGGAGGCAGCGGTATGCCTGCGTCTTGCGCAACAGTCTCGCCCTGCGGTTTTTTGTTCTTTTTCCTGTCCAGGCAGGCGGCCTCCTTTTCAGAGAAAGTTACAAAAAGATTACAAAAAGTTATTATACGCGAAGCGGCGTAATAATCAAGTCTATTCAAGAAAAAAGCCGGGAGACAACGCCTCCCGGCCGAATATACCGTTAAAAATCCTGCGCGCCCGCGCTCCGGAACAATTCCGCCACCGCCCGGCGGAGGCCTGCGTTTTCCGGTTTCTCAAGCCCCGCGTCGGAGGCGTAGAGGTGTTTGGCTGCTTTCGCCGTTGTTTTAAGCACGGCCATATCCGCGTAGAAGTCGGCGATTTTCAGCTCCGGCAGCCCGTGCTGTCTTTTGCCGAAAAACTGCCCGGGGCCGCGCAGTTTCAGGTCCTCGTCGGCAATTTCGAAGCCGTCGGCGGTTTCCGCCATCTTCCGCAGCCTGCGTCTGGCCTGCTCGTTTTCGGCGTCGGAGACAAGGATGCAGGTCGACTGGTGTTCACCCCGCCCGATTCTCCCGCGCAGCTGGTGCAGCTGCGACAGGCCGAAACGTTCCGCGTTCTCAATGAGCATGATCACCGCGTTCGGTACGTCGACGCCGACCTCAATCACCGTGGTGGAGACCAGCAGCTGCACTTTGCCTACCGCGAAGTCACGCATCACCGCTTCTTTCTGGGAAGGCCTCAGCCGCCCGTGCAGCAGGCCGACGCGGTACTGCCTGAAAAAACCGTTCGCCAGGCTCTCGGCGAATGTTTCGGCCGCGGCCAGTTCGTTTTCCCCCTCCTCGACGAGCGGGCAGACGATATAGCCCTGCCTGCCGTTGTCGAGATGGTCGGCGATATAGCGGTAAGCCCGCTGCCTTTTTGAGGAGTCGACGGTGTAGGTCTTGATTTTCTGCCGCCCCGGAGGCAATTCGTCGAGGATGGAAATGTCCAGGTCCCCGTAAATGATCATGGCCAGTGTGCGCGGGATCGGTGTCGCCGACATGACCAGGATATGCGGATTCTCCCCCTTGGCGCTCAGTGCGCCGCGCTGCGCGACACCGAAACGGTGCTGTTCGTCGGTGACAACAAGACCGAGTTTGGCAAATTCGACGTCCTTTTCCAGCAGAGCGTGCGTGCCGACGAGCAGCTGCGCCTCCCCGGAGGCGGCGGCCGCTTTGATTTTTTTCTTTTCCGCCGCCGGGACGCTGCCGGTCAGCAGCCGGATGTCCGTGCCGGTGTTCTCAAAAAGCGTTTTCAGCGTATTGCTGTGCTGCTGGGCGAGGATTTCCGTCGGCGCCATCAGCGCGCACTGGAAACCGTTTTTAACCGCCGAATACATCAGCGCGGCAGCCACGGCCGTTTTTCCGGAGCCGACATCGCCCTGCAACAGCCGGTTCATCGGCCATTTTTTCGCCATATCGGCGCAGGCTTCCTTCACGGCCCTGCTTTGCGCGCCCGTCAGGGTGAAAGGCAGCGACGCGATGAACTCGGCCGAGCAGTCGCGGGTCAATACGCAGCCCGCTTTGATGCGGTTGACGCCGCGGCGCATCAGAAGGCCCAGCTGAAGGGTCAGCAGTTCCTCGAACACCAGCGTGCGCCGCGCCTGCGCGAGCTGCTCCATATCCCCCGGAAAGTGCATCAGCCGCAGCGCCTCGCGTGTCGGCAGCAGGCCGTAATAGGCCCTGACCGCTTCGGGCAGCGTATCCTTAAGGTCTTCGGCGCACAGTTCAAAGACGTTGGCGACTATTTTCTCAATGATGCGCGACGTCAGGCCGAGTGTCAGGGGATAGACGGGCCGTATCCGTTCGCCGGACCCGGCCTCTTCCATTTGCGGCGAACTCATCTCGGTGCAGATAAAGTTCCTCTTGATTTTGCCGTAAAACAGCAGCTTCCTGCCCGGGACAAGTTTCGCGGCGGCATATTTGCTGTTGAATATCGTTACCTGCATCCGGCTGTCGCCGTCGCTGACCTCGGTTTTGTATATGGTAATGCCGGCCTTGGTGGCGTTGGCCTGCGGCTGGGCGAGCACCGTCGCGCGGATGCAGACGTCTTTGTCCTCGGGCGCCTCCCGGATCGGAACCACGGCGGAGAAATCCTCGTAATCCCTGGGGAAAAAGCGCAGCAAATCGCCGGCGTCCCGGATACCGAGTTTGCCCAGCAGTTTCGCCCTGCGTTCGCCGACGCCCTTGATAAACTGGATATTTGTGTCTGTCTTCAAACCGGCCCTCCCGCAAGGGAGCGTTATTCCGCCCAAATAATATAGTAGTAAAGGGGCTGCCCGCCGTTGATCAGCGAGATATCCGCCTCGCCGCCGAATTTGGCTTTGAGCATCTGCTCGAGTTCCGCGGCCTGTTTGGCGGGTGTTTCCGCGCCGTAGATTACGGCGATTTGCGAAAAACCGCCTTTGCGAAGGATCTGCCTTGTCACGCGGTAAGCGGCCTGCAGAGGGGAGGAGTCCGATAGGACGATTTTACCGTTGATGAGGCCGAGGATTTCTCCCTTGCGGATGCTGCGGTCCTCAAGGGCGGAATCCCGCGCGGCGTAGGTCACCAACCCCGATACGGCCTTTTCCGAGGCGCGGTTCATCGCCAGATGGTTCTCCTCGGCCGAAGCCGATTCGTCAAGGCTGATGGCGGCGGCGAGCCCCTGGGGAATCGAGCGCGTATGCACGACGCGCACTTTTTTGCCGGTCAGCGGAATGACCTGTTCGGCTGTCATGATGATGTTTTTATTGTTCGGCAGCACGAAGACCAGTTCCGCGGGCACGCCGTTGACCGCTTTGAGGATATCTTCCGTGCTCGGGTTCATGGTCTGCCCGCCGCTGACGACCGCGTCCGCGCCGATGTCGGTGAACAGTTCGCGTATGCCGTCGCCGCTGGCGACGGCGACGATGCCGAAACGCTTTTCGGGTTTGGCCGGCGCTTCTTCCGCGGCGGCCCGCTCCTCGCTGATGCGGACAATCTCCTCATGCTGGCTGACCATGTTTTCGATTTTAACATTGAGCAGGTTGCCGTATTTCTGCGCTTGCTGCATGGCGGCGGCGGGGTTGTCGGTATGCACGTGCACTTTGATGATGGTGTCGTCGGAAGCGACCAGCACGGAATCCCCGATGCTTTCGAGGTAGGCCCGCAGCGGCTGCGCATCAAGGCCTTTGGCGTCGATGAGGAATTCCGTGCAGTAAGTGAACCGGCTGGCGTCCATGTCGGCCGAAGCGGCATGGTGGCGCGCCGGCTCGGCAGGCGCCGTGTCCTGCGCCGGCCCGGGCGCTTTGGCGCCGCCGAATGCGGCTGCCATGCCCTCCATGATATAGACCAGTCCCTGGCCTCCGGCGTCAACGACGCCCGCTTTTTTCAGTACCGGCAGCTGTTCGGGGGTTTTCTCCAGCGCGATGGCGGCGGCCTCGCAGGCAGCCTCCCACAAAGCCGTTTCTTCGCGCCCGGCGAGCGCCTGCGCGTGCGCTTTTTCGGCCGCTGTCCGGATAACGGTGAGGATGGTGCCCTCTGTGGGCTTCATGACGGCTTTATATGCCGTTTCCGCCCCCAGCGACAACGCGGACGACAGATCGGCCGGGCTTGCCTGCGCGCAGCCTTTGAGGCCTTTGGCAAAACCCCTGAAAATCAGCGATAAAATAACGCCGGAGTTGCCGCGCGCGCCGCGCAGCAGCGCCGAGGCGGTCCGCTCGGCGACCAGCGATATATCGGCGTCGTCGGGTATGAGCGCCGCTTCCCTCGCCGCGGCGTTCATGGTCATGCTCATGTTGGTGCCCGTATCGCCGTCCGGCACGGGAAACACGTTGAGCGCATCGACCTCGTTTTTATGCAGTGTGATGTTGTCGGCGGCAGCGAGTACGGCGTTTTTGAACATCAGTCCCGTGATCAAATCGTGATTCTCCCCGGTAGTTCAATCGGTTTTGACGGAGTCGACAAATACGTTGACCTTGCGCACCTCGAGGCCCGTGGCTTCCTCCACGGTATAACGGACCTTGTTGACGATGCTCTTGGTAATGGATGAAATGTTCAGCCCGTAGCCGATGACGATGTGCAGTTCGACGCAAAGCCCGCTGCCGTCTTTCGACACGCGCACGCCCCGTCCGGGGAACGGCTTGTTCTTGCGCACAAGGGCCAGCATGCCCTGCCGAACCCCGCTGTTGGCCATACCGGCGACGCCGTAGCTGCAGGAGACGGCGCTGCCGATAAGCTGGGAGAAATAGCGCTGCGACAGTTCGATGACGCCCAAGTGGTTTTCAAATTGAATCATGGGGTATCCTCCCGCGGTTGTTCCGGCGGCCGATAAAGCCATTGTACTAAAAATGCGCCGGCGTCACAAGACGCGCGCTTATCCGACAAAGTTCCAGTCCTCAATGCCTGCGAAGGGGTCGCTTGTGGTGCCCCCGCCGTGCACTTTCAGCGGAGCAGAAAACGAAGCGACCGCATTGGTAAAGCATATCGGCGCAAAAGGCGCATCCATGCCGAAAGTTTCGACGAATTCCTCAAGGTTGAGTTTGCCGCCGAGGTAGAGCCGGTAGGCGGCGCCGGCGCCGCCGTCCGCGTCGATGCCGTAGCCCGCCGCCCCTCCGAAGAACGCCGACAGGTTCATTGAAGCGGGCAGCCTGACTTCGCCGATGTACATATCCCAGCCGCCCGAGCGTACCGCGTTCAGAAAGGCGCCGCGCTTGAGCCGTTTCACGTTGAGGGTGACGCCTGCTTTTTTCAGTTGCTTCGCCGCCAGGGCAGCGGCTTCGGTCTTAAAGGCGCTTTCCGCGTTGACCAGCAGCGAGAACTCGAGGTCTCCCCTCGAGGAGTAGCGGGTGCCGCCGCTGCCCTTGGCGGTAAAACCGAGCGCTTCGAGCAGTTCTGCCGCCTGGCCGGCGTCGGCCACACGCGTAAAGTCGAAGCCGAGCGCCGCGGTCCATAACGGATGAAACGGTGCCGAAGCGGCGGCGGCGTGGGAGTCGAAAGCCATGGAGGCAATCTCAGCGCTGTCAAGCGCAAGTGTCAGCGCCCGTCTGATTTCGGAGTCGGCCAGCAGGGCGGAGCGGCTGTTGAACGCGAGGTAGACGAGGTTGTTGAGGGCGATTTCCGAGGTGTTGTCGCTGATTCTGTTGAAAGAACCCGACTCGAGGTTGTCAAATGTGAAATCAATGTTGCCGATGCGCAGGTTGGTGGCGAGGGCGGCGTCGGTTTTGATATCGACCAGAACGATTTTCTTAATTCCCGGCGCAAAGTCCGGATGTTTTTGATTCAGGACAAGCGTCGTGCCTTGGGCGCCGGGAAAAAGGTAGCGCCCGCTGCCGACGGGTCTTTTGCCCGTCCCGGGGCTTGCCGCAACCGGGTAATCGAGGCACGCGGCCGCGTTGGGGTCGGGTTTCGCAAGCGTGAACACAAGGGTATTCTCCGACGTTGCCTTTACCGAGGCGATGTTATCCAGCCGCCGGGCATACCCCGGGGAGGTTTTAGCCAGCCGGAACGAGTCCGCGGCGTCCTGCGCGCGCAGCGGCGCGCCGTCGCTGAACACGGTGCCCTGTTTCAGCATGACCGTCAGGTTGAGGCCCGCCTGTCTGACGCTTTCCGCCAGCAGCGGCACAGGCCTGAAATCGGCGCCGTTTTTTACCAGACTGTCATACACGAGGGGAGCCAGTCGGATATTGACGGCGCTCGCGGCCAGGAAGGGGTTGAGGCTGTCGTCCTGCGAATAGGGCAGCCGCAGCGTATCGCTGCTTGTGATATCGGGCGCGGCCGTCGTCTGCTGCCCTCCGCCCGCCGTCGTGGAGGTGTCCGGCCCGCTCTCCCGTCCGCAGGCGGTAAAAAAGGCGGCCGCGAACAGTATGGACAAAAAGAAGGCGGCGCATCTCGCGTATAACTGTTTCATCGCCGTGCCCCCGTCAAATCCATGATGATCTCTTCGGCCATTTTCAGCCCGGCAGCCGCCGGCGCGAAGGAAATGCTGCCGGGCGTCCTGCCCGGCGCTTCCCCGCCGAAGCCGTCCGGCGCACGGACGGGCGCCTGATCCGACCAAACGGTCTTCAGCGCCGCAACGCCCGCGTCTTTCAGCTGCCGGCGCATCACCCTGCACAAAGGGCAGACACTCGTGGCGTAAATATCGGAAACGCGGAAACCGGTGTCAAGTTTATTGCCGGCGCCCATGCAGGCGATAATCGGCGTGCCCGTTTGCTGCGCTTTGACAGCCAGCGCGGTCTTCGCCGCCGGCATATCGACCGCGTCGGCGATATAATCGTAATGCGAGCGGAAAAAAAGTTCGATGTTTTCCGACAGGCAGAATTCGCTGATTATGCTGACTTTACAGCCCGGGTTGATGTCCGCGATACGCTCGCGGGCGACCTCGGTTTTCAACCGGCCTATCGTCGAACGCAGGGCGAACAGCTGGCGGTTCAGGTTGGACTCGTTGATTGTATCGCCGTCGACCAGCGTCAGCGAACCCATGCCGGCGCGCGTGAGCGCTTCGACGGTATAGGAGCCGACGCCCCCCAGGCCGAAAACGGCGACGTGGCAGCCGGCCAGCCGTTCCACCGCTTTTTCACCCAGCAGCATCCTTGTCCTTGAAGTAAAAGTTCCGTTATCCAGCGTGTCGTTCGCCCCCGTTGAGAAAACATGGCGGAAGTGTTTGGGTAGGCTTCATTTTACAGCAAGCGGAGGCCTTTTGCAAACCGCCGCGCGCCGCCGAGAGGGAGCTTTCGCTTGATATTTCACGCCCGCCCGCCTATAATCAAACAAACGGAAGGGATAGAGGAATGACACTATGAAACTCGGTATCGTGGGCCTGCCCAACGTCGGTAAAAGTACGCTGTTCAACGCCATCACCAACGCCGGCGCCCAGTGCGCCAATTATGCCTTCTGCACCATCGAGCCCAACGTCGGCGTCGTCGCGGTCCCCGACGCGCGCCTGGACGTGCTCACTGCGATGTACAAACCCAAAAAGACAACCGGCGCGGTCATCGAGTTTCTCGACATCGCCGGTCTGGTCAAAGGCGCCTCGCGCGGGGAAGGCCTGGGCAACAAGTTCCTTTCGCATATCCGCGAAGTCGACGCGATTATTCACGTCGTACGCTGTTTTGACAGCGCCGACATCATGCATGTCAGCGGGGAAATCAACCCCGCGAGCGACATCGAAACGGTCAACCTGGAACTGATTTTCGCCGACCTCGAGATGATCGATAAGCGCATCGGCAAGGATAGCAAAGCGCTCAAAGGCGATAAATCGCTGGCTGCCGAAATCGAGGTTCTGCAGCGTGTCAAGGCGGCGCTCGAAAGGGGAGAACCCGCGCGCGCCGCGGCGGCCGGCCCCGAGGAAAAGGCGGTGCTCGACTCTCTGGCGCTGCTGACGACGAAACCGGTTATCTACGCGTGCAACTTCAGCGAGGAGGACTTTGCCGCCGGTATCGCAGGCAACAGCAGATACCTCGCCGTGTGTGAAATCGCCAAAGCCCAAGGCGCCGAGGTGCTGCCCATCTGCGCGGAACTCGAAGCGCAGATTGCCCCGCTGGAGAAAGAGGAAAAAGAGTTGTTCCTTGCCGAACTCGGCGTCGAGCAGGGCGGCCTCGACATTCTTATCCGGGAGAGTTACCGACTGCTCGGCCTGATTTCCTTCCTGACCGTCGGCCCCGATGAGGTCCGGGCATGGACCGTCAAACAGGGGACGAAGGCGCCCCAGGCGGCGGGCAAAATCCATACCGATTTCAAGCGCGGTTTTATCCGGGCCGAGGTCATCGGCTATGACGAACTCGTCGCCGCCGGCTCCATGGCGGCGGCGAAGGAAAAGGGCCTGGTCCGCAGCGAGGGCAAGGAGTATGTCATGCGTGACGGCGACGTCGTGCTGTTCCGTTTTAACGTGTAATGCCGTTCACAAATGAATCCGGCCGGTAAACCCCTGAAATCGGACCGGCCGGATTTTTTGCGCGCTCGGCAATCAGCCGGCTGAAGCCGGAACGTCAGGAAGCGGCCGCTTTTTGATTTGCCTTCGCCTTTTTTGCCGCGGCTTTCATTTGTCTGTCAATGAGATAACCAACGGTTTTTTTCAACAGGTTTAAACGGACGGGGTAATAATATGCGGCTTCATACCAGCCGTTTTTGCGGTAATACTCTTTATCCGGCTTCAAAGTATCGTCAAAATACCGCATCGCCGAACGGGTGGAACGGAAGACAGCCACTTGGAACAGCGACGGCTTTTTGGGCTTGACCGCCGCCATCTCCCGGTCGAACTCGCGCAGGGCTTTGTCCAGTTTACCCGTGTTTTTAGCCGTGAACAGTTTTTCCCCGATGTCTTTGGGGTAAATGCCGCCGGGCAGAACGGTTCCTTTGACGGTTCTGGCGCCCCAGAAACGGAACACTTTGTTGAGGTACTTGTTGATATCCTTGCCGCCGTAGACGCCCTGCACGGTGAGCGGCATAAATACTGTGTGAAACAGCCGGGGACGGTGAAAAACATAAGCCAGCCTGTCGAGCAGGGTTTTCAGTTTCCCGGGTATCTGCAGCGAATAGTTCGGCACCAGAAAGACAATCCCCTGCGCGGCTGTCATCTTTTGCAGAATCGCCCGCGCGCCGTCCTCTCTGAGAGGGCACCGGCCACTGCCCTCTGACAAACACAGGCAGCAGCCTTTGCAGGTTTCGATGTTTTCGTCTCTGAGGCAAACCGTTTCGACATTGTACGAGGTGCTGAGTCTCTTGGCGGCTTCCTGCGCCAGGGCGCCGGTATAGCCCTTGCGCATGCTCGCGTCGAGTACGAGAACGTTTTTCATCGGTTTCTATCCCTTAAAAAATGACTCTCCGCGCGGCTTCGTCCAGCGCACGGGCGATGAAATCGCCGGCGGCCATCGCGCCCAGGTCGCCCTCGCCGCGCTTGCGGACCGACACGGTGGCGTCCTCGGCTTCCTTATCGCCGACGACGAGCATATAGGGGATTTTCTCCAGCTGCGCCTCGCGGATTTTGAAGCCAACCTTTTCGCTGCGGTCGTCGAGCCGCACACGCAGGCCGGCGGTTTCAATCTGCGCCTTGAGCACCGCGCAGGTTTCATGATGGCGTTCGGAGATCGGCAGGATACGGATCTGTTCGGGCGCCAGCCACAGCGGCATCGCGCCCGCGTATTTTTCAATGAGCGTCGCCAGTGTCCGTTCGTAACAGCCGACCGACGTCCTGTGGATGATATAGGGGCGTTTTTTGACGCCGTCGGCGTCAATGTAGGTCATATCCAGCCGCTCGGCCAGATAACGGTCGATTTGCACGGTGATGAGGGTATCCTCTTTGCCGTGCACGTTTTTGAACTGGATATCAAGTTTGGGGCCGTAGAAGGCTGCCTCGCCGATTGCCGTTTTGTATGTCAGGCCCAGGGAGTCGAGGATGTCTTTCATCACCGATTCGGTATTTTCCCAGACTTCGTCGTCGTCGATATACTTTTCTTTGTTCGCCGGGTCGCGCTTGCTGAAACGGTAGGTCAGGTCCCCGTCGATACCCAGCGTCCGCGTCATGAAATGAACAAGGTCGACGACGCCTTTGAATTCGTCTGCCAGCTGTTCGGGCGTACAGATCAGGTGCGCCTCCGAGATGGTGAACTGCCTTACGCGTATCAGGCCGTGCATTTCACCGGACGCCTCGTTGCGGAACAGCGTCGACGTTTCGTTATAGCGCACCGGCAGGTCGCGGTAGGAATGGGTCTGCGTGTTGTAGATGGTGAATTGGAACGGGCAGGTCATCGGGCGCAGTGCGAGCACCTCGCCGCCGCTCTTTTCATCGCCGAGGACAAACATGCCCTCGCGGTAGTGGTCCCAATGGCCCGACAGTTTATACAGGTCGCTTTTGGCCATAAACGGCGTTTTGGTCAGCAGATAGCCCCGCTTCTCCTCCTCGTCCTCGACAAAGCGCTGCAGCAGCTGGACCACTTTCGCGCCCTTGGGCATCAGCAGGGGAAGGCCCTGCCCGATGACGTCGGAGGTCGTGAAGAAACCGAGCTGCCGGCCGATGACGTTGTGGTCGCGTTTTTTCGCCTCCTCGACGGCGGCGAGATGCGCTTCCAGTTCCTCTCGGGAGGGGAAAGCGGTGCCGTAAATGCGCTGTAGCATCTTTTTGGCGGAGTCGCCCCGCCAGTAAGCGCCGGTGGCGGACGTCAGCTTGAAGGCTTTGACGCGGCCGGTTTCGGGCAGATGCGGCCCGGCGCATACATCCGTGAAATCGCCCTGGCGGTAAAAAGAGATTTTTTCGCCTTTGCCGGCATGTTCTTCAATCAGCTCGACTTTGTAGATTTCCCCGTCCTTTTCAGCCTGCGCCAGCGCTTGCCGCGCGTCGAGTTCATAGCGCTCGAGCCGAAGGCCTTCCTTGACGATTTTTTTCATTTCCGCCTCGATGGTTTCGAGGACCTCGGGCGTGAAGGACACGTCGCAGTCAAAATCGTAATAAAAACCGTTGTCGACCGCTGGGCCGATGGCCAGTTTCGCCTGCGGAAACAGGCGTTTGACCGCGTGCGCGAGAATATGCGACGCCGTATGGCGGAAGGCGCGCCGTCCCTCCTCGCTGCCGAAGCCGAGAATTTCCGCGTCCGTGTCCGCTGTCAGCGTTTCGCGCAGGTCGAAGACCTCGCCGCCGATTCGGCAGACGCAGGCGGTTTTAAACAGTTCCCTGTCCGCGGAACGCAGCGCATCGAGCACCGATATGCCGGGCTCAAATGAATATACCTCCCCGCCGTTGAATCGTACATGGATCATACGAACACCCTCCCTGGTGCCGGAATTGCCCGGCTGCAAATAAAAAACGCCTCATCCCGATGTAAAGGGATGAGGCTTTACGCCCCACGGTTCCACCCGTTTTGCGGATTGCTCCGCCGCTCGGCTGCCTTAACGCGGCAAATACGGCGCGCCTTATCGTGTCGCTTCGGCGCACGCTCGGCAGTGGTAGCCCGTTTCCGCGTTTGTCCGCGCTTGCAGCCTCGGCTGCGGACTCTCTGAAAACGCTCAATGGAACTGGGCCTTCTGCGTCCTCGCTTTGAAGTATATCAATATGATAGCACCGGCGGGAGCGGGATGTCAACTTCACTCAGAAAGCGGCGATGATGCCGCCCCGGCTGGCGTACATGCTGCTCAAGCCGCTGGTCTGCAGAAGGTCGACGCCGTCGAACCTGCAGGCTTCCCGCACTTCGCCCGCGAGCGCTGCCGCCCCCTGCGGATTCATGCAGTGCGTGATAACCAGCCGCCCGCCCGATGCGCCCGCGCGGTTTTCCGTGACGGTTTCCGCCAGCCGGTGAAGCGCGGTCGCGGCTCCGCGCGCTTTGGAGAACAGCTTGATGCTGCCCTCGCCGTCGGAACCGAGGATCAAGCGGATATTCAGCAAACCCAGCGCCTTGCCCAGCAGTGGGTTCATTCTGCCGTTTTTAACCATGATATCGGTGTTTTCCAGCACAAAGAACGTTTTCATATTGTTGATAAAGCGCTGCGTTTCCTCGACGATGGTTTGAAAATCCGCTTTCAGCCCGGCGAGTTCGGCGATTTTCAGCGCCGTCAGCGTTTCGCCCGCCGACGCGCTTTTCGAGTCGAAAATATGGACGGTTTTGCCGCGCGCCTGTTCGAGTTTCGAACCGATCATCGCGCTGGTATAGGAGCCGGATAATTTCGAGGAAAGGGTCACCGCAAAAACCTTTTCGGCCGGGCTCGCGGCAAAGGCGTTGGCGTAGTCTTCCGGCGAGGGGCATGAGGAACGCGGCGTATCGCGGCTGTTTTCAATGTCACGGAGGAAGGCGTCGACGTCCAAACGTTCGTCGTCGACATACTCTTTTCCTCCGGCCGTCATCGTCAGCGGGACGCCCGCTGACGGTATTGTTTCTTTGATTTCGGCGGTCAGTTCACACGAACTGTCCGCCACAAGAGCGTAGTCCATATGCTTCCTTCTTTCCGCAGGGCGGCGCACGGCTGTCCCTGACAAAAACAAAGTAAACCATCCAGGGGGAAAAGTCAAACAGGAATACGGGCGGGTTGTCCAACTTCATATTGACTTTATCCCTTCACAAGGGTAAAATGTTCAAGATGGCAAGTCTATGTTCCCGGACTTCATGCTATTCATTTTCAGGTGTGCTGACAAGCACATTCATTTTACCAGGAAGAAAAAAGGAGGTGCATGCTAAATTTGAGCGATTTTTTGAAAATTCTTATCGCGGTTGTTGTCAGCGTAATTGCCGCAGGCGCAGCGGGTTTTATCATCGGCGGCATATACAGGAAGAAAGTAGCCGAAACGGCAATCGGTTCCGCTAAAAAAGAGGCGGCCCGGCTGGTCAACGAGGCAATCACCCAGGCGGAGACCAAAAAGAAAGAAGCCATCCTCGAAGCCAAGGATGAAATCCACAAACTGCGCAGCGAAACAGACAGGGAACTCCGTGACCGCCGCGCGGAAGTGCAGAGACAGGAACGCAGAATCGACCAGAAAGAAGAAACCCTCGACAAGCGAAGCGAACTGCTTGAGAAAAAAGAAGAGATCCTTGAAAACAAAATCAAAGCGGCCGAAGAGAAAATGGCCGAGATAGAGACCATCAAGCGCAGCCAGTTCGAGATGCTCGAGAAAGTGTCCGGCTATACCAAGGAACAGGCGAGGGACTACCTGCTTAAAAGCATCGAGGAGAACCTGGCGCACGAAAAGGCGCTGAGGATTACCGAATACGAGCAGCGTATCAAAGACGAGTCCGATACCCTTGCGCGCGAGGTCATTTCCACGGCCATTCAGCGCTGCGCCGCCGACCATGCGGCGGAGGCGACCGTTTCGGTGGTGGAACTGCCCAACGACGAGATGAAAGGCCGCATCATCGGCCGCGAGGGCCGCAACATCCGCACGCTGGAGACCATTACGGGCGTCGACCTGATTATCGACGACACGCCCGACGCCATCACCATATCGAGTTTCGACCCGGTCCGCCGCGAAGTAGCGCGCGTCACGCTTGAAAAACTCATCGCCGACGGCAGAATCCACCCGGCGAGAATCGAAGAACTGTTTGAAAAATCCAAAAAGGAAGTCGACCAGACGATACGGCAGACCGGTGAAAAAGCCGTCCTCGACACCGGCATCGCAGGCCTTCACCCCGAAATCGTCAAGCTCATCGGCAAGCTGAAATACCGCACCAGTTACGGCCAGAACATCCTCAACCATTCTCTCGAGGTCGCCTTCATTTCCGGCCTGATGGCGGCTGAAATCGGCGCGGACATCAAACTGGCCAAACGCGCCGGCCTCCTGCACGACATCGGCAAGGCCCTCGACCATGAGATTGACGGCTCGCACGTCGAACTGGGTGTCGAATACGCCAAGCGCTTCAAAGAGAGCGAAGCCGTCATTCACGCCATTCAAGCCCACCACGGCGACGTCGAGGCCAAGACGGTAGTCGCCTGCCTGGTCCAGGCGGCGGATGCCGTATCGGCGGCCCGGCCGGGCGCGCGGCGCGAGAACGTCCAGAATTACATCAAACGCCTCGAGAAACTCGAGGAAATCGCGAACTCCTTCGAAGGCGTCGAGCGTTCGTTCGCCATTCAGGCGGGCAGGGAAGTACGCATTATCGTCAAGCCGGAGGCCATCTCCGACGACCGCATGGTGCTCGTTGCCCGTGATGTCGTTAAGAAAATCGAAGAAGAACTCCAGTACCCCGGCCAGATCAAGGTCCACATCATCCGGGAGAACCGCGTCATCGACTACGCGAAATAAGCAGAAGCGGCCGGGGATGTGCGCAGACGCATCCCCGGTTTTTTATTATGCGGGCGCAAGCCATAGAGGTTGAACGCATGAACGTACTGGCCATCGGCGATATCGTCGGAGCGCGGGGCTGCGCCTTCGTCGCCAAACATCTGCCGCACCTCAAACGGCTCAAAGGCATTGACTATTGCGTCGCCAACGCTGAAAATGCATTCAACGGCCTGGGCATTTCGCCCGAACTGGCCGACGGGCTGCTGTCGGCCGGCGTGGATATGATTACGACCGGCAACCATGTCTTCCGCAACAAAGGCGTCTATGAATACCTCGACAGCTGCCGGTATATTCTGCGCCCCGCCAATTACTATGATAACAATCCCGGCAGGGGAGTGGCGGTCGCCGATTTCGGGCCCTGGCGCGCGGGGATCATCAATCTTTCCGGCCAGGCTTTTCTCGAGCACGCGGGTAATCCTTTCTGGTGCGTCGACCGCCTGCTGGAGGAAGTGGCCGGCTGCAGGGTTATCCTGCTGGATTTCCATGCCGAAGCCACGGCGGAAAAACGGGCGATGGGCTACTACCTTGACGGCAGGGTTTCCGCCGTTTTCGGGACGCACACCCATGTGCAGACAGCCGATGAGCAAATTCTGCCCGCCGGCACCGGCTATATCACGGACTTAGGTATGACGGGCTGTATCGACTCCGTGCTCGGCGTTACGCCCGAATCGTCTGTCGCCTGGCTCAAAAGCGGTCTGCCGGCGAAGTTTGCCGTGGCGGAAGGCCCGCAGATGCTTTGCGGCTGCGTGTTTGAAATCGATTCAGCCACCGGGCGCTGCACCGGCGTCGAAAGGATTTGCGTCACCTGACGGGGTGGGGAACGTGCATCAACTGGCAGGGCTCGTCAGGAGGGCTGCCGAGCAGTATCAAATGATTGCCGCGGGCGACCGCGTTGCTGTCGGTGTCTCCGGCGGCAAGGATTCCGTCGCGTTGCTGGCATCGCTCGCTTCGCTTCGCGGCTACTATCCTCAGCCGTTTGAACTGGCCGCGCTCATCGTGGACCCCTGTTTTGACGGTATCGAAAGCGATTTTTCAAGCGTGGAAGCGCTGTGCGCCTTATGGGGCATTCCCTGCGTCGTCAAGCGCACCAAACTGGCCGAAGTGGTTTTTGAAACGCGGGGGGAGAAAAACCCCTGCAGCCTTTGCGCCAGAATGCGCCGCGGCATCCTGCATGATATGGCGAAACAGCAAGGCTGCGGCAAACTCGCGCTGGGCCATCATCTCGACGACGCAGCGGAAACTTTCCTGATGAACCTCTTTGACGGCGCGGCGCTCGGCAGTTTTTCACCGGTGACCTATCTGTCGCGCAAGGACCTGACGCTCATACGGCCGATGATTTTCGCCCGCGAGGCGGACATCGCGCGCGCCGTCCGGCGCGCCGGCCTTCCGGTGGTTGAAAACCGCTGCCCTGTCGACGGCAGAACCGAACGGGAGCGGGTCAAGCGGCTTCTCGACGAGTTGGACGCCGCCTATCCGGCCGTCAGGGAAAAAATCCTGCATGCCCTGCAAAAAAGCCGTATCTGCGGTTATTAAAAAAGGCCGCCCGACCCAACGGGCAGCCGTTGAGCGCAGAGTCCTCAAGCCATAAGCCGGAAAGCAAGGACGCGCAAATACTCGCTGGATTCGGAAGCGACCTGCGAAAAAATCAACACGCCGAAAGCGATATAATAAATAATCGTCACGATAATGAAAAGGCCCGAAAATACCGTCCCGACGATGCCGCAGATAAGGCCTGCCAGTTCCATCGGCCCCATAACGCCTGTTTTCTGCTTCGCTTTTTTCGCGCAGATGATGGCCGCGATGCCGCAGGGCAGGCCGACGAATACCGAACAGCAGAGAATCGACAGGATGCCCGTCACCAGCGAGACAATCGCCGCGGTCTGCGTGCCGCCCGCGGTATCGGGCTGCGGCTTCGCCAGCGGCCCTCCGCAGCCAAGGCACACCGTGGCGCCCGGCTGGGTTTGCGCGGCGCAGTTGGGGCAGTAAACGGTTCCTTCCCCTTTCGGCGCTCCGCACCGCACGCAAATCACGGCGGCCTCGCCAAACGCGCTGCCGCAATGCCTGCAATACATAGCAACACCTCCGTAAGAGAGAATCGGTTTTCGAAGTAATCGGACGCTGTGCGACACTATCAGATTATTACATTGCCCGCTGTTCGTCAATATCAGGACCGCTCAAACCGGCAGGGGAGACGTTGCGGCCAATGACGCCGGAACAGAAAAAACTCGCAAAAAAGTATATTGTCCTCAATGCGGCTTTGCTTGCCGGCGCGGTGATTTTCTATTTTTTCGGCGGCCGGCTCGCCGGCCTCTACTCGAGGCTGAATGTCTGTGTGCTGCACGAGGTCTTTCATCTGTACTGTCCGGGCTGCGGCGGCACGAGGGCGCTTTTCGCCCTTTTTCGGGGGCATCCGCTGCGCTCTTTTTTGAGCAATCCCGCCGTCCTGCTGGGGCTCGCGCTGCTGGCATACTATGAAATCCGGGCGGCTGCCGCCTTACTAAAAAAAGACATCGGCATCTATGCGCGCGCTTCGACAAAACCGCTGGCCGCCTTTCCTTTTATCCTGATTGCCTTTGCCGTCTTTCGCAATATTCTCATGTGCTTTTTCGGCGTGGACTTCCTGGGCGAACTGCTGGTGTTTTGGCGGTAGCGGAACATTATTTTTCGTATTGATTGACACTGTTTGCCTCGCGGTGCTATATTTTGAACGACGGACATGCTTCCGTATTTTGACCGGAATGGAGTTGCTTTTATGGTTTGCAGAAACTGCGGTTCCCAGATTGCCGACACTTCCGTCGTCTGCCCGCGCTGCGGAGCGTCGACCGCCGGTTATCGTGCGCCCGCCTACACGCCGCCGCCCCAGCCCGTCTATTCCACGCAGGTGTTCACTCAGGCTCCGGCCCAGTCTTACGCGGACGAGCATGTGTCGGTCGGGATGTGGATCGGTATCTTTTTTATCAATTTTATCCCGATTCTCGGCTCGCTGATTTACCTGGTCATGCTCTTTGTCTGGGCTTTCGGCAATACGCCCAAGAGGTCGCTGAAAAACTTCGCCAAGGCCCAGCTTGTCCTTATGCTTGTCGGGCTGATTCTGGGCATCATCGCCTTTATCATCATGATGGCGCTCGGCTACAGTTTTTCAGATCTCGGCAGCCGTTTCGGCGGCGGCAGTTATTACTATTAAACAGCTTCTTCCGGTGAACGTTGCTTCGCGGCGGAGCCCCAACCGCCGCGAGGCTGTTTTATTATTTTGCATTGACACCGCCGCAACAATCAAGGTATATTGTTAACAGCAGAGGAATCTGTAATTTAGAAGGATGGAGTTGTTCTTATGTTCTGCAAAAGCTGCGGATCCCAGATCGATGACAACGCCGTCGCATGCCCGCAATGCGGAGCAGCGACACCGCTCGCCGCCGCGCAGACCCCCGTTGCGCCTCCCCCTCCTCCCCCCGCACCCGAACAGCCAACCTACCAGCAGCCCTATCAGCAGCCCTATCAACAGCCTACCTACCAGCAGCCGCCTGTCCAACAACCTTATCAGCAGCCCTACCAGCAGCCGTACCAGGCGCCTGCCGCCGCGGTCGACAACCCCAGCGTCGGCTACAAGTTCCTCGGCTTCTGCATCCCCGTCGTCGGCCTCATCCTCTATTTCGTCTGGAAGGCGGAGAAACCTCTCACCGCCAAAGCCCTGCTGAAGTTCGCCATTATCGGCTTCATCGTCAGCGCGGTTCTTTCCATCGTGTATGTCATTATTATGGCGGTAATCGGAACATCCCTGGATTATAACTATTACTACCACATTGCCAATTTCGCCTCGAGGTTCCTCGTCTGCTGACATGGCTTCTGTGTCGCGTTATTTAAGGATATTTTGCGGCTGCCACTGCCGCGCCGACCGTTCATTTTTTTTCAAAGGCCGTCAGTTTCCCGTATGCGCCCGGTGTACCGGCGTGCTGGCGGGTTATGTGCTCGGCATCGTCTGGGCGGTCCTTTTTGGACGCTGGCATATTCTGATATGCCTCGCTGCCTGCCTGCCCGCCCTCATCGACGGCATCGGCCAGCAAAGGAAGAAGTGGGAGAGCACCAATCTCCGCCGTCTCTTCACCGGCATCCCGATGGGCATGGCGACGGTGAGCGTGTTCATCAATCTGCATTTTTTCTACCTTTGGCAGGCGCGCAAAATACTCAACCTGCTTTCATAAAATTTCCAAAAATGAACGCCCGCATCCGGCCGATGCGGGCGTTTCGCTCTTTTATAACCGGCTAAGCCGTTGACTACTCCCTGAGCGGGTTCCCGAAGGCGTCCCTGTCCGCTTTTCCCCGGAGAATCGCGACCGCCTCCGCCAGGGACCACACCCAGGTGACCGGCAGCAGCAGCCCGAAACACAGGCCGGTTATGAACAGCCCGTAGACCAGACAGACTGTCAGCAGCACAAGGCTCAGGCAGGTCATCAGCAGTTGCGCCGTCGCTTTGCCGATATATCCGAGATAAAAATTGTGAAATCCGAACACGCCCAGGAAAATACCCATCAGCGCGGCGGTCCGCCTCGAACGCTGTTCGACGGTCACCATCGCCCGCAGCGGCGCGCCGCATACGGCGCATTCGATGCCGTCCGCAGGCGACGGCGCCGCGCAAAAGGGGCAGAAGGCGTCGCCCTTGCCGCGCGGCTCTCCGCAGCGCACGCAGACGTCGGAAATCAGATCCATCTCAAACGCGCAGTTTCTGCAAAACACCTTACACCCCCGCGCCGTTGTCAGAGGCCCTTGCGGTTCTATCGTAAGGGTTGGCGCGGGCAAAGTCAACCCGCTGAAAAACACGCCGTTTCCGCCCTTAGAAAGGCATTTTTATACTTTTATGTTCCGGCCGGATATGATACAATTTCACTATTATTCGCGCGCCGCGCGGCTTTTCCCGCGACGCGCCGTGAAAGCGGAGGCCCTGCCATGGCTTTAGTCAGGCGCTTGTTTGTGGAGAAAAAAGAAGGGTTCGACCTTGAGGCGGGCCGTGTGCTCGCGGACCTGCGCGATACGCTCGGCATCCCGGGCCTCGAGGCGCTGCGCCTTTTCAACCGTTATGACGTCGAGGGGCTCGGCGGCGCGGATTTTGATACGGCCGCTGCGACGATTTTATCCGAACCCAACGCCGACCGCATTTATGACCGCCTGCCCGACATGGACGCCTCGCTGGTGTTCGCCGTCGAATACCTGCCCGGCCAGTACGACCAGCGCGCCGACTCCGCTTCGCAGTGCATCGCGCTGCTGACGCTGCAGACGCCCCCGAAAGTTCTGACCGCCAGGGTGTACGCCCTCTTCGGCCGCCTGACGGCCGGGGAATGCGAAAAAATAAAAAACTATCTCGTCAACCCCGTCGAAGCGCGCCTCGCTTCCATGGAACCTTATGACAGCCTCGACCTCAAAACCCAGCCGCCCGGGAAAATCGCCGACGTGGCCGGCTTTCTCGGCATGGACGGCGAAGCGATGGCGCGCTATCACGCTTCCATGGGCTTCGCCATGAGCGTCGAGGACCTTCTGTTCTGCCGGGATTATTTTCTCGCCGAAGGCAGGGAACCGACCGAAACGGAACTGCGCGTCATCGACACCTACTGGTCCGACCACTGCCGCCACACCACGTTTCTGACGCGCCTCGAGCGCGTCGAAGTGCGGCCCGGCGGCCTTTCCGCGGGGATCGAGGCCGCGCTGAACGAATACATGGCTGCGCGCGCGGAACTCTACGCCGGCCGTCAAAAAGATATTTCCCTGATGGATATGGCGACCATCGGCGGCAAACTGCTGGCCGGGAGAGGCCTTGCCGCCGACGTCGACGTCAGCGAGGAGATCAACGCCTGCAGCATCGAAACCGAGGTCGTCGTCGACGGAGAGCCGCAGCGGTGGCTGGTGCAGTTTAAAAACGAAACGCACAACCACCCGACCGAAATCGAACCGTTCGGCGGCGCCGCGACCTGCCTGGGCGGCGCGATACGCGACCCGCTTTCCGGCAGGGCTTATGTTTACCAGGCCATGCGGGTCACCGGCAGCGGCAATCCGCTGACCCCTTTTGAACAGACGGTGCCCGGCAAACTCCCGCAAAAAAAGATTACCGTCGGCGCCGCGCAGGGCTACTCCTCCTACGGCAACCAGATCGGCCTTGCCACCGGCCAGGTGACGGAACTCTATGACGAGGGCTATGTCGCCAAACGCCTCGAAATCGGCGCCGTCATCGGCGCCTCGCCCAAAAGCAACGTCCGCAGGGAAGCGCCCGCGCCCGGCGACGTCGTCGTCCTGCTCGGCGGCAGGACCGGCCGCGACGGCTGCGGCGGAGCCACGGGCTCGTCGAAAGCGCACGATTCCTCGTCCATCGAAACCTGCGGCGCGGAGGTGCAAAAAGGCAACCCGCCCACCGAGCGCAAACTCCAGCGCCTGTTCCGCGACCCCGCGGCGGCGCGGCTGATCAAACGCTGCAACGACTTCGGCGCGGGCGGCGTCAGCGTTGCCATCGGCGAACTCGCCCGCGGACTGGACATCAACCTCGACGCCGTCCCGAAAAAATACGAGGGCCTCGGAGGCACCGAACTCGCCATTTCGGAGTCGCAGGAACGCATGGCCGTCGTGCTCGCGCCGTCGGACGTCGAGACGTTCTGCGCCCTGGCCGCCGGCGAGAACCTGGAAGCGACCCCCGTCGCCGTTGTTACCGAAAACCCGCGGCTGGTCATGCGCTGGCAGAGCGACACCATCGTCGACATCGGCCGCGACTTTCTCGATACCAACGGCGTGACCCAAACTGCCCGGGCCGAAATCGTCGCCGTTTCCGCCGGACAGGTTTACCGCGATACGGTGCCCTCCTGCCTGGACGGCCTTTCCGGCGCCGCCGCGCTGGAAAAAAACCTTTCGCGCCTGGAAGTCTGTTCACAAAAAGGCCTTGCCGAGCGTTTCGACGCGAGCATCGGCGCCGGCAGCGTCCTGATGCCTTTCGCCGGCAAATACCAGATGACGCCCGAGGACGCGATGTGCGCCAAACTGCCCCTGCTTGAGGGCGAAACGGACACCGCAACGGCCATGAGTTTCGGCTTTATACCCGGTATGAGCCGGTGGAGCCCTTTTCACGGCGCCGTCTACGCCATAGCGGAAGCGCTTGCAAAACTCGCCTGTATCGGCGCCGACCCGCTGAAAAGCCGCCTGACGCTGCAGGAGTATTTCGAGCGCCTGCGCGACGTGCCCGAACGCTGGGGCAAACCCGCCGCGGCGCTGCTGGGCGCCTTGACCGCGCAGCTGAACTTCGGCGTCCCCGCCATCGGCGGCAAGGATTCCATGTCGGGATCTTTCAATGATATGGATGTTCCGCCCACGCTGGTGTGTTTCGCCGTCGCCATGACCAAAGCCTCCGAAACCGGCTCCGCCGCGATGAAAAAAGCCGGTTCCCGTGTCGTGCTGATCGATTTCCCCGTGGTCCCCGGTACGCTGCTTCCGGACTGGCAGCGGGCGAAGGAGATGCTCTCGACGGTCTGCCTGGCGGTCAAAAAAGGCGTTATCCTTTCGGCTTCCTGCGTGCGGGAGGGCGGCGCGGCCGCCGCCGTATGCCGCATGGCGATGGGCAACCGCCTGGGTTTCGCCTTCGAATCCGGTTTGAGCAGAAGGACGCTCTATGCGCCGCTGTGCGGCTGCATCGTGGCGGAACTTGCCGGCAAAGACGGGCCGGAAGGGCTGGACTGTTTGACGCTTGGTTTCACAAACGATTCCGGCATCTTCACCGTCGAGGGTGAAAATATCCCTCTGGCGTCGCTCGAGAAGGCGTATCTCTCTAAACTCGCCCCCGTTTTCCCCGTCAGCGCGCCCCCGGCCGCCCTGATGCCGGAGATTCCGCTTTTCTGCGCGCGTTCCGACGCCGCCCCTTCCGCAGTTGTTGCGAAGCCCAGGGTTCTGATACCCGTTTTTCCCGGCACCAACTGCGAGGTCGACACCGCGCGCGCCTTTGAAAAAGCGGGCGCGCAGCCGGAGGTGTTTGTCGTCCGCAATCTGACGCCTTCCGACGCCGACGAGAGCATCAGGGCGCTTGCCCGCCTGATGGCGCGGTCGCAGATATTAATGCTGCCGGGCGGGTTCAGCGGTGGCGACGAGCCGGACGGTTCGGGCAAGTTTATCGCGACGGTGCTTCGCAACGCGCGCGTCAAAGAAGCGGTCGAGGATCTGCTCGAGCGCCGAAAAGGGTTGGTCCTGGGTATCTGCAACGGTTTCCAGGCGCTGATCAAAACGGGTTTGCTGCCATACGGCAAAATCTCCCCGATTCAAGCCGATTCGCCGACCCTGACGTTCAACAACATCGGCCGCCACGTGTCCCAGATGGTTTATACGCAGGTTTCCAGCGTGATGAGCCCCTGGTTCGCGTTGTGCGAACCGGGCGAAATACACGCGGTGCCCGTGTCGCACGGCGAAGGGCGCTTTACCGCGGACGAAGCGACGCTGTTGGCACTGGCAGCCGCCGGGCAGATTGCCACCCGTTATGTCGACGCGGACGGCCGCCCGCAGGCGGGTATGCCGTTTAACCCCAACGGCTCGGCCGGCGCCGTGGAAGGCATTACCAGCCCCGACGGCCGGGTGCTGGGCAAAATGGCGCACAGCGAGAGAAAAGGCGAAAATATCTGCAAAAACGTTCCGTTTTCCAAAGACCAAAAAATCTTCGAGTCCGGCGTCGCCTATTTCAGATAAAGCCGGCAACAGAAACAACAGGGAGAACTTCATGAAGTACGCGGTGGTTTTATACGACGGCATGGCGGATTATCCCGTGCCTGCCCTCGGCGGCAAGACGCCCATGGAACTGGCGAAAAAACCCGTATTCGATTCACTGGCGAACAGGGGAGAGGTCGGGCTTGTGCTGACGGTGCAAAAAGAGCTCAAGCCGGGCAGCGACGTTGCCAATCTCAGCGTGCTGGGCTACGACGCCCTGCAATACTACACCGGCCGTTCTCCGCTGGAAGCCGTCAGCATGGGCATCGATATGGCGCCCGGGGATGTCGCGCTGCGCTGCAACCTCGTTACGCTCGAAGGGGAAGGCGAATATGAAACACTGACCATGCGCGACTATTCCGGCGGCGACATCTCCAGCGCAGAGGCCGCGCAGCTCATCGACGCCGTGCAGGAGGCGCTCGGAGGCGGCCGCTTCGATTTTTTCAGCGGTGTCAGTTACCGCCATTGCATGATGTACCACAACGGCAATTCCTATCTCGGCACGCTGACCCCTCCGCACGATATCAGCGGCAAGGTGGTTGGCCCCTATCTTCCTTCGCATGAAAACGCCGCCGTACTCGGCGAAATGATGGAAGAAAGTTTCAATCTTCTCCGGAAGCATCCCGTCAACAGGAAACGGGTTGCCGAAGGCAAACTGCCCGCCAACTCCATCTGGCTGTGGGGTGAAGGCGTCAAGCCGGCCCTTCCGTCGTTCGAGGCAACTTACGGTCTGAAAGGCAGCATCATTTCCGCGGTTGACCTGCTTAAAGGCATCGGTATCTGCGCGGGCATGAACACGCCGCACGTCGAGGGCGCGACCGGCTATATCGACACCGATTTTAAGGGCAAAGCCGAAGCGGCGGTCGCAGAATTATGTAAAGGGCAGGACTTTGTCTATATACATATAGAGGCTCCGGACGAGTGCGGGCACCGCAATGAACCGGAAAAAAAGATCCGCTCCATCGAACTGATTGACGAATTGGTTCTGCCCGTACTGCTCAATTATCTCGATACGCAGGACGATTACAAAATGATGATACTGCCCGACCACCCGACGCCCATCGTCACCGGCACGCACGCCTCCGACCCCGTGCCGTATATGATATACCGTAAAGGCAGAGAACTTCACAATTTTGAAGGTTCCATCAACGAACAAAGCGCGGCAAAAACAGGGATTTTCATCGAAAAAGGTTTTACGCTGATGCGCCGTTTCATTGATTTCTGATACCGCTGAGGGCAATGTATGGCAAAAGTCTATCTGCTTACGGGCAGAATCGCCTCGGGCAAAACCGCCTGGGCTGAGCGCCTCGCGGGCAAGCATAACGCTGTCCTTCTTTCCTGCGACGAACTGATGCTGTCGCTTTTCGACGAATGCCTCGGCCCGAGGCATGCGGAAACGGAGCGGCGCTGCCTGCAATATCTGTGCGGTATCGCCGCGGATACCGCGCTTTGCGGCACGGACGCTGTGCTCGACTCCGGCCTGTCGACCGGGTCGGCGAGGGCGGCTGCGCGCGGTTATCTCGCGCAAAGGGGTGTCGAAACCGTCACCGTGTATTTCCGCCTGCCCGAGGCGCTTCGCGCCCAAAGGCTCGAGGAAAGGAACGCCCGGCTTGCCAATAGCCCTAAAAGAGAATATATTATTGATAAAGCTCTATGCGCCCGGCTCGACGCGGAATATGAGGAACCGGGCGAAGGCGAATACGATTTGATGATCGGGGAGTGACGACGATGCATACCAGAATATTCCGGGAAGGATTTATGCCTGTTTCCGCACTCGGTTTCGGCTGCATGCGCCTGCCGCAGATAGAAGGAAAAAAAGATAAAATCGACGAACAGGCCGCGCGCGAGATGGTCGACTACGCCATCGAACACGGCGTCAACTATTTCGACACCGCTTTTGTGTACCATTCCGGCAAGTCCGAAACGTTTTTGGGCAGCGCGCTGGCGGGCTACGACAGGGAAAGTTACTGCCTCGCCACCAAGATGCCGCCCTGGATTGTCGGCAAAACGGCGGACCTGAAGTCCGTTTTCGAGCTGCAGCTGGAAAAACTCAACACGCGCTACATTGACTTTTACCTGCTGCACTCCCTTGACGCCGGCAGTTTTGCGAAGTTTCAAAAAGTGAAAGCTTACGAGTTTCTCGAAAAAATGAGGGACAAGGGCAAAATCAAATTTATCGGCTTCTCTTTTCATGACAACACGGAGGTGTTCCGTGAAATCCTTGACGCGCACGACTGGGATTTTGCCCAGCTGCAGCTCAACTATGTCGACCGCGCCAAAAACGATGCCGGTACGCAGCTCGACCTTTTGGCAGAACGGGGGATTCCCTGTATCGTGATGGAACCCGTCCGCGGCGGCGCCCTCGCCAACCCCGGCCCCGGGGTCGAAGCGGTCTTCAACGCGATGGAACCCGGCAGGACCATGGCTTCCTGGGCATTGCGCTATGCGGCTTCGCTGCCAAACGTCCTGACCGTACTCAGCGGGATGAGCAGCCTTGAACAAATGAAAGAGAACGTCGAACTGTTCAGCGATTTTTGTCCCCTTGCGCCCGAACAGATGAGCGCGGCGGAAAAAGCGGGGCTGGTTTTCGCGGCCGGCGAAGCGGTCGGCTGCACAGCCTGTCGTTACTGTATGGACTGCCCGTCGGGCGTCGATATTCCGGGCGTTTTCGCCTTGTTCAACGATTACAAAAAGACCGGCGACGCCGCGGCCTTCCTTGCCGCATACGCGGCGCTGCCCGACGGTTCGAAGGCAGAAGACTGCACCGCCTGCGGCGTCTGCAAAGAGAAATGCCCCCAGACCATCGATATCCCCAAAAAAATGGAAGAAATCGCCCGCCTGATGCCCAAACTTGTCTGAGACAGGAACAACGGAGGCCGTACATGGACAAACGCCGTATTGAAACCGACTGCATCCACGCGGGTTATTCGCCGAAAAACGGCGAACCCCGCGCGATACCGATTATCCAAAGCACCACTTTCAAATACGATTCGAGCGAGGAGATGGGCCGGCTCTTCGACCTTCAGGGGCAGGGGTACTTTTATACGCGCCTTCAAAATCCGACCAACGACGCGGTGGCCGCGAAAATCGCCGCGCTCGAAGGCGGCGCCGGCGCTGCGCTGACCGCTTCCGGCCAGGCCGCCGCGTTCTATGCCGTTTTCAATATCTGCGAGGCCGGAGGGCACGTTGTCAGTTCCTCCGCCGTTTACGGCGGCACCTTCAACCTTTTCTCCGTCACGCTGAAAAAACTTGGCATATCCGTCACTTTCGTCGACCCGGACGCGCCCGCGGCGGAGATTGAGGCGGCGTTCCGCCCCGAAACGCGTGCGCTTTTCGCCGAGACGCTGGCAAATCCCTCCCTCGTCGTGCTCGACATCGCCAAGTTCGCGGGCATCGCGCACAAAATGGGTGTGCCGCTTATCGTCGACAACACCTTTCCGACGCCCGTCAACTGCAGGCCTATCGATTTCGGGGCGGACATTGTCATGCACTCCACCTCCAAATATATGGACGGTCACGCCGTTGCCCTGGGCGGAGCCGTCGTGGATTCTGGCCGTTTCGACTGGGCCGCCTCCGGCAAATTCCCGGGGCTGACCGAACCGGACCCCTCCTACCACGGCACGGTGTACACCGAGAGTTTCGGCGCCACCGCCTATATCAACAAATTGGTCCTGCAACTGATGCGTGACCTGGGCTCGGTGCCTTCGCCTTTCAACTCCTTCCTGCTGGGCGTCGGTCTGGAAACGCTCGCGCTGCGCGTCGAGCGTCACTGCGCCAACGCCCTGGCGGTTGCGCGTTTTCTGAAGGAACACCCGAAGGTTTCCTTCGTCAACTATCCGGGGCTCCCGGGCAGCAAATATTACGCTTTGGCGCAGCAATATATGCCCAAGGGAACCTGCGGCGTCATCTCCTTCGGCGTCAAAGGAGGCCGGCAGGCGGCCGTGCGGTTTATGGACGCGCTGAAACTCATCTCTATCGCGACCCATGTGGCCGACAGCAAGACCTGCGTCCTTCACCCCGCCGGCACAACGCACCGTCAGCTTTCGTCCGAAGAATTGGCGCGTTGCGGCATCGGGGAGGACATGGTTCGCCTTTCGGTGGGGATCGAGCATATCGACGACCTCATAGCCGACCTCGCGCAGGCGCTTGAAAATTAGCGGCAAAAAATCGCTGCTTCGTGAACGGAGGACTGTCTGCCGGCCCTCCGTTTCTTTTTCCGCGGCAGGGGAATAAAACGGTTTTTCGCGCGTGAGATATTCGGCATAATTAAGCGAAAAAAGGCGAAAAAGCGAGCAAAACGGCTCTAAATAAAAAAACAGGCAAAAGATGCTTGACACAGCCGGAACCTTGTGCTACTATGGGCAGGCACTCCCGAGCGGGCCGGCTTGCGCGTCCCGGCGGGAACAAAACCAACCGGGAGGTTATCTCATGTCAACGTTTATGCCGAAAGCGGGCGACATTACCCGCGCATGGTATCTGCTTGACGCGCAGGGCAGGTCCCTCGGCCATGTGGCCGCCGAGGCGGCCGTTCTGCTTCGCGGCAAGCATAAGCCGACCTTCGCGCCCCACGCCGATTGCGGCGACCATGTCGTTATCATCAACGCCGAAAAAGCGGTGCTCACCGGCAAAAAGCTCGAGCAAAAGACCTATTATCGCCACAGCGGTTATATCGGCCATCTGCGTGAGGTCAAATATTCCAAACTCATGAAGACCGGCCCCGAATTTGCCATGAAACTTGCGGTCAAGGGGATGCTGCCCGACACCGTCATCGGCAGAAAAGCGCTCACCAGGCTGCGCGTCTGCAGGGGGCCCGAACACCCCCACACCGCGCAAAAGCCCGTCGAACGCAGTTTTTAAGAGAGGGAGCATTTCATTATGTATGACAACAGTCCGTATTTTTACGGCACGGGCCGCAGAAAAGAATCGGTGGCCAGGGTCCGTCTTTATCCCGGCTCGGGGGCTATCATTATCAACGACAGGGACATCGACGATTACTTCGGCCTTGAAACGCTCAAACTGATCGTCCGCCAGCCTCTCGTCCTTACGGGCACCACAGGCAAGTTCGACATCGTCTGCCGCGTCGGCGGCGGCGGCGTGACCGGCCAGGCGGGAGCCATCCGCCACGGTATCGCGCGCGGTCTGCTGCAGTTTGACGAGGAGCTTCGCCAGACGCTCAAAAAAGGCGGTTTCCTCACCAGAGACCCCAGAATGAAAGAGCGCAAAAAGTATGGCCTCAAAGGCGCGCGCCGCGCTCCGCAGTTCTCCAAGAGATAATCGCTTATCTGCCCCCGCGGGCGCGCGGCGCCCCGGGTTCGGTTCATGCAAAAAGCGGCCGGGTTTCCATACCCGGCCGCTTTTCCTTAATGATTATTTTTCACGGTGCTCCAAGTCGATGGCCCGCTGCTCGATCCAGTCGTCGAGTTGTTTTCCGTAAATTTCATATTCGATGCGGCGGTCGCTGACCCGTATGGCCACGCCGAAAGGGTACACGCCGTCCCGGATGCCCTGGCGAATGCGCGCAGGGCTCGTCCGCATGCCCAACTCCCGCAGCCGGTTGGCCGCCTGCTCGGGCGTCATTGTCGGAATTTGTTTCATCGAATCCCGCTTTCCCCTCAGTATCATAAGTTCAGGCTGACTATGGCAAATCATAGCAAAACGATACGCGCAAATTTTCAACTTTTTGAAATATCCGTTAATATTTTTGCGAATTTTCGGCGTTTTATCGGATAAATAACCAAATAATGCCGTCAAGGACATAATAATCGCTGTTCCGCCCAGTTTGTAACTATTTGTAATATTCTGTAATAATCACGAAATAATTGGAGTGATATTCTATTATAAGAATAATAATGCCCTTATAAATGATAAATCGAATAAAAATCATGGCCCGATTTGGCAAAAATAAACAAAAACATCTGTTCCGGCGGTTTGACACCCGTGAAAGGCGCCCCCTATAATGGCGGAGTTTGAACAAGCGGCGCGGTTTTTCCCCGGCAGACAACACCGCGCGCCGGACAGGAGTCTATATGAACCAGCAGCTCCAAAAGGCAGTCGCCGCCGTAGCGGCGCACAAACGGCCCATCGTAATAACGGCCTTTCTGCTGTCTTTTGCCATCGCTTTTACGACGGTCGCCACGGCGTCGTCGCCCGTTATCAGGCAGATTAAGATTTTCGACTCGGGCAGTACTCTTACGGTGCAATCCATCAGCGCGGACCCGGCGGCTGTCCTCGCCGCTGCGGGCATCGAGACAGGGGAGAGGGACCTTGTGGACGTTTCGCATTTCGCGGACGACGAAGAACCCTCTATCATTGTCTACCGCTATTGCAGCGTCTTTATTAACGATGACGGCGCCGTTAAACAAATAGGCGCCGCGGGCTTTGTCGCCGACGCCCTCGAAGCAGCCGGCGTTGTTCTGGCAAAAGGGGACGTCGTTTCCCGTCCACTCAACGAGCCCCTTGCACCGGGCATGGAAATCGCTGTCGCCAGGGCTTTCACCGTCACGGTCAAGGCGGACGGTAAAAGCGTCAAAATCGTCCTGGCCGACGGGACGGTCGCCGAAGCGCTCGCGATAGCGGGTATCCACCTGGGGGCCTCGGACATTATCAAACCCGGCCTGGCCGAAAAACTGGCCGCCGGCACGGCCATACGTATTTACCGCGTGACGTCCAAAACGAGGACCGTTACCGAGCGGCTGCGCTATAAGACCGTTACCCAATACTCTGCCAACCTTTATAAAGGCAGCACCAGAATCCTGCAAAGGGGCTCCGACGGCAAAAGCGAAGTGACCTACACCGACCGCTATGTCGACGGCAAACTCGCTTCATCCTCCGTCAAAAGCAGCAGGGTGCTCGTCGCTCCGGTCAACAAAATCGTCCTGGCCGGCACCAAGGTCAGGCCTACGGCCATCCGCTTGAATGCGGGCCTGTCGACAATCAGCCCGCTGACGCCTCCCGCAGGCCTGGTTTTTGACGAAAACGGCATGCCCAAGAATTATAAAAGAATCATCGAAGGCATCGGCACCGCATACAGCGGCGGCCAGTCGACAGCCACAGGCCGCCGCGCGGCCGTGGGCTATGTCGCCGTCAATCCGAGGATCATCCCTTACGGCACAAGGCTCTATATCGTTTCCACCGACGGACGCTACAATTACGGCTACTGCATCGCGGCGGATACGGGCGGGTTTATCTATTGGAACAACGCGCCCGTCGTCGACCTGTTCATGAACTCCGAAAGCCAGTGCGAGGCGTTCGGCCGCAGGCAGGTGCGCATTTATGTGCTCGGATAGACGTCATCCATAAACGTATCGGGCCCGGGAACATCGGTTCCCGGGCCGTTTTCCGCCCTGTTCAAATCTGCCATGCGGTTTCGAGCCTTTTTACCGCCGCCTCGAGCGCCGGCGTTTCAAAGCCGGAATAGCCGACGACCAGAGTAGCGCGGTGATGCGGCGGCACGGGTCCGCGCGTGTATTCCGAAATGCCGTACACCCGCACGCCGGCCGCTTTCGCGCGTTCGACAAGCGTCGCCTCGTCCATGCCGTTGTTCACGCGCAGCAGAAGGTGCAGCCCCGCGTCTGCGCCGATGATTTGCGTGAAATTTCCGAGAGCGCTTCGCCCGACCGCGCCGATAAACGCGTCGCGCCGCTGCTTGTAGGCGCTGCGCATGCGCCCGAGGTGCCGCTCAAAATGGCCTTCCGCCATAAAACGGCTGAGCGTGTATTGTTCAAAGTTTGACACCGTGCACGAATAGAAACCGTAATCCCTCGCGTACGCCTCGGCCAAAGCGGGTGTTAAAACAATATAGCCGACGCGCAGCGTCGGCGCGATGGATTTGGTAAAGGCGTTGATGTAGACGACCTTATCCGAAGTGTCAAGACCCTGCATTGCGGGGATGGGCTGCCCCGCGAAGCGGAACTCGCTGTCGTAATCATCCTCAATGACGATACGCCCCTCCTTTTCATTAGCCCATTCGAGCAGTTCGAGCCGCCGCCCTATGGGCATGACGATGCCGGAAGGAAACTGGTGAGATGGCGTCACATGCACCGCGGAGGCCCGTGTTTCCCTCAAACGGGCGACGCTGAGGCCTTGTTCGTCCAGGTCGACGCGCACGGTTTCCGCTGCGTTGGCGGCAAAAATCTGGGCCGCCTTGGCGTAGCCCGGATTTTCAAGCGCGCAGACGGTGCCCCTGCCCAGCAGCTGAATCAGCAGCGCCGTCAGGTACTCCGACCCTGCGCCGACGACGATCTGCGCGGGGTCCGCCCTGATGCCGCGGTATTTATAGAGGTAATCGGCAATTTCGCCTCGCAGTTCACAGGAACCCTGCGCGCTTGCGGCATTGAGCAGCGTGTCGCTGTTCAGCGCGAGCGTCTCCCGCGTAAGTTTTGCCCACGTCGCGAACGGAAACAGGTTTGACGCGACGGTGTTGGTCTTGAAATCATAGTCGTAAGTTTCGGCGGCCTTTTCCTGCCTGCGCGGCGCGGGCAGCGGCCTGCTGCCCGGAAATGCGCCTTCGAACCGCCGCACGTAGAAACCGCTGCGGGGCACCCCTTTGAGGTAACCTTCCGCTTCAAGCTGCGCGTAAGCCGCCTCGACGGTCACGGTGCTGATTTTCAAATGCGCCGCGAGCCTGCGCCGCGAGGGCATTTTTTCGCCCGGCTTGAGAGAGCCGTTTCCGATTTCGCCGCGGATGTACTGGTAAAGCTGTTCGTAAAGCGCGACGCCGGCCGTTTTATCAAGAATCGGGGTAAGCATAACCCTCTCCTATCTGGTATTTAAAAATAATTTAAAACTGGTCATTTAATTAGTACCAGATACTATTATAATATCACTAACCGATCCATTCAACCGGCGATGAATGCGGTTGTTTATTTTTTTTGAACAGCAGCCGCGGATACGTTAATGAGCCGTTTCTATTTGCCGGTACGGCGATTCGGGATAACAAAGAAGAGTGGTGAGCCCTGTGATTAAAACAAAAACACAAAAGATGGTCCTTGTTGCCATGATGATGGCGTTGACCGCAGCATGCACGTGGCTCACCCGTATTCCCGGCATCGTGCCGAACGGATATGTCAATTTCGGGGATACAATCCTGATGTTCACCGCGCTGGTTCTGGGGCCCGTTGCCGGTTTCGCCGCCGGTTCTTTCGGCAGCGCGCTGGCTGATATTCTTTTGGGTTTTCCGGGATACGCGCCGATCACTTTCTTCGTAAAAGGGCTCGAAGGTCTTGTCTGCGGGCTGATTTACAAAAAAACCAAACAAAAATATGCGATTGTGGCAACCTTGTCGGGCGGGCTTCTCATGGTGGCGGGTTATTTTGCCGCCGAGTACTTTTATTTGGGTCCTGCCGCTGCGGTAGCCGACATATTCGGCAACGCCCTGCAGGGCGTCATCAATGCGGTTTTGGTCGTTTTATTGAACCGCGCGCTGAGAAAACCGGTCAAGAAGTTTATTTCGCCCTGACAAAGCCGCCGGGCTGAAAATGCGCTGCGGGAACATTTTCCTGAACCTTTAGACACGCAGCACGATTTGATAACGGAGATGTGAATATGTCGGAATCGTTGGATACAATCAAACAACAAGCTGCAGCGGCGGCGCTGGAACTATGCGAAACCGCAAAACTGCGTGCCGGCCAAGTGGTTGTCGTGGGCTGCTCGTCGAGCGAAATCGGAGGTCATAATATCGGCAGCCAATCCAGTCCCGAAATCGGCAAAGCCGTCTTTGAAGCCGTTGCCGAAGTGCTGGGCAGCCGCGGCATATTCCTGGCCGCGCAATGCTGCGAGCGGCTCAACCGCGCGATTATCGTTGAACGCGACGCCGTGCCCCGGGCGGAGATCGTCAACGTCATTCCGCAGCCCAAAGCGGGCGGGTCTTTCGCGACGGCCGCCTATTACGGATTCGGGGACCCTGTCGCGGTGGAGGGAATCAAAGCCGATGCCGGCCTGGATATCGGCAGCACGCTCATCGGCATGCATCTCAAAAGTGTCGCGGTTCCCGTCAGGCTGAAAAATGATACGATAGGCCGGGCGCGCGTGACCGCGGTCAGAACACGGCCCAAATACATCGGAGGTCCTGCCGCAATCTACGACGAAGGCCTGATGTAACAGCGTGAGGCGTTAGCAACGCGCAAACAAGCAGTTGACGGAATGTTTAAGGCCGCGCATGACTGCGCGGCCTTGCCGTTTGCTTTGGCAACGCTTCAATTGTCGCGGTCCTCGATAATTCTCCCGTCGTGGATGCGGATGATGCGCTTTGCCATTCCGGCGATTTCGTTGTCGTGCGTGATAAGGATGACTGTGCGCCCCTCCTCGTAGAGTTCCGTGAGCGTTTTCATCACATCTTCGCCCGACTGTGAGTCGAGGTTGCCCGTCGGTTCGTCCGCGAGGATAATCGGCGGCCGCGCCGCGACCGCGCGCGCGATGGCGACACGTTGCTGCTGCCCGCCCGACAGCTGCGAGGGCAGGTGGTGCATTCTGTTTTTCAGCCCCACCCTTTCGAGCGCCGCCTTCGACAGGGCCTCCCGCTTGTCGCGGCGCATGCCGCGGTAGACCAGCGGCAGTTCCACGTTGCCCTGCGCCGTCAGGCTGGCGATGAGGTTGAAACCCTGAAAGATGAAGCCGATCTGTTTGTTGCGGATGGCGGACTGCTCGTCGTCCGTCAGCCCCGAAACATCCTTGCCGTCGAGGTAATATTCTCCGCTTGTGGCAACGTCGAGCAAGCCGATCATATTCATCAGCGTCGATTTGCCCGAACCCGACTGGCCGACGATGGCGACGAACTCGCCGCGCTCGATGATCATGGAGATCCCGTCGAGCGCGCGCACCTCGTTTTCGCCGGGGTTGTATATTTTATACATATCCTTGATTTCTATCAGGTGGGCCATAAAGGTGCCTCCGCGGATTTATCTGCTGCCGCCGACCGAGCCGTCCCAGGTGTCGACCTTGGTCGCCTTCATTTCGTCCTCGTCGAACCATCTGGTGGTGACGGCTTTCGTTTCGGTATAGAAACGCAGCCCGTCCTTGCCCAGGCAGTGCAGGTCGCCGAAAAACGAGTTTTTGTGGCCCGTGAAGGGGAAAATGCCCACGGGTACGGGAATGCCGACGTTGACGCCGACCATGCCGCCGTGCGTGCGCCGCGCAAATTCCCGCGCGTAGTAACCGTTTTGGGTGAAAATGACAGAGCCGTTGGCGAACTCGCTGGCGTTCATCACCCGGAGCCCTTCCTCGAAAGTCTTGACCCTCTTGACGCAGAGTACGGGGCCGAAAATCTCTTTGCTGCCGACGCTCATATCCTCCGTCACATGGTCGAAAATCGTCGGCCCCAGGTAAAAGCCGTTTTCAAAACCCTCGACCTTGACGCCGCGTCCGTCGAGAACGAGCTGCGCGCCTTCCTCGATGCCCTTTTCGATCCAGCGGAGGATGCTTTGGCGGTGCTGTTCGGTCACCACCGGACCGAGCTGGGAGCTTTTGTCATAGGCGGGGCCGATTTTCAGTTCCTTGGCGAAACGGACCAGCAGGCCGACCAGTTCGTCGGCAATGCTTTCCTGCGCGACGATGACCGGCAGCGCCATGCAGCGTTCGCCCGCGCAGCCGAAGGAGGAGTTGATGATGCCGCGGGCGCTTCTCTCCACAGCCGCGTCCTCGAGCACCAAACCGTGGTTTTTCGCTTCGCACAGCGCCTGTACGCGTTTGCCGTGCGCCGCCGCCGTTGAATAGATATGCAGGCCCACGCTTGTGGACCCGACGAAACTGACGCCCTTGATGTCCGGATGCGTCAGGAACAGCTCCGCTTCGTTGCGGGAACAGGTGACCAGGTTGACCACGCCGTCGGGCAACCCCGCTTCCTGCAGCAGTTCGGCCAGGCGTATCGCGGTCATCGGCGTCATGGAAGCGGCTTTAATCACAATGGTGTTGCCGGCCGCGATGCACAGCGGCGTCATCCAGCCCATCGGAATCATGCCCGGGAAGTTGAAAGGCACGATGCCGGCAAAAACGCCGACCGGCTCGCGGTACAGGACCGTATCGTAACCTTTCGAGGTGTCCGTCAGGCTCTCTCCGAGCATCAGCGAGGGGGCGCCGCAGGCGAACTCCACCGGTTCGATAACCTTCAGGATATCGCCTTTGGCTTCGTCCCAAACTTTGCCGTGTTCCGTGGCGACCGTCAGCGTCAGTTCGTCGAGGTGTTCGTTAAGCAGCTCGCGGAAGCGGTAGAGCACCTGCACCCTTTTGAACACAGGGGTTTCCGACCAGGGGCCGAAGGCTTTTTTCGCCGCAGCGATGGCCTGTTCCACCTCGGCCTTTGTGCAGCAGGGGGCTTTCGCGATGACTTCGCCCGTGCTGGGGTTGAAGACGTCCATACTCTTGCCGGACACGGAATCGAGCCATTGGCCGCCCGCAAAGTATTTGAGTGTTTTCGCTTCGCTCACCGAAATATCCTCCGTTTTGATAAAATGATAACAATATTGAGCCACAACCCACCCGCAAAGTCAAGGCGGCGAATGTGAACTTTGTATGACGGCAATAAGAAAGGCCCGGCAAAATCCGGGCCTCCGTTTTGCAGGAAGTTCTTTATTTGACGAATATAATATCTTTCGCCGGGCAGGGACCGCCCGATTTGCCGGCGGGGAGGTAGCCGTGGGAGCCGAGCCATTCCTGCTCGAGCACGTTGATTTTATCGAGGCCGACGAGCGAAGCGCCGCTCGCGCCCGTGACGTTGCCGCAGTTTCTGAGGTACATATACGAACAGTTCCCGCCGTTGACCTGGAGGAAGTTCTTTGCTCCGTAGGCCTTCAGCACGCTTTCGAGCATAATCAGCGGCATAAACTCACCGACTGCGAGCAGGTAATGCGTCGCGTCGATTTGCGCGATATAGGTGCGGTTGCTCAGATTGCCGAACAGGATAGTCTGCGTGCCCAAAGCCGATTCGCGGACGTTTCTGCCGTTCCAGAAGACGGCGTAGCCGCCCTGACTGCCGATGGAGAAATGGACGCCTTCTTTCATGAGGTTTTCCGCCTGCGTTTTGCTGCTGACTTGGACGCGAGTCATCCATGTACCGTTTTTATTGAATGTTGTGAAAGTGTCGCTTCCGCCTTTATTCTGTACAATTTTACTTTCTTTGATGACCGGCCCTGCGGACAAGAACGTCGCGTAAGTGTAAGGATTCCAATGGCCGTCATAATACTCGTTGTTCACCGCGACAAGCGCGCCCGTTTTTTTCGCCATATCGTTGGTCAGCGCCTCGTCCTTGCCGAGCGTCTGTTCCGCGCAGGTGTTGCGGAAGTTTTCCGGTTTGCAGTTGATCTGGGCGAGATAGCAGGCGGGATAGATATAGTACACTTTACCCGTCGCGGTTTTGTATGTTATTTTGAGGGCGTTTTTATAGACGAGTTTCAAAATCGTCGCCGTTGTGCCGGTCCTGCTGTCGGCGGCATACCAGGCCTTCCGGACGCTCAGGGAACTCACTTTGCTGGTGAGCCCCGAAATCGGGATTTCCGGCGTGTAAAAGAATCCCGACGGCGCGCCGTAGATATTGACGCCGCCGGCGGTGGCGTAAGCCCGCACTTTGTATTTGTACAGGGTGTTCGCTGCGATGTTTTTATCCGTAAAGGCAGTTGACTTGACAACAGCGCAGCGTGTGACGGAAGTTGACTCGCGCGTGCAGCGGTAGACAACGTAGCCCGACGCTCCGCTGACGGCTCCCCAGGACAGGTTGATGGAGCCGTCCATACCTGCCTTGGCAACGGGGGAGGCGGGTACGGCGGGCGGCGCAGCGGCGGCGCTAACCGGCGTGCGGAGACTCTGCGTGCCGGCCGGCAGCAGACATAAGGCAAGCAGGAGCGATAATACGATTTTACCCGGATGCGGTTTCATAACGGCAAGGCGCCTTTCTTTCTGCCGTGACCGGCGCGGTCGTGTTTATTTTCAAATCAGCGGATTCGGAACCGGATTATTGACGCGGCGGCTAATACGCGCGACGGGGCTGTTTCGCCATTTATAAGCCGCCCATTATTAATTGTCTAAACCGTTAAGCATGGGTAATTTTGAACAAAAAAAAAGGTATTCTCGTGGATTTGCATATCAACTTTAACATAAGCGGCAGGAAAAATCAACCTAAGGATGAAACGGTGCCGATGGCGTCTTTTTTCACGGAGGGCTGTCTCTCATTCGGCGGTTTTCTATACATTGTAATATAATAGCAACACAGCGTTTTTTCGTCTGCCGCCGCTGCTCGGGTAACGGCGTAATATTCCAGAATGGTTGGTAATATTACACAAAATACAGCGTTTCTATTTGGTATAATTAGCCAAACCGCTCCGCCGCATTGGAAACTTGTTGACAAAGGGGGTGGGGGAGTCTATATTATAATTACCAAGAGAATTGGGTATTTTTGTGTGTCTTTCGGCGGAGGCTTTTCATTATCAATAAATATCAATGTTTCTGCCAACATTCGGCAGCCCGCAGCCGCCCCGCACAAAAAATGCCTGTTCATTGCGGACCATTCACGTTGTTTGTCAATGTCCCCGGGTTCCGGCGGGAGGCGCCCGCCCCGGGAAAAGAGAGAGGGGGAACGCGGCTCACAATTCATTAATGTTTGTAATCAATGCGCGAAGGCGCGCCTGCTGTCCCTTTGCGCAGGCAATCCTGCTCCCCCTCGCCCGAACGCATCATGCTTGTTTTCAATCATTTTAGGAGGTGTACACACTTGAGCAAATCGAAAAGAATCCTCAGTTTCCTCTTGGCCGCCGTCATGCTGATGTCGGTGACCAGCGTCATGGCGCACGGCTACGCGGCCTATAAGGACGCGGCGCTGACAACCTATGACGACCTCGACAAACCCGTCGTTACCCTCGACCAGTGCTCTTCCATGGTGCTCGACTATGTCGACGTCGTGCTCAAAGAGCAGAACATGATCATTGACCTCTCCGTCCTCGGGGAGCTCAGGCTCAACTCGGTCGACAACGCCCTCACCGACATCTACAATCTTTTCACCAACATCACCTTCACCCTCTTCAAGTGGATGCTCGGCGACCTGCAGAACCTGGATGTTTCCGCCCTTTCCTCGCGCAGGAGGGCGACTGCCGGCACCAACTCAGACACCAACGTGATTTACTCGCTCGTCGAGTTCCTGGCCAACTCAAGCAACAGGGACGTCATCGCCAAGTTCATCGACGGTTCCATCAACCTGGGCATCGCGAGTTCCTTTGTTGACCTTGGGGACCTCAACGTCAACAAGATGGTCAAGGAGATGCTCTACGGCCTGGCGTATCCGGAGGTTGAAACGCCTCCCGATCCCATTACTGAAACGGCCGACGCGATGATTCAAAAGGTCATCACCGACCTTTTCCAGGGAAAACTCGACCCTGAAACCGGCGAATATGACGGCATCGCGCCCGCGCTGGTTCCCTACATCGACATCGTCAACACGACCGTCCCGGCCTATGAGTTTGTCGATACCCTGCTGCAGCAGGCCTGGAACCTCGTCGTGGTGCCCCTGCTCAACAACGAGGTGAAGGTCTATATCCGTCAGCTGTGCGGCGTCGTCTACAACCCGCTCAACCCGGACGACCCCGGCGACGAATCCAACCTCAACGAATATGCGCAGATTCTCAACATCCACTATGTCATCCCGACATATAACTTCCCGCCGGTCAGTGCCGGGACATTCGGTCTGGTCAGCGAGCTCAACAACCTCATCGGCAGCCTCGTTGATGAAATGACGGTCAGCTACAACAGCTGGACCATGGGCTCCAACGCCAACCTGCTGCCGAACCTGACCGCCGCTGCGAAGTATGTCCTCACCCTGACGGGCAACGCCTTCTTTGCGGAGTATGTCGACGTCGCCACCCCGGCCGAAATCGCCGCGATGAACGACCAGCAGCTGTTCTCCTACATCCTGCGTTCCGTGCTCAACGCTTCGGTCGACGAGCTGTGGATACCGGCTGACGCCGACACGCTGGTCGAAGTCATCTGGTACGTCCTTAAAAACGAACTGGCGGGTAAACTGCCGGCCAACGATTATTCAGCCCAGCCCAAAACGCTCGAAGGCGTACTGTTCATGATCGGCGACCTGGCGGCTTATTTCCTCAACGAAGTGGCCGATATGAATCCGGCCAACGGCGCGCTGCCCGGCGAAGGCCTTATCGCCTACGGCCAGGGCCTCGACGCGACGCTGTTGGCGATGACCAACTGGGCGCGCACCAATTACGGCGCCCTGTTCAACGCCACGTTCAGCACGACCAACGCCTGGTCGGCCATCGACACGCTGCTGTTCAGCATCCTTCTCCAGGCCAACTGGCTGCCCGCTTCCGTCAACGGCAGTTCCTACGAGCTGATTGTCAACCGCGTCATCCGCGATATCCTCGACCTGAACATCTCCAACATCTTCGCGCTGTTTGACAAGCGCGCCGACTCCGAACTGGCGTCGAAGACGATTAAAAAGATCCTCATCGACACCTTCGCCAGAATCGTCAACTCCATCTTCCCGTCCTCCGTCGCGACGACCTTCACGACCTTCGAGGCGATGCTGGCCAATTCGGCCCTCCAGCTGATTGTCAAAAACATCCTCGGCCAGCTCGGCACCAGGAAAATTCCCATTATGTCGGTGCTGATTCCGCTGCTTGCGCAGGCCGTCGGCAAAAACGCCCCGCAGGCCTACGAAGACCCGGTCATCGCCCTGCCCGAGGTCATCAGCGCCTCCACCACCTTCGAAATCCGCAACGACTCGACGGGCATTAACACCGGCTATTCCGACAGCAACGGCAACTTCACGCGTGACAATCTTTATAAAATATCCATCGTTTCGGTGACGTCCGATATCCCGGCGATTACCCCGACCAACCTTGCCGGCACCGTTATCAACGGCGGCAGCGCCGTCAACTGCACCCTCAGCGGCACCTTCGCCGCCAACCAGCAGCTGATGGTCACCATCACCTACAACGTCCTCACCCAGGACGGCAGCGTCCTGACGCAGACGCCGCTGTCCCAGCGCGCCTTCGCCTACATCTCGTCGGTGGTGGACGACGGCACCAAAGGGGTTACGGTCGACAACGGCAACACCAACATCAAGATGACCTTTAAAAACATCTACTGCAACCAGAATTACACCCTGTCCAACCTCGCCGCGCAGGACCAGTTCGTCTTCTCCAGGCCGTCGACGACGATCGATAACCTCAGCGCGTCCACCATCAGCCGGTCCGCCGCGACTGCCAACGCGACGCTGGTCGCCAACGGCATCACCGCAGCGGCGTTTACCAACATCTCGACCACCAAAGACGGCGGCTCGTGGAATGTTCCGGTGTTCGTCGTCAGCCCGACCGCCACGCGGCCGGCCGACGGCGCCTACTCCTCGACCTTCACCTATTCCGCGCAGAAGACGACGCTCTTCGGCAGCAGCGAGACGTTCAACGTCACCCACTATGTCGTCTTCTATAACGATTATGACCTGCCGTCAATCCTCGACGGGGCCATCGGCGCCAACCGCGACCCGAACAACTACAGCGACGCCGCCGCTTGGGACGACTACATCGCAGCGCTCAAGAACGCGGTCGCCATCCAGTTCAGGCCGAGAGTGGCATCCACCTTCATGTCCATCCAGGGCGCCGGCTATCAGACCGCCGCCGAGTGGCTGACCGAGGCCGTCGAGACCCTTGAGGCCTCCGCGATTTCCGCCGGCGTCGAACCGCTAAAGACTGCGATCGATGCTATCGAGCCTTCGAATAAAGGCCTCGAGTACGACGACCCGCTCTACAAGTACTTCGACAGCGATGACTATGTCTCCTACACCTTCGCCAATTATGAGAAGGAAAGGGACAATGCCTACGCTATCTGGGCTTCCCAGCAGCTGCCCGAAGAGCCGGTAGCCCCTCCGCCCGACGCCACGCCCGAGCAGATCGCCGCTTACAACGCCGCGTACGCCAAGTGGGTCACCGATTATGCCGCCGCGCTTGCCGCGCGCAAACCCGTCAACTCCACCACCGTGGCCTATGCGAAGCACAGGTTTGACATCTATGCCGCCCGCCTGGTCGAAGTGCAGGCCGTCAAAGCCCGCCTCAACGAGGCCGTGCTCTTCGTGCAGGCCAACATGCCGGTCCAGGCGAACTTCACACCGGCTTCCTGGGCAGTCTTCCAGCGCGCCTATGCCTTTGCGCAGTCGGTCAACGCCCAGAGCGCTGCCGCCACCCAGGGCTTCACGAATTATGTTCTGGAGCAGTCGAAGGTCAACACAGCCAGGGAAAAACTGCTTGAAGCTTGGAAAAAGCTTATCCCCGCAGCGGATTATACCCAGCTGCTCGCCCTTATTGCGCAGGCCCAGGGGCTTACCCAGTCCGATTGGACGCCCGCAAGCTGGGCTGCCATGGTCGCGAAGCTGAACGAAGCCCTTGCGGTGCCGCTGGGCATGAGCAACACGCAGAGCCACCAGGATATGATTGACGCCGCCGCAGCGGCCCTGCAGACGGCCATCAACAACCTCGTCACGGCGGTCTTTGTGACACCGACTGCGCCCACCACCACGGTCGATGCCATCACCCGCCTGATTTACGGCGTCGGCGAAGGGGTCGGTGCCGAAGGTTATGTCGGTCCGTCCAATCCTGCCGGTATCCTCAATTTCATCTACTCCGACGGCGGCCCCGGCACGGGCACGCGCATCGACCTCATCGTGAACTCGGCAGTTCAGGAATCCTTCTGGGTGGTCGTTTTCGGCGATGTCAACGGCGACGCCAACATTGACTCCAGCGATGCCGGTATCATCGTCGACTTCGAGAACTTCTTGATCGAATGGGATCCGGCGCTGCAGAACTTCCTGTTTAAGGCGTCCGACATCAACGGCGACGGCAACGTCGACTCGAGCGACGCCGGCATCCTTGTCGATGTCGAAAACTTCATGCTCCTGATCGACCAGGCCGACGGTTCGGTCACACCCCTGTAATATCCGGCACAAGCCGGACCCCGCGATTGTCTGAAACGCAGCAGGCGGCAGACAGCAATCCTGCCGCCTGCACCAGGCAAGCAGACAGCCCGGCGATTATTAACCGGAGGCTTGACCAATGAATCTCAAATCCATCAAAAAACTTGCGGCCTTCAGCACGGCCTTGCTGATGGCTATTGTCTGCCTGAGCGTCGGCGCTTTTGCTGCCGGCGTTCCCAACGGCAATGAAGCCATGCACGTGACGGTAAAAACCGACGTTTCCTCCGCTAACCCGGGGGATTTCGTCACGGTTACGCTGAATGTCTCCAACAACTACAACGCCACATCCATGCGCTTCCCCGTGCTGTTCGACTCCGATGTCTTCGAAGCGCTGCAGGCCGACTTGAACGTCCAAAAAGCGGGGGTGATGCTCACCGAAGTGTTCGGCACGCTCAGCGGCGTGGCGACGGCCAATCCCGCCGTTTTTCCTGCCGGTTACAGCCCGTCCGATTACGGCGCGGTGCTCATCCAGTGGGTCGGGTCGGTCGACGTGGGCACCTTCTCGTGCTACAACCAGCCCGCAGGCAGCGACTGCATCACCTTCCGCCTGAAAGTCAAAGCAGGCGCTTCCGGCAGCGCGTCGGTTTTCATTCCGCCGGAATCTACGCTCTTTTATTACCAGGCCATGAATAATCCTTCCGATGCGAATACCATTTATACAATGACTTCCAGCACCTGCGCCATGACCTTTACCCCGGCTCAGTTTACCGTTGCCGCGGCTGCGCCCGGCGTTGCAGCCGTGGCGGGTTCCGGCGCCGTTATCTACAACACCCGCAGTTTCATTTACGGCATCGCTGACGCGCTCACCTCGCTTGACGCCTACATACAGCCCGTCGGCGGCGCAACGCTTCAAGTTGTGAAATCATCCGGCGCTTCCTGTGGAACCGGCACGCTGGTGCGCGTTGTTTACAACGCCGCGACGGTAGCCACCTATACCGTGGTTCTGTTCGGCGACCTCAACGGCGACGCCAACATCGACTCCTCCGATGCCGGACTTTGCGTTGACTATGAAAACTTTATGATGAACTACGACCCGGTCACTGACGCGCACATTCTGTTTGCCGCCGATCTCAACGGCGACGGCAACGTGGACTCTGCCGACGCCGGCATTATCATCGACTTTGAGAACTTCTTTGTCGGCATCAACCAGACCACAGGGCGGCCGTTTATTCTATGAACGCCCGAATCACCGTATGTATTTTTTCCGGCGTACGGTTCCTTCGGAACTGTAGCGTAGGATTGAATAAGCAACCTGCAAATCATAAGGAGGAAACACAAGTATGACAAAATCCAGAAAACTGCTCAGCATTGTCTTAGCGCTGGCCTTGATGATGAATGTTGTCGTCATCAGCGCTACCGCGACACTGGGCGACGGCCTGATGACTTCGATGGACATCGACATCGTCGTCGGTACAGGCACGGGCGCCGGCTTTACGCCGCTCGCGCCCGGGGCGCAGCCCGCGTCGGGGAGTGTCCTGACGGTCAGGCTCGTACCCACCAGCGACTTCTATGTTGCTTCGCAATGCATCCGGATCAACGTTGAGAGAGAGTTCTTTACCTGGGTGAACGCCTCGTTTCAATTAAATCCGGCATGCCCGTACTTCAACGCTGTATCTTCATTCTCCGGGAACTACGGTACCATACCCGAAAGCGCGTTTACCGCTACCAGCGCGTACGGCCCGGGTTTGGGCTCCACGATGTATGCGCAGTACAGCGCCGGCCAGATTACCTGTGTGGCTGCTTCCAACGCGCCCAACGGCGG
>JAKJCA010000017.1 GCA_022706685.1 Bacillota bacterium
ACTTATGGGGCCGAAAGACGCTCGCCGTACCCGAGGACCGGGTGCGCTTCAGCACCGCGCTGACCGGCGAACTGGCCGACAGCCTCGAAATTGCCGGCGTGACGGTGATGCCCCTGACGAAGTCGGGCCATATCGCGTATGAACCCAAAGACAGTTATTCCAAAAAGACGGATTTGGGCGCGCTGCTGCATATCTATATTAGGAACATCAGCGGCCGCGACATCAGCCCGCAGGTGACCTTCAACGGCAAAACGGCCGGCGAGCTGATCGACCTGGCGGACAATACCGTTTCCTGGGCGAACACGCCGGACACCAGGGCGAACAGAAAATATGACAAGGAACGCCCGAACGCCGACGAGTTCAAAAACTTTATTCCCCTGACCACGCACATCCCCGCCGGCGCCGTCGACTGCTACAGCATCAACATCTGCGACGCCAAACTGCTGTACGGCGGCATCGACTTCGCCGTCACGGCGGATGGCAAAAGCGCGTCGGCGAAACTCTACGGGGATTATCCGTACGTGAGCGTTTCCCGCCTGATGTGGCGGTCCACGACGGGACGGCGGTGTTACCCGGACGAAGTCCTCTACTATATCGACAACAGGTCCTCGACCGAAGCGGTTGTCAATTCCGTCAGGTTCTACGACGGGACCGACGCTTACAGCCTGCATTACTGGAACGAAGCGGACGAAAAGATCGCTTCCATCAACAACGCGGGGCCGGTCGCGGCGAAACAGCCCGCCTGCGGGACCGTTCGGTTCAGGCAACCGTTGGCGTTTAAGGAATATCTTGTCGAGTTCAGCATCACCCACAACGGCAGAACCTACAGCATCTTTCAGAAGACAAGGCCCCTGGTCCACTCGTTCGACATCAGCGTCGGCTGGGCAGGCGGCGACCTGAAAAACGAGAGTTATATCAAAGCGGTTTCCTCGATGCATTTCAACACCGTCATCGGCGCGTTCGGCAGCGATTATTATCTGCGCAGCGCAGAGTTCCGGCAGCAGTATCCGATTAAAATATTCGGCTACAACGAAGGCGGACGGGTCGGGCCGGAAATGCAGATTGAAAACGGCGTCGTGACCGTTTACGCCCTCGACGATATCCACGCCGCGCTGCCGTTCGGCGAACCGCAGCTCAACGACAACGCCGAAAATTTCCAGCCCATGCGCGTATTCAACAAACTGCTGATGTACCGCAACGCGCCGTATGCGACCAACATCACCCTGTCGCATGAGCCCTCCTTCTACCGCTATGCCGGACTTTCCGACCTGAACCATTACGACGCCTACCGCGTCGTCGCCCCGTTTTCGGACGCCTGGTACCTGTATTTCGGCTACGCATCCCGGGAGAAATACGCCACCTACTGGGGCGCGCCGCTCGAAACGACGGGCGACTACATGAGAACTTTGGCAAAGCTCAACGAGCCCAACCCCGTCGCGGCCTGGACCCAGGGCGCGAACACCTGGAGCGGCGTCAAGCGCTTCACCAAAGACCCGCAGTATTACTACAGCCCGAATCCCTTCGAGCTGCGCATACAGGCCTACGAGAACGTGGCCAACGGGGCCGCTTCGCTGTACTGGTTCAATATCAACACCGGCGACCTGCTGTTCCACAGGCCGGGCGCGCGGGAAACCCTTTATGTCAACCGCGAGCTGAGCGTCGTGAAGGATTATCTTGCCCATCAGGTGCCCTACTTCTACCAACGCGCAAACAACTACGACCTCAACCTCAATATGGGCAGCGATTACGCCCTGCTCTATGTGACGGATTTGAACTATGCCGCGAAAGACAGCATGTATCAATACAAAGGCGTGCGGCCCGGCCAGCGGTTCACGTTCGAAGTCCCCGCCTATCTGTCCGCCGCGCGCAGCGTGGTGAAGGTGACCAAAGACGGCGTCGCCCCGGTCAGCGGCGTGGCGTTCGAAGGGAACAAACTGACGCTGACCGACTCCGTCGACGCGACCGCGCTGTATGTGCTCGGCGGGGCGGACATTTACGACGTATTGTCGGCAAAATATGGCGAGGTCATAGCGCGGGAAACCTTCAACATCCTTGATAACGAGTCCGACTACCGGCAGCTTCAGGCGGACGCCGGGTACAGCGACGCGAACCCGTATGTTCCCGACACTTATATCGAACAGAGCACGCCGCAGATTCAGCTGGCCTACGCGCTGGCGGGCTTCGTTATCCATCCGCTGGAAAAAATGCTCACGGTGCTTGCCGCGCTGGTCTACCGTATCGGCCGGCCGCTGCTGTGAGCAAGGCGCCGGCGCCGCGGGAAGCCGTGACCGAAAAACAGTGAACAGGGGCAGCGTTTATGGAAAGTCAATGGTTGGCAGGTTTTGACAAACAGGTGATTACGCCGGCGGACTGGCAAAAAAAGCCGTACTACCTCGCCGGTTACGGCAGGGGCGTGCGCGCCACCGGCGTGCTGGACGACATCTTTGTCCGCTGCGTGTTTCTGAAGGACCCCGCCGGCGGCGACGGCGCGGCGCTGGCCGCCGTCGACTGCGTCGGCCTGTGCAACAAGGACGTCAATGAAATCCGGTCGGACGTCCGCAAGCAACTGGGCGAAGGGATCAGCGTCAATATCATGGCGACGCATGTCCACGCTTCGCCGGATACGCAGGGCCTTTGGGGCAAAGGCCTGCGCTGCGGCATCAACAAAAACCACATGAAGCGCGTCAAGGCCGCCGCCGCGCAATGCATTGTCAACAGCGTCCGCGGCGCGAAACCCGGCAAGCTGTTTTACGGCAAAGTGCTGACGGAACATATGATTCTGGACAACCGCCTGCCGTTCGTCCACGACGACCATCTGGCGCGCCTGCGTTTTCAGCCCGACGACGGGAGCGCCGAAGTGTATATCCTGAACATCGGCTGCCATCCGGAACTGCTGGGCGACAAGAACACCAGAATCAGCGCCGACTGGCCGGCTTATTGCGGCAAGACGATTTCCGAGGCCGCCGGAGCCGAGTTCATTTTTATCAACGGCGCCGTCGGCGCGATTACGAGCGAAGGGCTCTCGGAGGTCTATGACGGCAAGCTGGAAGGCGAGCCGACGATGAAGGCATACGGTAAAAAAATGGGCGAATACGCGCTGTCGATCACCGGGGAGGTTCCCGTCGGCCCCGGCCTCTGCGTCAACAGGGTGGAACGGATCCTGCCGGTGGTCAACAAAACCTTCGCGCTGGCCTCCCGCTTGAAACTGGTTAAAAACGACGTCATCAAAGTCGACGCCATCGACTATAAAAAGGCGATCACAACGGAAGTGTCGCTGATGAAAATCGGGCAGCTCAAAGTGCTGTTCGTACCGGGCGAACTGTTCCCGGAAGTCGCGCTCGGCGGCTTTTTCACGGCGGAGGAGTCCGCCGCTGTTCGACATGCTCGGCGGGGGGGAAATCCTGATTTTCGGCCTTGCCAATGATGAAATCGGCTATATCATTCCGGACAACGATTTCTATGTGTCCGCAAAAAAACCTTACGCTTTTTGGGCGATCCCGAAGGACCGGCACGGGAGGCCCCATTATGAGGAAACCACCTGCTCGGGGCCTTTCGCCGCGGAGATGATGCGCGAGGCCGTGCGGCAGCTGGCGGCTTTCGACAGGTAAACGGGAGGAATTTGCATGCGCGAGTTTTTTGCCTTCGATGTCATCAACCTGCTCAAACGGCTGCTGGGCATTTTCCTGAGCCTGCTGCTGTCGTTCGGCGTCATCGGCGGCGCCATTCCCGCGCCGGGCCCCGACGCGGTCGAAACAAGCCCGTATTTTATGGCGGGCGACGGCGCCTTTCTTCGCGCGCCGGCCGAAAACGCTTTTTGGAGCGTAGGATTTGCCAAAAAGGTCATCACGCCGCCGGACGTCCTGACCAATCCCGGCGCGTATTATATGGCCGGCTACGCGAACAACAAGAGGCCCGCCGAGGTCATGGACGATACCTTCGTCCGTACCGTGTATATCGACGACAACTCGGGCAGGGGCGGCGTGCTGTTTGCGGTTATCGACGCCATCGGCTTAAGCAACAAAGAGGTGCTCGAAATCAGGCAGAGCGTTTGGCCGTTCGTGACGGCCAACCATATCAAGAGCGTCAACGTCCTGTGCACCCACAATCACGCGGGCATCGACACGCAGGGCCTCTGGGGCAACCCGTATCTGCTGCAGACCGGCAGAAACGAGCAGTACAACGCCTACCTCAAAGACCTGGTCGCGCAATCGATGAAAGAGGCGTTTCAACGCCGCGTCAAGGGGAATCTTTATTGGGGCGAAATCACGCCGCAAGAGGACATCTTCAACGACAACCGCGACCCGTATGTCTATGAAAAATCGCTGACGAGGCTCCGTTTCACGCCGGCCGGCACCCCCGGCGACCGCAGCGACGACCTGTATATCTGCGCCTTGAACGCCCACCCCGAAATGATGGCCGTGGGCAACACCTCCGTTTCGGCCGACTACCCGGCGTATATGGGCCGGTATATCGCCGAACATACCGGCGGCACGGTCAACCCGGACGGCACGGTCACCGGCGGGGCGGATTTTGTCCTCTTCAACGGCGCCATCGGCGCTTTGATCAACGGCAAGGGGCTCGGGGACGTGTTTTCCATCATTGAAGACAAGGTCAACCCCTTTGAACTGTCCGAAGACGGAACACGGACGAACATCGAGGCGATTGCCGCCAAAATGCGGCGCATCCTGGGCGTTACCGGCGAGCCGTTGAGCGACTACCTGCTTTCGCTGACCCTGGCCGACCTCGACGCCGACGGCAGGCTCAACGAGACGCAGAAAAACCGGACGCGCAAAGCGTTCACCGTCGCTTTCGGCCGGACCGTCGGGCGCTATATCTGCGAAATCGACGGCGCAGGGGAGTATCCCGTCGCGCCCTTCGTCAACATCCGTTTCGAACCGGTTATTCTGCCCGTCGACAATTATATCCTCACGCTCGGCGCGAAAGCGGGTCTGGTAAACGTCAACGCCTACAAGGCGGGTGATTTCGGGCTCGACGCCGTCATCACAACGGAGGGGGGGATTCTCGAACTGGGCGGCTCCCTGCGTTTCGTGCTGGCGCCCGGGGAACTGGCGCCGGAACTGGCCATGGGCGGCTATCTGCCCGCGCAGGCGAGCGCAAACGGGTTCGAGATGGACGGGACCACCGCTTTCGGGATCATCGACCCCGGCCGTCTTGCGTCCGGCGGGGGCATCAAAAGCAAAAATCTTGTCCTCGGCCTGGTCAACGACGAGATCGGCTATATCATACCGGAAAATGATTTTTATGTGCACCGCTTTCTGCCCTACGTCGCGCAGGAAAACGACCGGCTCGGCAGAGGCCACTATGAAGAAACGGTTTCCGCAGGGCCCAAAACCGCCGGTATCCTGCTGGAAAAATGGCAGACCGTCTATGACGCGACGCATCAATGAAATTGAAACGGAGGCGTTCTGAATGAACAGCGAACTGCTGTTGAAACTGGCGCGGTTTCTGCAAATACCGAACCTGGTCAGAAAGATTCTGGCCGTCGTCGTCGCGCTGGTCATCGGCGTGATGCCCTGCTTTTTCTTTACCGGCAAGCAGGCGGCCGACAAGTATATGCTCGAAGGGGACGCGGTCTTCGCCGAAACAGCCGGCCCCAAATGGACGGCGGGTTTCGGCAGCGCGGTGCTGACACCGGAGGATATCACGGCGGATACCTACTACATCGCCGGCTATTATACGAACAACCCCGCGCAGGGGGTGCTCGACGATATGGCCGCCAGAGCGGTTTACCTCGACGACAACACCGGGCGCGGCGGCGTGGTCCTTTGCGCCGTCGACTGCGTGGGTATCAGCCGCGCCGACATCAACGCCATCAGAAAAATCGTCATCGAAAGCGGCGAAATCCCCGGGTTGAAATCCATCAACGTCGCGGCGACGCACTCCCACTCCGCCATCGACACCCAGGGTATCTGGGGCAAGGCGTTTTATTCGACCGGGAGAAACAAGGCGTTTATGCAAGCCCTGCGGCAAAAAACCGCGCAGGCGATCCTCGCGGCTTACCGTGACCGCCGCGACGGCAGCCTTTATATCGGAACGGCGGAAACCGAAGGGCTGCAGACGGATTTGCGCACGCCCGTCGAATACAGCAAAACGCTGACCAGAATCCGCTTCGCGCCGGCCGACGGCTCGCCGGCGACATACCTGGTCAACTTCGCCTGCCATCCCGAACTGCTCGGGAAAAACACCAAGCAGGTCAGCGCCGACTTTCCGGCTTATATGGGGCGCGAAATCGAAAGGCAGACAGGCGGCGCGCATTTCGTCTATTTCAACGGCGCCATCGGCGGCATGATTTCCGCAAGCAATATCATGGAAGTCTACGACAATCCCGATTTTGACTGTGTGCAATACACGATGGACTTCGGAAAAACGCTCGGCGAATTGGTCATGGGCATTGACAACGAAACGCCCGTCGCCCCGCTGGTGAATATCAAAACCCGTGGCGTCACCGTGCCCTGCGATAATTTCATGCTCGTGCTGGCGAGGTTTTTGGGCGTGCTCAACAACGATATGGCGAAAAACCCGGGCGGGACGTCGGCGTCCGTTTTTACCGAGGTTTCCTATATGGAACTGGGCGTCAAGCAGGTCGGGATGTTCTTCATCCCGGGCGAACTGTACCCCGAACTCGTCAGCGGGCGCTTCCTCCCCGCCGCGGAGGCCTCGCTCGGTTTTGACGCCGATTACAAGGTCTTGTCGCAAATGTCGGACTGCCGGCACCAGTTTGTGATGGGCCTTTGCAACGACGAACTCGGCTACATCATCCCGGATAACGATTTCTACCTGCACGAGTGGCTGCCTTATATGAACATTCCCAAAGACGCCTTCGGCCGGGAGCATTACGAAGAGACCAACTCCACCGGGCCCGGTACCGCCCGCGCGATTCTCGAGGCGATGGACGGCCTGATATCCTCGGTCCGATGAGGCGGCTAATTAATATTGAGGTGAAAGCGTATGTTTGAAACCGATTTCGGCAGCGGAATCGCGAAAGAACTGTTCCTGACCCTGAAAGACAAAAAAATCCTCTTTGTGACCCAGGAGAACCTGCTGCAAAAATACCGGGAAATCATTCCGGCGGAGTTTGCCGTCCTGTGCGTCGACAATATGGAAGAAGCGTATCTGGCCGGCCTCAACGCCGAAACGCCCGCCGTGGACGAAGTCGTCGGCTTTGGCGGCGGCATGAGCGTCGACGCGGCGAAATATTTCGCCTGGCAAAGGGCGCTGCCCTGCACGCTGGTGCCGACCGCGATTTCGGTGGACGCCTGCTACAGTTACCCCATCGCGCTGCGCAGGAACGCCGTGGTATGCTATGAGGGCGAAGTCATCCCTAAAACGATCTGCGTCGACTATGACATCATCCGCTCCGCGCCGATACGGCTGAACCTGTCCGGCGTGGGGGACGTCCTGTCCTGCTATACCGCCCTGTTCGACTGGCGGCTGATGTCCGCGGCCGGCAAAGGCCCCGCAGTCGTCGACCGCCTTTACAATACCGCCGAAAACATACTCGGGGAACTTTTCGGCAACACGGCCGACATCGCCGGGATGACCGACAAAGGTATCCGAATGATTATGGACGCCTACGCCTGGGTCGGGATCGAGGGGTACAACAACCGCTACTGCCATTTTGAGGAGGGTTCGGAACATTACCTGGCTTATACGGTGGAATCGGTCTGCGGCAAGCATCTGCTGCACGGCCAGCTGGTGAGCATGTGCGTTTACATCATGTCCAAGTTCCAGCAGGAAGGCCGGCAAAATGACGTCAGGCGGTTTGTGGACGCTATCGGGCTTTCCATCAAACCCGCCGACGTGGGCTTGAGCGGGGACGAAGTCTCCGCGGCTTTGAAAAGGGCCAACGCGTTCGCGGTGGAAAACGCGCTGGCTTACAGCGTCCTGAACGAAAAACAAATCACGCAGGCGTTCATCGACGAGGTTCTCGGCGAGCTGCAATAAACACGGCAGCCGTCGAGGGGATAAAAACGGCCTCCGCGGGTAAAGTTCTCCGCGGAGGTTTGCTTTGTGCTCGGGTATGCCTGACCGCGCGTCCGCGCGGTGAATAAATGAATGATTACGGAGGGGTGCCGATGCCGAAAGGACAGGGCCCGTTCTGAGACACCGTGCCGGCGCCGTTGTCTCCCTGCACCTTGCCGCCGCCCGCGAACGCGCTGACGGACAAAACGGTCATTGCGAGGATAAGCGCCACGATTACCGCGATGAGTTTTTTCATGCTGTTTCACCTCTGAATAAGGTTCGGCGGCTTATGGTTTGGCAAGGGGCGCCGCGCAAAGATGATCCTGATATCGTCATTATGCGGGGTATTTGTGTCAAAATGATGTCTTTTTCACCGCATCATCAATTTTTTTGCGCGGGGCCGGGCAAACGGCGGAACATTCGGAGCGGCGAAACCGGAAACCTGCCGGTCCCGGCTTCGGCCGATGGCTGAACGGCATGCCGTCCGGTCGGGGACGGCGGAAAAAGGTTATTTCTTCTCTCTTTTGAAGCAGAGGAACCAGTCCAGGCAGTACCGGTCGTCCGACTTCGATTCCATTCTTTCCTTCGCGGTGCCGCAGGAACCGGCGGTCGGGATGATGGTGTCGTCGCCGGGCCTCCAGTTGGCGGGTGTGGCGACCTTGTCCTTATCCGCTTTCTGCAGCGCGAGAATGATGCGCTTGATTTCGTCGAAATTCCTGCCGGTGGAAAGGGGATAGTAGAGAATCGTGCGGATTTTCCCTTCCGGGTCGATGACGAACACGGCCCTGACGGCCTGGGTATTCGACTGGCCCGGCTGGATCATGCCGTACTTTTTGGCGACCTCCATTCGGATGTCTTCGATGAGGGGGAACTTGACCTCGACGTTTTTCATGCCGTTCCACTCGAGTTCCTGAATCTTGCGCAGCCAGGCGATGTGCGCGTACAGCGAGTCGACCGAAAGGCCCACCAGCTCGGTGTTGAGCGCCTTGAACTCTTCGGCCATGGTGGCGAAGGTCATGAACTCGGTGGTGCAAACGGGCGTGAAATCCGCAGGATGGGAGAAGAGAATGACCCATTTGCCGGCGAAGTCCTCCGGGAATTTGATGTTGCCCTGTGTGGTGACGGCCTCGAACGCGGGGGCCGGGTCGCCGATTAACGGCATCCTGTTGACGGCGTTTTCTTCCATGGTTTGACTCCTCCTTCATTTTTTATCTCAACGCCGGTCTGCGGCGCTGGTTTTGGGGGGTGCTGAATATATTCTACATGGAAAGCGAGGCGGTTTCCGTGACGAAGTCACTCGGGCGCAGGAGCATACACTCACACCCCGCCGCCGGCGAGGGGGACAACGCGCCAATGCAACGGCTGTCGTTTCTTCCCCTCAACTGCCGCACTCGCCGTGATGCTGATGTTCATGGCAGACAGAGCCGGTCGACACCAGCTTGCCTTGCAGGTAAAGCGAAACGGCATCCGCCGCCTTGCCGCTTGCGCCGAGGATGACTTCGATGCCTTTTTCGTTGAAAATTTCAACTGCGCCGCCGCCCATGCCGCCGGCGATAATCACATTGACACCCAATTCATGCAGGAAGTTCGGCAAAAAACCCGGCCGGTGCCCCGGATTGGGAATGCTTGCCTCGGCAACGATTTTACCGTCTTGCGTCTCAAAGATGTTGAAGTTTTCGCAATGGCCGAAATGGCCCGTGACCATGGATCCTTCGCTTGCAACCGCGATTTTCATTGATTTTCCTCCGTTTTTTTGTATTCTATCAATTCGTCGAGTATTCTGCCGGCGTTTTCGACCAGCTGCGCGCAGCGGCGGTGCTGGTAATAATCCGCCGTGCGTTTGTCCGGCACCGGACCCTGCCGCTGCTCCCCGAGTTCAAGCAGGTTGCGGCAGATGATCGAGCCGTTTTCTTCCTCAAAACGTTTGGCGAGGGATTGAATCAGCTCATAATGCTTTGCTTTGGTTTCGTCGTCGTTCGGGCTGGTATAACCGTATTTGAGCCCCGCGACCATGAACATTCCGGTCACTGCGCCGCATACCTCCCGCAGGCGCGCCATCCCGCCGCCGAAGGAGGAGGCGAGTTTGACCGCCTGCTCAAAGGGCAGGCCCGTCTCCCCGCAGTAGGCGCAGAACGTCGCCTGCGCGCAGTTGTAGCCTTCCAGAAAGAGTTTTTTTGCCTCGTCGGCGTGTGCCATATCCGTCCGCCTTTCTTTATTATTGATTTTATTCGACGGCCAGCCGGTCGCCGGTTGCCAAATAGCGAATTTGTCCGCCCAGAATCTCTTTCAGGCGGCCGTAGGCCTCGAGCCCCGTGCAGTGGCAGGTATAAAACAGCGATCCGCTGTCTTTGAGGAAGGCGCCGATTTCTTCGACGATTCCGGCGTCCTCGGTGGTGTCCGCGGCGCGGTTGTACAGGTGAAAGCCGCCGATGACCGTGTCGGGCATGCGGTTTTCGAGCAGGGCAAAGGCCTCGAGAATGTTGACGATGCCCCGGTGCGCGCAGCCCGCCACGAGCAGCGTTTTGCCGTTTTCCCGCACGATGAGGTTTTGTTCATGGGCAAAGTCATCCGCCCTATATTCATCGCCCGCCTTGACGAAAAGGTCCAAATTGCCCGAGGGCAGCAGGCGGCTGCCTTTTACCCCGGCGAACAATTCGAGCTGGTCGTCGATGATGAAACGGCCCCCGGTCAGAACGATGCGGCTGTCGGGCAGCAGCGAGGGGTCGAGCCCGATGTACGCTTTTTCCCCCGCGTGATTGGCATAATGCGGCTCAAAAGCCCGGCGGTGGATATAGAACGCTGCCTGTTCGTTGAGCGCGAGAAAGGTTTTGATGCCGCCGCCGTGGTCATAATGGCCGTGGGAAAGCACGGCTGTGTCGACGCCGGCGAGGCCGACGCCCATTTTCGCGGCGTTTTCGGCGAACAGGCCGCTTGCGCCGGTGTCGAACAGGAGCCGGTGCCGGTTTGTCTCAATATACAGGCTGAGGCCGTGTTCAAAGCCGAACGCCGGGTCCCGGGAGGTATTCTCCGCCAAAACACTGATATTCATTATACAGCAGCCCCGCTTTCTTCAAAAAGGATAGCCATCGTCTTGGCATAAACGGCTTTAACCGCCCTGCCGGCCGCGCAGTCGATATCGGCAATCGTCAGCGAACGGTTGACCGCTGTTACCGCTTCCGGGTCGAATGGGATTTTACCGGTAAACGGGAGACCGTTTTGAATGCAGAAAGATTCGATTCGCTCGGTCATGGCAGGGTTGGTGTCATACTTGTTGACGCAGACGGCCGCTTTGGTTCCAAAAATCCGAACGGTTTTCAAGATACGTTCCATATCGCTGATACCCGAAACCGAAGGTTCGGCGACAATCAGAACCATGTCGGTACCGCTGACGGAAGCGATGACGGGGCAGCCGATGCCCGGGGAACCGTCGAGCACGGCCAAAGGCGCGCCCGGCGCGGCGGAAAAAAGCCGTTTTTTAACTTCGGAAACCAGTTTGCCGGAGTTCCCGCTGCCCATTTGCAGCTGTGCGGTCGAAAATACCGTATCCCCGCGAAACAGCATCAGGTCGCCGGATTTTGCCGGTTCCATCGTAATGGCCTGCGCGGGGCAAACCAAGGCGCAGACGCCGCAGCCTTCGCAGGCGAAACGGTCGATACGGTAAACATCTCCCGCCTCAATCGCTTCAAAACGGCAGCTCTGCATGCAGAGGCCGCAAGCGACGCATTTTTCCGCATCGACGGCCGCTTTTGGCATTCCGAAATAATCCGAGCGCTCGGCTTTGCCGGAGCGGTTCATCAGTAAATGCAGGTTCGGCGCATCGACGTCGCAATCCGCATACGCCTTGGCGTTTGAAAGCCTGATAAAAGCGGCGGCGACCGTCGTCTTACCCGTACCGCCTTTTCCGCTGAGGATTAACAGTTGTTTCATGCCGCACATCCCGAATAATCGTTTGCAGCAGCGCGCCGAAAAGACGCGCGTACGCTTCGCTTTCCCTGACCGCGATTTGACCTTCTGAAGTGATTTTGCCCAATATCTTGTCGAAGGGTATTTTACCGAGTATTTCAATCCCATTGTCAAGGCAGAACTGCTCTGAGGGGTTTTCGCCATCGAGGCATTTGTTGAGCACGACGCCGTGCGGGAAGCCGAACAGTTTGACCAGTTCGTAGACGCTTTGCAGGTTGCTCGCACCGAATGTCGTCGGCTCGGCGACCATGACGCAGTAATCGGCGTCGCGGATGCTTTCCATCACAAGACAGCCGCTGCCGGGCGGGCAATCGATGAAGGTCAGGTAGCCCGGGCTGGCAAAACTGTCGCGCATCAACTGTTTAATCAAAGGCATGCCCGATGCTTCCCCGGGATTCATGATGCCGCCGAGTACGCCGACTCCTCCGGATTCTCCCCGGCGGACCATGCCGACGACGCGCTGTTTTTCGCTGATGGCGTTGACCGGGCAAACCAGCGCGCAGCCGCCGCAGGAATGGCAGATGTCTTCAAATACGCTTACTTTACCCCCGACAAAAGCCAGGGCGTTGAACCTGCAGAAATCGACACAGCGGCGGCAACCGTTGCACTGGTGTTCGTCAACGACCGGAATAGCGACGGTTACCTCTTTTTCCCGCACATTTTCCGGCTTAAAAAAGAGATGCCCGTTGGGTTCCTCAACGTCGCAATCGATGTAGAAGGCTGCTTTCGCGGCCGCCGCCAGGTTGACCGAAACGAGCGTTTTGCCCGTGCCGCCTTTGCCGCTGAGAACGGCAATTCTCATGCTATCTGCCTCCGTGCCCGTGAAAGCCGGGGTGAATATCGTTGAGTTCGGCAAGCCCGCCTGCCGCGAACTTTTCGATTTCGCCGGCGGCCGAATCCCCGGTGGTTTTATAAAGTTTAACGCCGGCGGCTTTGAGTACCTGCGCCGAATTTTCACCGCAGCGTGGTGTCAGAACCGCCTCGACGCCCTGGTCGGCGACAAATTGCGCGGTTTTGATACCGGCGCCGCCGGGGCTGTCGGCCGCAGCGTTGTCAAAAAAATGGCTCTGTTTTGTCTGCGTATCATAGATCATCAGATACGGCGTGCGCCCGAACGAAACACAGATATCGGTGTCGTCGCTCTTGTTATTGACCGGCAATGCGATTTTCATGATGTTTCTCCTTTTTGTATTTTCGATTGCGCCTCTGCGTCGTCCCATGCCGCCGCGCGGCCGGCGCCGCGGTTTCTATATCTTCCGCAATGCCCGCGCCCGCAGTTTATGCCTTGCCCGTCGCACAGGCGGTATTCGCCGCCTTCAATCCATAGCGCTTTGCCGTTGACCAGGGAGTCGGCAATTTTTTGTCTGGCCGAGTTGTAGACGCCCTGCACGGTCGTGCGCGCGACGTTCATCTGAGCGGCGCATTCCTCCTGGGTAAAACCTTCCAGGTCGATGAGGCGGACGGTTTCATATTCGTCGACGGTCATAACGATGTGCTCGCGCGCGCCGGCCTGCATACCGAGCGGCCCGAAACGGTTGTTTTCGGGCAGGCAGCACACATTTCTCCATTTAACCGGTCTTGGCATAGACGGTCCTCTCCTTATTTTCAACGCCTGCGGCAGCCGAAGCGTCCTCCGGCTGCCTGCGCGCGGTTTACAGGTTGCTGATCTGACGCTCGATCGCGTCAAGGCGTCGGGTCAGCAGGTCTTTTTGTTCCTGCAGCAGCTGCTTGCGCTTCTCGCTCGATACGGCCGGTTGCGATGCCGCGCGAAAACGGCGTCTGCGGCCAAAACCGAGTCCGAGCCCAAGCCCGAGGCCGATTCCGGCTCCCGCGGCATATTTCAGCCGGTTGCCGGCGCAGGGACCAAGGCCTCTGCCGGTCAAAGGTCCGGCGCCCAAGGGACCGCTTCCATCTCTTCCGGGCATGGTATTCACCTCCTTTTTGTTTTTGACATATGTCATTTACAACTTCATTATACCAAGTTATTGGCATATGTCAATAACTTTTAAAAATATTTTTCCGCTTTTCATCCGCCCCGGGAAACGGGGCGAATGACGCCGGTGAAAACGGTTTTTGACGTTTGCTTGTGAAGGGTGTTGCGCTGCAAAAACAACAGCCCCCGCGGGAAACTTTCCGCGGGGGCTGCGCGCGCTGCGCGCTTAGGGGTTTTGGCATTGGCCGGTGCAGTTTTCGCCGCGTTGTCCGCCGTTGCCGGAGCCGTCGCGTGGGCCGAAGCCGCCGCGGACTTTTTCGCCGCTGCCGGTCCCGGCGCAGTCGCCGTTGCCCAAGCCGAGGCGCTCATGGCTTTGCGCGCCTGTGCCGTCGCAGTTGGCCTGGCGTTCCTCGACTGCCGCGAGGATTTCGTCCGCGCGCTCTTGAGTGATTTTGCCGTCCGCCACTTTTTTGGCGAGCCGCTCTTTCATCATCTCGAGCTTTGCGGCCTTGAATTCCTCGGACTTGCCCGCTTCCCTAGCCATCTCGCCGTAACGCTTGCCGGTTTCGGCTCTTTCCCGCTGGACGGCCTGCACCGTTTTACCGGTGAGCGCCGCCGCCGCTTGAGCCGGGGAACCGTATCTTGACGCCGCGAACGCGGTGACCGAAAGACTGCCGAGCGCCAGTACGGTGATGCCGGTGATAAGGGCTTTCTTGAACTTTGACATGAGTAAAACCTCCTTTTCTGTCTACGGGTTTCCGCCCCGCAACTTAAGAATAAACGCCGGGTATGGCAAAATTGTGTTTTTTACCGGCAGATTTTGTGCCGGTTTGCGCGCGTTCGCCACAAATTTGCCACACAGGGCATTTATCATTTATGGTATGATAAAAAAGCAGCGGGGGTGAAAGAATGCCGAAGACAAAGATACTGATAGCCGACGACAACAGGCAGATAACGTCCGTTCTCGGTGAATACGCCAAGAAAGAGGGCTACGAAGTCCATACGGCCGCCGACGGGGGCGAGGCGTTGGAACTGTTCGCGCTGCTCAAGCCGGATATCGTGCTGCTCGACGTGATGATGCCCAAAACCGACGGCTTCGAAGTATGCCGCGAAATCCGCAAAACCTCGACGGTTCCCGTCATCATGATCACGGCCCGGGGCGAGGATTTTGAAAAAATCATGGGACTCGACATCGGCGCGGACGATTACATCGTCAAGCCCTTTTCGCCGGGCGAGGTCATGGCGCGGGTGCGCGCCGTGCTCAGGCGCATCGAAAACGCCAACCCGCAAAAGGCGCAGACGCTCGTTTACGGCAGCCTGAGCGTCAACCTCGACGATTATTCCGCCGCGGTCGGCGGCGAGAACGTGCCGCTGACAAAAAAGGAAATCGAGCTGCTTTGGACGCTCGCGGGCAACCGGAACAAAGTGTTCTCGCGCGACAACCTGCTCAACAGCCTGTGGGGCTACGATTATTTCGGCGACAGCCGAACGGTCGACTCCCACATTAAGCGGCTGCGCGCCAAACTTGACGCCCGAAGCCACCCGGACTGGGAAATCAAGACCATTTGGGGCGTCGGCTACAAGTTCGAGGGGAAAAGCGATGAAACATAAAATCGCCGTCAAACTCGCGCTGTATTTTTCGGCCGTCGTGCTGCTGTTCGCCGTCATCATCGGCGTGGTTTTTATGTCGATGTTCAAAAGCTACACCGTGGAACTCTATAAAGCCGATCTGCAGAAGCGCGCCGAGGCCGTCGCCGCGACGCTTTCGCTCGACGGGACGAACACCGAGGGCGGCAAAGGCAAAGGCCGGCAGGGCGGCTACGGTTTTTATCTGAAAGCGCTTAACACCATGGCGGCGACGGACGCCTGGATCGTCGACGAAAACCTTGAGCTGATTACCGCCGGCGGGAACGGCGCGAACTATGCCTATTCCGACCTGCCGCAGGACGCGGAACAGGTGGTGTCGGAGGTGTTTAAGGGCAAGACCACTTTCAGCGAGGGCTTCAGCGACCTGCTCGACGCGCCGACGCTGACCGTGGGCACCCCTCTGTACCGCGACGGGAAAATTATCGGCGCGCTGCTGCTGCATACGCCCGTCGAGGGCATCGACGAGGCAACCGCCGCCGGACTGAACATGCTGCTCATCAGCGGCGCTTTGGCCCTGGCGCTGGCGGCGGCGCTGGCGGCTTTGCTCTCGTTTTCATTCACAAGGCCGCTGAAAAAAATGCGCGCCTCGGCGCTGCGGCTCGCCGGCGGCGATTACAGCGCGAAAACGGGCGTCGCGCAGCGCGACGAAATCGGCGAACTGGCGGGCGCCATCGATGTCCTGAGCGTCAGGCTCGAAGAGGCCTCCCGCGAGAGCGGGCGTCTGCAGCGGCTGCGGCAGGATTTTGTGGCGAACATCTCTCACGAACTGCGCACGCCGGTCACGGTCATCCGCGGCTCGCTCGAGGCGCTGTGCGACGGGGTCGTCAGCGAACCCGGCAAGGTGGAGGAATACCACCGGCAGATGCTCGGCGAAAGCATCCTCCTGCAGCGGCTGGTCGACGATTTGCTCGACTTGTCGCGGCTGCAAAACGCCGATTTCAAAATCGAAAAGACGCAGGTTCCGCTCAACGACGCGCTCGATGACGCGGTCAGGACAGCCGGCCATATCGCCGAAGGCAAAGGCGTGCGCATCGTCGGCGAAAAAAAGGAGCCGCTGACGGTCAGCGGCGATTACGGGCGGCTGAGGCAGATGTTCCTCGTCGTGCTCGACAACGCGGTGAAGTTCACGCCCCCCGGCGGGGAGGTGCGCGTCGCCCTCGAAGGCAGAACGGTTACGGTGCGCGACAGCGGGCCGGGCATCGCGCCCGAGGACGCGCCGTATATTTTCGACCGCTTCTATAAAGCGCAGTCCGCCGGCAACGCCGGCGGGACCGGCCTCGGGCTGGCCATCGCCAAACAGATCGCCGAGCGGCACGGCGTCAAACTGAGCGCCGAAAACGCGCCGGAAGGCGGGGCGGTGTTCCGGTTTGAGTTTTAAAGAGGGCGGATTTTACCGCACATGGTGTTCAACAGCATGTTTTATTGCCAGATAATACCGAGAACGAATATTGCAAACCGGTTGAAATCTTCGCTTTTTGTTTCGTGTTGAAACATAATTGATTATTTGGAAATATAATTCCGGGCATCAAGCTTTGATTGAAACCTTCTGTGGGTGAAATAGACGACCGTAACGGTTGAAGCACTGCCGAACAGAATCAATGCCGCAATGATTTTTGTGCGCGGTATGACCTCGTTTTTCACATAGCCTTTGCAGACGATATCCATCCGGTCGCAATGAATGTCCACATCGCCACCGTGCTCAGAACAGTTTTCGGAAAAAACACCGGTGATACGCACGGTATCGCCGATATGCTTATAGTCTCCAAAGTATGAAATTCTTTCGGCATCCCCGGAGGTAAGCCAGATGCCGATGGCGTTTGAGCCATCGTTAATATTTACCCAGGCATATTCGCCCCGCTCAAGCGTTTCACCGACAGCTTCCCCTTCCACGGTCACCAGGCGACCGTTATAGTAAGTCATCTTATTGATCAGGTCATTGATCTTGACCGTATCGGCGGCATTGGCCGTTACGGTGAAAAAAAACGAGACGATACAAGCAGTCAGGAACGCTTTGATAAGTGTGCGCATAACTTTTTTACCCCTTCGACGATATAACCGAGCAACGCAAAAACAGAAATGAATTCAAGCCGTCCCAGATACATCGTCAGAATGTACTGCACTTTCATCAGGGACGGCATGGAAATGCTTGTGACCCCGATGCTTAATCCGACATTGCCCGTTACAGATGCCGCCTCAAACGCGGAATCGGCAAAAGGGTACCCGTAATAAACGCCGAGCGCTGTGCAGACAGCAAATAAGAACATATAGCATATAATAATTAATGCGGAGCTTTTTACGATACTGTCGTCAAGCACATACTCTTTGATATGATGAAACTTGCTGACTCTTACGCTTCTTTCGGGGTTGAGGATTCTCTTAATTTCCGCAATGATGCCTTTGAACACAATCCCGACCCGTAAACCTTTGAAACCGCCGGCGGTGGAACAGGCGGAACCGCCGATGAGCATAGCGACGATTAAAATCAGAATCCCGAAGCCGCCCCACTCTATCGCGAATTGTCTTGCATATACGGACCCTAAACCGGTTGTTGTGTGGGCTGATATGATGTTGTAAACGACGCGCCTGAAAGAGGAAACCGCGTCCCGGTAAATGCCGAGTTGAGACAGCCGGTAAACTGCGAACGCGCATGCCAGAAAAGAGGTGATAAAAAAACTCTGCACCTCGATATTCTTTATCATTTCTTTTTTCTTGCGCTGCCAAACGGCATAATGCAGGCCGAAGTTTAAAGATCCGATAACAAAAAAGATGATAGTCAGTATTTCATAGGCAAAGCTATGGTAATACATAATATTTTGCGTGTACGGAGCAAAACCGCCGGTGCTCCATGCGGATTCAAACATAAACAGGCCATGGAAGAATGCCGGCAGCGGAGAAAGGCCGATGTACATGCCGCATATCCATAAAGCAGCCGTCCCGACAGCGAGGTAAATCAGACTGATTTTCCAGATAATCCGGGCCGTGCCCCTGACGCTGGGGACAAGTCCGATGTCTTTGGCCTCCCCGACATACATTTTATAGGCTCCGCCGGTATTCTTCATCAGGAAACTCAGCGCCAATACCACAATACCCTGCCCGCCGACGAAGGTAAGTAAATGCCGCCACATATTCAAACCGGTTGCCAGATGGTCGAGGTCCTGCGTCATAACCAGGCCGGTTGTTGTGAATCCGCTCATCACGTCGAAGCAGCCGTCGAGAATGCTTTTTGCGTTGCCGCTTAAGACGTAGGGGATCGAACAAAGAAGCATCAATACAATCCACGACAGCGAGGCTACAACAAAGCCGTGCTTCCACTCCGCGCGCAGTTTTTTTAAACGGGCCTGCCTGCCGAATACAATCAAAATAATGCCGATGATTGAGGTCACGGACAAACTGAGCGTAAAGTCCAGCACCGGGTTCCATTCATGCAGTGCAAGAGAGGTCGCCAGCGGAATGATCATCAATAACGCCGCACCAAGAACCACGAAACCCATGTTGTAGCTGATAATCGAAACACTCAGATAATGTGGACGCAGGCTTTTCATACCGTCACCTTGTCAGCAGAAGAACCGCGATAAAAATCAGGGCGCTGTAAACCGCAACGGAAAAGACTTCTTCTAAAAGGCCCATGAGATTATTTTTTATGCTTTTCATTAAATCTTCCTCCCTTATGCAAATTCTTGCGTATTGCAAGATAATTCGCATGATTTGTGACAAGGTAAATGCAGTCGTCTTTCTTGATAACGGTGTCCGCTTTCGGATAGATCACTTCGTTGTTCCTGATAATGGAAGCGACCGTACACTCCGCGGGCAAATCCAAGTCCTTCACGAGGTGTTCTTCAAAGCCGTTGTTGCTGACAGGCGAAATCTCAACGAGTATCATATTGCCGCGGTCAAAAGCCTGGATAAATCTGCAGTTGCCGCCTTCAAACTCATATTCGATCAGATTCGCGATTACCTGTGTGCTGCATACGGTTCTTTCAACCCCCAGTTTTCGGAACATATCGGTATTCTTTGGATTATTGATCCGCGCGATTGATTTGATATGAAAGATGGATTGGGCGATTTCGCATACCACAAGGTTATTCTCGTCTTTGCCGGTAACCGCCGCAATGATATCGGCTTCGATGATGCCGGCATCATTCAGAACTTCGAGCTCGGTACCGTCACCGCAGATGACATCCGCGCCGGTCTCTTCGGCAATCCTCCGGCACTTGCCTTCATCGAGTTCAATCAGCGTGGCGTCATAACCGCGCTGCCGAAGTATTTTTAAGAGGTTAAACCCCAGTTTGCCTCCGCCGACAATGATTGATTTCATCTGCGATTTTCCTCGATTCTGCTTTTTAAAATAAACGCGCTGATTTCCGTCGGATTGATGGTTTCAATTTCAAGGCTGTCATAGATGGCCTTTTTTTTCGGTTCGTTGATTCTCGCGACAATTTGCGGGGTATTGAATATTTTTTTGGCGACAAGGGCGGCGGTGATATTGATATTGTCATCCGGAGTGGCGCAGACAACACAATCCGCCTGTTCAGCGCCGGCTTCTTTTAGAATATCGACATCAAACTCAATCCCTTTTACACGCAGGCCGTTAAAGCCGCTCCCGAGCATATCCAGCTTCCGGGCATCGCTGTCGATGACCGAAACGTCATAGTCCGCATCGGACAACTCTTTGGCAAGCGTACAGCCGAGACGGCCGCATCCGACGATAATCACATACATCTTTTTTATCCACCTTTATTTTAGTCAGGTCGATGGAGAAACATTTTGTTTGATAACGTTTTTCGGTAAGCTGCTTTCCCCGTGGTTGTCGCCGTAGTCGATATCGTCCGGATAACGGTTGTCAAAAAGGGTACAAATCCTTTCCAGGTTTTTGCAGGCAGGTTTATAGGTCGGATCCAGCGCATAAGCCGCACGATAGTGCCGCCTTGCCAGATCTCCGTCTGCATTGCTTTCATACCAGATGCCCAGCAAGTTATGCGGTTGCGGCGCATCCGGATTGATACTCATGGCTTCGATAATCAGACTATACGCTTTTGTCAGATCCGCCCGGCGGATGCAGGCAGTTGCCGCAGCGATACAGGATAGAAACTGCTTGCCGGAAGATTCACGATTGATCATCTTTTACCTCTCCTTCCGATATCATTGTAGGCTTTGCTGTATAAAATTTGTGTGAGGCTTTGCTCGGGGCGTGTGAAGATTGTGTTACGATTCGAAGTGTTTATTATTATGCGGCCTGTATGATGCAATCAATAAAAAAGAACCCCCGCAGAGGGGGTTCCCGATATTGATTTATTCAGTTATTCATCAGCCAGGCGGTAACCGACCCCGATTTCCGTGATGATATATCTCGGCTGCGCGGGATCCTCTTTGAGTTTTCTTCTGATATTTGCCATACAAACCCGCAGCGACTGGGTATCGTCCGAAGTGATTGCGCCCCACACTTTTTCGGTGATAAACCTGTGCGTCAGCACTTTGCCCTGGTATTTCACAAGAATCGTCAGAACCTTGTATTCGTTCGGCGTGAGGTGTATTTCCTCATCATCTATAAAGACCCTGTGCTTGTCGTGGTCAACGGTTAAGCCGTCCAGGCGAAAAAGCGGGTCCCCCGCTGTTTCGGGCAATTCCGAAAAAGCCCGGTGCCGGAGAATCACCCTCAGGCGGGCAAGCAATTCCGAAACGCTGAAGGGCTTTGTCAGATAATCATCCGCACCGGCGTCCAGCGCCTCCACCTTTTCCCGTTCATGCTCGCGGGCGGATACGATAATGATGGGGACATTCGAAATCTCCCGGATTTTTCTAATCAAATCAACCCCGTCCATGTCGGGCAGCCCCAAATCCAGAACCAGGATATCGGGGTTATTGGAGGCCACCAGCATCATAGTGTTTGACCCGTCTCCCGCTTCGATGCATTTATAGCCCTGTGTTTCGAGCGAGACTTTCAGAAAATTGCGGATGGACTTCTCGTCATCCGTGATCAAAATCAGCGGCTGCATCGGGTTTTTCCTCCTTTGACGGAATGCTGAAGCTGACGACGGTACCGTGCGGCTGCCGGTTGCTGACCGATATCAAACCGCCGTGAGCTTCGATGATCGATTTGCATAAAGACAGGCCTATGCCCGCGCCCCGGCGGGAATGGAATGTCTGATCCTGCCGTTTGTAGAACCTTTCAAAAATATGAGGCAGATCCTCCTCGGATATACCGGGGCCGTTGTCGCTGACCGAAAACAGGAAATTATTTTCATCATAATCGACGGCAATGGTGATTTCGCTCCCGTCCGGCGTATAATTGACCGCGTTATTGAGCAGATTAATCAGGACCTGTTTGATTAAAATACCGTCCACCTCCAGCATAATCAGTTCTGCCGGCATTTTGGCGGTAATATGATGATGGAAAGCACGCTTTTTGATCTGGCCGATTGCTTCAGCGACAATTTCCTCCGCGGCTTCTTTGGCCAGGTTTAGCTTGACCTGCCCTTCCTCAAAGCGTGTCATATTCAATGTGTTCTCGACCAGTTCATTCAGCCAGCACGCATCATCATAAATATTGTTCAGAAACTCTTTTTTAACGTCATCACCCAAGGATGGATAGTGGTCGATCATGGTGCTGGCTGAGCCCATGATTCCGGTTAAAGGCGTGCGCAGGTCATGCGAAATGGTTCTGAGCATATCCGCCCGCAGGCGCTCGCGCTGGACCTGCAGCTTTGTTTCCTCCTGCTTTTCATAGAGCATCTCGCGTTCCAAAACAACCGCGATCTGCGGGGTGACAGCGTCGAGGAAATCCTTCTGCGCCTTTTTGAGCGGTTGTGCGTCATGCAGCGAAATCCCGATAACGCCCAGCACACCAACCGAGCAGATGACAGGCTGATAGAACGCTTTCGCTTCCGAATAAAGGCCGGTACCAAATCCGCAGGGGCTGCCCGACTGAAACGCCTCATGGCAGACAATCAGCTCTTTATCGTCGCTGAAAACATCGTTGCCTTTGATATACTTGCTGCAGATTTTCGCTTTTTCGTCATAGAACTGGATCATGATGTCGCAGGGAAACTGCTGCGCTATTTCTTCGGCTGAAACCTCGGACAATTCCGTTTTGTTTTTGACGGCAAGCAGTTTTCTGCCCAGATGATACAGCGCCTCAATGCTTCGCTCGCGTTCTTCCGACAGGAATGTTTCCTGTTTGATCCGGATGGTCAGCATGCTCGTCACGAAACCGACGATGAACATGATCACAAAGGTAACGGGGTAATCCGGATTAAACGCCCGGAATGTGTAATAAGGTTCCGTGAAAAAGAAATTGTAAAGCAAAACACCCAAAACGGAAGCAATGAAACTGTAATAATATCCTCCCGCCAGATAGGAAAAAAGCAGTATACCTAGCAGGTAGATCATGACGATATTGGATTCATTGACTCCGACATACCTCAAAAGCATGGCAGTGCCGGTACATGCAGCCATGATAAACAGCATGATCACGATGTTTTTCATGACCAGCTTCTTGTCGGGCTGCTTACCGCGCTCATTGCGCGGAAACGCCGTTATTTTTTTAAGTTGCTCAACAAAACGGCCCAAAGTATTCACCTGCTTGATCGGAACGGATACGGCCTTTACGGTCAGGCCGGAGGACGGGTGACGGCGGCGGAAAATCACTGTTTCGGTACCGGAACATTGGTCGGACACCGGTCGGCAAAAGACGGGATTTGCTATGACATGACCTTATCACATAATATTCCGGTCGTCAATTTACCTGCCGGTTTATCGGGAAAGTTTCTGAAGAGACGCAGTGAAAGTTCGCGCAAGGCGTGATGTTCTAAAGAATATTAGTGATATATCGCACTGCGTGCGATGTGATATCATCTGCGATAGAGTACAATAAAGTTCGCAACTTTGCCCAGGGAAGGAAAGAATGGGCGAGCCACCGGGACTCCGATATAATGGATGTTGCAAAGACATTCACAAGGAGGAGAACCCAATGGCTCAACACAAGGATACCACGGATATCCAGGAATTGCTATTCCGGTTTATGGGAACGGACGATCCCATGCTCAACATGCTTGAATGGCTGTGCGGCAGAATGATGGAGGCAGAGGTTTCCTGCAAGCTTGGAGCGGAAAAACACGAGCAGAGCCAAGAGAGAACCGGTTATCGCTGCGGTTTCAGGACTCGGCGTTTGGACACCCGCTTGGGCACCATGTACCTCTTGGTACCGAAGGTGAGGAATGGCGGCTACATCCCGTTCTTTGTCACGGAACGCAAGCGCAGCGAGGCGGCCTTAATACAGGCGGTACAGGAAGCCTTTGTGCAGGGGGTCTCCACCCGCAAGATGGAAAGGCTTGCGAAGAGTCTGGGAATAGAAGGCATCTCCCGCAGCCAGGTCAGTGAGATGGCCAAGGGGCTCAATGAACAGGTCGAAGAGTTCCGCAACCGTCCGTTGACAGCCCGGGCATACCCGGTACTGTGGGTAGACGCGTTATACGAGAAAGTGCGATATGGCGGCCGCGTGGTCAGCATGGCTATTCTGCTTGTGTGCGGAGTAAACGAAGAGGGCAAGCGGGAAGTGCTGGCGATTGAGCCGATGTTGGAAGAATCACGGGAAAGTTACGGACAACTGTTTGAGAAATTGAAAGAGCGTGGTTTGACCCGACCGTCCCTGATTGTTTCAGACGCACACAAAGGATTGGTGTCTGCTATTGGCGAGTGTTTTCCCGGCGCCGCCTGGCAGCGTTGCAAGGTGCATTTTATGCGGAACATCCTGGCACACGTGCCGCAAAAGGAGAAAGAGCGCTTTGCCGGCCTGCTTAAAAGCATTTGGATGACAACTGAACCGGAGACCGCCAGGCAACGGGCGCAGGAGCTGGCAGACGGGTACAGGAAAAAGTATCCCAAGGCGATTGAAATACTGGAAGACGGTTTGGAGGATTCGCTGACTTTTCTGTCATTTCCTTCGCTGGATGCCAGAAAAGTCAGCTCCAACAACATGCTGGAGAGGCTGAACAAAGAAATTCGCAGACGAACCAGGGTGGTGGGCATCTTCCCCAACCCGGAGTCTCACCTGAGATTGGTAACGGTTTACCTAATAGAGTACTCGGAAGACTGGTCGATCACAAGATCGTATCTGAGCGAAGAGTCGCTAAAATCGATAGACAAACTGGCAGCATAACATGATTAGCGGAGTCCAAAGTTGCGAACTTAATTTGACAGTACCTCATCTGCCGCAGCGGATAGTGAAATTTTGCGGTCTGCCGCAAAGTGATATTCCGTTCGCGTTTGTGTTAAACGCGAACAGAGTTGAAAAAACCTTGTCTTGCGACAAGGTTTTTTCTGGTGGACACACACGGACTCGAACCGTGGACCTCTCGCGTGTGAAGCGAGCGCTCTAACCAGCTGAGCTATGCGTCCTTTTTGGAAAAGAGCCGGAAAACGGAAATCTAAAAAAATCAGAACTCCGGTTTCCGGCTTGGTGACCCGGACGAGAATCGAACTCGTGTTACTGCCGTGAAAGGGCGGTGTCTTAACCTCTTGACCACCGGGCCGGGTGGTAGCGGCAGCTGGACTCGAACCAGCGACACTCCGGGTATGAACCGAATGCTCTAGCCAACTGAGCTATGCCGCCAAAGCCGTTAAGGGCTTTGCCATTATATTACAGGCGCCGCGATTTTGTCAACAGCGGCAGGTAAGGGGTTCTTTTCATTGCGGTAAGGTAAGGGGTTCTTTTCATTGCATTGACGATGTGAGAGTTTCTGTAATCAGGTACATTGAGAGACATATTACAATACTCGTAGAATGTACTCAGCACTTGGATATATTTCACCCTGTGACTTTGAAAAAAATCTTGCACAAAAGTAGTTTAACTAAGCGTCCATTTTTTCTTGACAAGTCCATATGATATCAATTTTCGGAGTCTACTTTTCTCAGCGCAGTCCAATTTTCAGATTATCACAGGAATTTTACCATATTCCCATAATACAACCATATCATCAAATGCATATATGTAGTCAGCTGTACCAACATTAGAAATTTTCTTTGCATTGAATTTATCAAAATCTATAACGTTTCTGTAAACATCTTTATATATGATGTTATTATCACAAATAACAATCTGGTCGACTTGGTTAACCGCAAGATGTATTTCTTTGGTTGTCATTTTTGTTTGGTTGTAACAGTTGATAGAATATCTATCAGAAGTATTATTAATGAAATATATCAAATCATCGACAATGAATATATCAGATGCATTAAACAGGTTTTCTTCTTCTGTGCCGGTAGCAAAATCAAGCCTGTTAATATTATTACTAATATTAAAATAATATAAATAATTGCCATTAATAACGTAACGAAAAGCATTCTTTTTCACAAGGACCCTATTATTTGGGCACTTAATATCTGCTCGATAAATATTCCCCAAATCGTCTTTTAAGGGATATGCAATATTCGCCTTATCATATAGTTCAATTGCAGTATCAGTACAATAATAAATCTGATTACCCGTAATAGTAACAAAACCGCAATCATCGAGTAACTTTGTCTGTTGGGAGCCATCGGTTTTTATTTTGTAAAGTGAATTAATAATAATATTATTGTCGGGATACGCCATGTTTTTCTCAGATTTTACATAGTAGATCCAATTACCCACTACGTTGATATTGCTAATGCTACCGCGATCTATTCTTTTCCGATGTTTGCCATCAATTGTTGATTTGAACAAACCATTTTTATAAGCACAAGGTGATTGGTAAAAATAAAATAACCAGTCGCCTTGCTTCGCAACATAGCCCCGGTTCATAATATTTTCCGATGTATTTCCAATTTTATTTATGACATTATCTAAATCAGCACTTTGATTACATGCTGTAAATCCTAAAAGCAGCACAACTATTAATACCAATCCTTTACAATGATAATTATTAGTTAATTTCATAATTTAAGATTATATACCTTTCAATAGAATAGGAGAATATCATTTTATGATCCGCCCCGTTAATATGTCCAAGGCAGATAATCTATTTTACACCATTTTGGCGACCATACTTTTTTTGTAGGTTTATTGTCTTGATAAGAGTATTCATACCAGTAAGACCAAGGTTTGAAAAACCAGTCCCTTCCAACTCTTGCCTGATAACCGCCCCATAAAAAATTAGTATAAGATACACCTGCTGTACATGCCACTACTTTTACTTTATTCTTTTTTGCCAATGCCCAAGCTAGATTTTCACCTTCATTACCATCTCCGCCTTTACAGCTAAATAAATAAATGTAACCCGTTATCGTTTTATTCGCTAATTTAGAAACAACATCCTTTGTATTAATAGTCTCGTTATAAAAATTTAATTCTCCAGTCCAACCATGTAAATACAAAAAGACATACTTGATATCACCTGACATTTTATTCCATGCATTAGCAAAACTACTCATAGTGCCTACTTTAAAATAGTTCACATCAGTTATTTTAAAATATGCTGATTTCTCTGCAAATTGATTGAGAGGTAATTGTGAATCTTTATGATAATATGCGAAAACATAAGTTCTTGAATGTCCCGTTTGATCAATATAATCTACTGGATTATTGCCACAATACGTATTAAGATTTAATCCATTGACCTGCTCAATCCCATCCGCATTAATGAATCTACCCAGAACTGGGTGATAGTACCGGCTCTGAAGGTAATACATCTGCGTTTCGGTATCATAATAATATCCGCGGTAACGCAGCGGGTTGAGCAAGCCGATGGTATTGGCCGCGCTGCCGGTTGTGGAAAGCAGCTTGCCCCATGCGTCATACGTGTAACTGACGATGACAGCGCCATTTTCGTCAGCGATACCGGTAATGTCGCCCTGCAGGTTCTTGATGTAAAGGTACGTCGCGCTGTCGTTGAGCGTGAAACCTATCGGGCTGCCGTTCCCGTCATAGAGGAAGTACAGCACGTCCGTGCCATCTGTCTGGCTGACCAGTTTGCCGTCCGCCCAAATGTAATCGTAAGTGACAAAGTTGAAGTTGCCCTGGTCGTCAACCACCTTCTGCGCTCTCAGACCGTCGGCATTGTACCTGTAATCAATATAGACCTCCATCAAATCATCGTCAATACCGGCCAGCTGCCGGCCGGCTGTCCAGGTGTAATCCAGCCCGTCAAAGCTGATCAGGTTGCCGATGTCATCATAGGTCAGCGGAGAACTGTTGAATGATGTCAGCTTGTCCTTCCAGTTGCTGTCGCCAAAGGTGAAACTTGTCGTCTGCTCCGGTGTCCCCAGGGTGTCCGTCGTGTAGGCATACCTGACCTTCGAAGTCATGTTGCCGCCATTGTCATAAATGTAGCAGTAGGTTTTGTTCTGTACCGCGTCGTTGACACGGACAAGCTGGCCGGCCTCGTCATAAACGTAGGTATGCTTCAAAGTGCCGCCGAGGCTGTCGGTCAGGATGTTGCCGTTGGCATCATAGGTATAGGTGTACTCCACATTGACCGCGGAGCCTGTGGTCGGCGTGACAATATTTTCGAAACTGCTGACCAGCGGTGTCGTTGTATCACCGGTGCCGTCATGATAGGTGTAATCAACCGCAACGGAACCGAGATTGTTCTCGCCGTCTTTTACGGTGACGGAACTGTTGAGCAGCCGTTCGAAGAAATCGGTTGTCGATGACAGTGCCAAGCTGGTGCCGGTGCTAGTGATGTTGTTGCGTTTCACCGTTGCGCCAGTAGTCCTTCTGGCTTCTGCCTCAGTCGGTGTTTCTTCCGCGCCGTCCGAATAAGTGTATGCAAAGCCATTGGCAGTCTGCACAAAGTTGTCGTCTTCGTCATAGCTTGACGAATAGAGGAGGTCACCCTGCCCGGTCTGCGGAATGGTGTAAATCTCATAACCGCTACCGGTGAAATAAGTGATTTGATCGTTGATATTGTCGGTGACAGAGGTCAGCCCGTTCGTGCCCGAATAGGTGTATGTGTAGCTGTATGTCGTCCCGCCGTCGAAGCTGATGCCGGTCACATTATTGTATTCGTCAAAATCATAGGTAATTGTCTGGCCGTTGCCGAAGGTGACGCTTTCCGCCCTGCCGCGGTTTTCGCCGGTACCGTACTCATACTCGGCAAGGCTCTGTGTGCCGACACTGACTTCTGTCTGGCAGCCCCAAAGGTCATATTCAAAGGAATAGGCCACCGTATTGCCCGCAGCAATCCCGGTGAGCCGGTCATCGGTGTATTCGTAAGTATTTGAGAGGGCCGCACCGGTTGAAAGGTTGGACACAGCCTGCGACACACCCGCCAGCGCGCGCATGGCATTGTAGGTGTAGCCAACATCATTGTCAAGGCTGTCCGTGACACTTGTCAAAGTTCCGTTTGCCGTATTGTAGTTGTAGTCCACCGTATTCCCGGCCGCATCGGTGGCGCTTGCAGGGTAATTCTTGTCTGTTGTGTAAGTGTTTGAGGTGACCATTGTTTTTTCAGTGTTGCTTGCTGTTGTCGTCAGCAGGTTGCCCATGCTGTCATAGCTGTATTCATAACGAAGATATGCCAGCCGCCCGTCGTCAAAATAGACCGTTGATGCCGCGTTGTACAGACAAACCCTTAATTCCATATTGGGTGCCTGTTCTGATATTTCAGCAGTCACCTGCAGTTGACTCCAGCCGTCTCCGGTATCTTTCACAAAGCTGCTGTTGACGGTATCAACGGCGTTACCGTTAGCATCTTTTGTGATTGCCTGAATCTTTGCGCCGGCATCTGCTCCGGTAATGGCTTCCGGAATATGGACATAAAATGAGAACACATATTTAGCCGGAATGAGTTCTTCAAAACTCTGCGAAGCGTAATAGTTGCCTGCCGAATTACAGGTGATTTTAAGAGAAGTTGAACCCGATTGTTTTATACCGGTGTCGATGCTGCCCTCGTTCGGAAGGGTCCAATCGGAATCGCCGGATTCAAACCCGGGATTCAGCAGCAGATTGCCGGGATCTGTCTCTGCCGGTATCGATTGATTCGACGCGCCGCCGATATCAAAATCGGTATAAGCCACGCGAACATCGGTGAAATACGCCGTATTGATCTGATAGTCATAATCAAGGGAAACCGTTATCTGGCTGCACGGTCCTTCCAGGGTGAAGCTGTCGGCCACATACTGCCAATAGTCCGCATAAGGGATAAAGTCCAGCGTTTCTGTTACATTCACGGTCTGGCTGTTGATATCCGTATAGCTGTAAGACGCTCTTATGCGGAATTCCGCATTGCTGTTTGACGCCGCATCGGCTTTTGCCCAGCAGCCGATATCAATCACATCGCCCTCGCCCCCGGTGACGGCAAACGACTGAGAAATTGATTTTTGGGCGGTTGGGCTGCCCGTTATTTTCATCACATCAACGGGTTCCTCAAACTTGGTTTGTGTTGTTGCGATGTCCGCTGATGTCAGGTTTGTCCCTGTCCAACTGTCCGGCATATTGTTGGTGACGTCGCTCATTTTGCTGTTTAACAGCACATTGTAAGGGGTTTCCCAATCACTTAGCTCAAGCTTGGCATTGTCGAAATATGCGGTACCGGTGCTGTTATACAGCCAAAGATATATCTTGACTGTCGGGGTTGAAGAGGTGACTTCCACATTGACGCTCAGCCGCTGCCAGGTTTCATCCGTGTCGGTCAAAAAGCCGCTGGAAATGTGCTCCACTGTCGTGCCGCCGCTGTTCTTGGTTTCAATGCTGATTTTTGCGCCGTCATCGCCGCTGTTGACTGCGTTCGGCACATTCACACAGGCCGAAAAGGTATAGGTGCCCGCATCAAGGCCGGTAAAGCTTTGAACAATACCGATCGTATCCTTCGCTGTGCAGTTCATTTTGTATGATGCGGCTCCTGTACAGGCAACGCTGCTGTCCGTACCGGGCGAATAGCTTGAACCTTGCTCGATGCTCCAGTTGGAAGACCCGTTTTCAAAACCGGAATTGATAACAAGATTGTCGTTTGATTCCTGTATCGTCGTGCTGTCGGATAGCAGGTTGTAGGTGATTTCGTCAATTTCGGTATCCGCATAGGTCGTTCTTTGATAATCCCCCTCTTCGGTATATGACCCGATTTTGCGCCCGCAGCGATCAAACTGAGCCACCTCAAAATGCCCATAGCTGTCTTCGAAGGTGCGTTGATAAGGGCTGTCATAGGTGATGTCAACCGTATTGCCGGCAACGGGCGTTGAGGTGCCCAGTTCAGCCCATTCCGCAATTTGCGTTACGGCAAGCTTGCTGTCATAGGTATAGGTGAACCCGTAATTGCTGATGTCCTTTATACTCTCTATCAGCGGCGCTCCGGGATGATTGGCGACATAGCTGTACGTCGCCGTTTGACCGTCCGGATAGGTTGCGGTGGTGAGTCTGCCAAGTGTCGCCGGTGTGCTTCCGTCCCCTTCGTAGCCGTAGGTTATTTTTAAATCAACATCATTCGGGGCAATGCCGACTTTGACGGCTGCGTTTTGCGCGTCATAGGCCTGTATCTGTGTCAGACGGTTGGCGCTGTTGTAGGTGAATCGGTATTCTCTGCCGACGCCGTCAACGATTTTATCGATTTCATGAAACTTGCAGTTTTGGCTGTCCCGGTAGACAATCTCGATGTGCGGCGCTGAAGTCACATGCTCATTTTCTGCCGCGGTTATCAGGACCATCCGGCCCGCATAATCAAAAGTCAATTGCTGGCCTGACGGTTCTTCAACAATGATATCCGTAAAATCGTCTTCGCCTGATACGGATTCAGGCACCCACATGGTCAGGCCTTTTGGCGGACTGTTTGAGTCATACTGCTCCACCCATTTTTGAAGCCCGTTTTCCACGATGTCCGCATAAACAAAATATGTGATTGAGCCGGTTTCATCAATGTACAGATACAAGTCGATACCGGCGCCGTTTTCATTGACAAACAGATCATCCGCAAAGCCGACAAAGCGGTGATAGTTTGTCAGCCAAATTTTTCCATAGTCCTCAAATTCGAAATTAAGATAGTATGAAGAACATCGTTGAAGCAAATCCGCACACGCGCTCGAGTAATACTGTTTGATGCTGACGGGCATAATATTGCCGTCAATGCCAAGCTCGTCTCTTTCAATATACATTCCGCCCGTGAAATCATTGATCGAGACAGTGCCGGCCCGGCCAGCCGAATGCGTGTGATATTCATATTGATCGCTCAGGCCGGTTGTTTCCACATAGCTGAATTCAATAACCGGCGTATACTGCGATTCCGAAGTGTAAAGACTGATGCTGTTAAGCGATGAATCAAAGGCGCGCAGCATCACACCATGCGGATAAGCGGCTCCGTTAACAATATCCTGATTCCTCGGGAAAGCCTTTGTGATATCAAAATGCAGCTGCCCATACTCATCAACGGGCGCCACAGCATAATCGATCGGCACCGCGTCATTCGTTGGCATGTTGTTGTATGTAACGGACTCAAACCAGATGCTTGAAACCGTATAGGCCGCTACAGTCATTGGCTGAGAGGCATTGTTTGAATAGACATCTAATGTGGCATTCGTCACCACGGCTTTACTGGCCCACAAATATGAGCCGGGTCTGATATATGCCCAGCAGGAGCCCTCGCTTTGATTGCCGACTGTGGCATAGGTATAGGCCCCGTGATCAATGTTTTGCTGCCCGGTGATATCGGTTACATAGGTATCCATAATTGCGTTGTTTGTACCGGATGCAATTTTCACAACCGGGTCAATCACGACGGGATAGGCGCGCTCCTTTGCCTGCAGCCAGCTGTCTGACGGAATGTAAGTCAAGGCAAAGGTGCCGTCTTCATTCTTCTCAAACTCAACTTGAATATCATCGGAATAGGTGTTGGTATCGTCAACCATAAACGGGGCGGGCAGGGTGAAGACCGCCTCTTCGCCGGTTGCGTAAAACGCAATGCTGCTGTCTGTCTGCATCGCCGCCGTCATGCCCGGCGCCGATACCGTGAAAGAGTATGATGCTCCCGGCTGAGGCCGACCGGTTAACACGATGTTTTCTTTCACTGCGTCCGGCAGAACCGAATATTCATAATCCACACCGCTTTGGACGGAAGGGTACGTGACGGCAGAGCTTTTCTTTTCAAGTTCCGCAGCCTGCTGTGTATCTGACATCTTGCTGTCTGCCTGAGTTGCTTCCACTTCCGCATTGATATGGCTGCGAAACAGCGAGGTTTCGACGTCTTCAATCTGAAACGAAAGAGTATATCCGTCTTTTGTCACCCGGACAGATTCGCCGTTATCCGACAGGCTTTCCGGCAGCTGAACACTGAAATCATTGCTTTTGTTTTTCAGCACGGATTCACCGTCAACCGTGGCTTCCACCAGCGTGTTGTCGATATCTTTCCATGTGCCGTTTTGTTTAAAATGAAGCGGGGCGGCGGAAACTACCGCGCTGTAAGACCCGTCCTCCCGCCGGTATACCTTTGTATATTCATCCCGCAGAGCCGCGCACTCGCCGGTTATGGCGCTTTCGGCGGTGTCCTCTGCCGCGGTAGTTGAAGCAGTGCTTGTCTGTACGGTTGACGCCAGCACGCTTGCCGGCACGGCCTGAATAACCAACACAACAATCATGATGAAAGACAGGATTCTTAGCGTTCTTCTCATAATTTTGCCTCCGCTATACACATCATTCGTTAAACTTACCAATAAATATTACACAATCCATTTTTTATTGTATATTATATTTTAATAATTGTAAAGAGAAGATTTATTCAACGGTGATATACGCGCAAAACTATGATAAAATAATCGTAATGAAACATCAGCCCCCTTTTTCAAGGGTGTGATTCTATACGATGGAGACACTATGCGCAAACTGACGGCTTCTGTTCTTTGCCTGCTCATCCTCGTTCTGGCGGCCCTTTCCGGCTGCGGGGCGGGCGGCGGCAATACAACGACGACCGCGCCGCCGGCCGAGCCGGTCCATCAAAAGCAGGAGGGCGAGCCCGGCATGCCGCAGCTGCTCAGCGACCATAAAGACGGCAGACGCTGCGACTTATTTTACCCCGCCGTCGGCATCGCGTGGCTTGACGCAGGCGTCGAAACGCTCGCGCAGAGCATGGTGTCGGCATTCAACAAACGCGCCGGCATTGGCAACACCGCGAAAGACCCCGCCGTAATGACCGGGGACTATACGCTCTATCTCGCCTGCGAAACCGGCCCGACGCCCGCGGCGCTCGACAAGAGCGATTACCTGAGCGTGGTCTTTGAAACCGAGACCGTCATTCCATCCCAAAACCTCCGTCTGCGCGAAGTGCGGGCCGCCGTGTTCGACACCGCAACCGGCGAACGGCTGGAAAACGCGGACCTGTTCCGCGCCGGCTACCCCAAAAGGGCCGCGCAGCTCGTCTCCGCTTATTTCAAGGCAGATAAAACCACGGCGAAATACGCCGCGACGCAGGACTTTAAAAAATACACTTCCGCGGCCGAAGGCGACTTTACGAACGTCGCGTTTTCGGGCGATAAAATCCTCTTCTTTTTCGACGCGGGCACCGTGCTGCCCGCGAGCGCCGGCTGCCCGCGCGCGGAAACCCCGGTGAAACGGCTGGGCGGTTATCTGAAAGCGAAGATCGCCTCCTACGGCATCGCCGACGGCGAAAAACTCATCGCGCTGACCTTTGACGACGGCCCGAGGAAAAACACGCCGGCCGTGCTCGGCCTGCTGAAAAAATACGGCGCCCGCGCGACTTTCTTTACCATCGGGAACCTTGTCGAAACGCATAAAGAGACGGTCAAAACCGCCGCGGCGCAGGGCTGCGAAATCGCGAACCACTCCTATTCGCACCGCGACCTGACCAAAATCAAATCGATCCCGGCGATGAAAAGCGAGGCGGAGAAACCCAACAAACTCATCATGCAACTGACGGGGCAGACAAGGGTGCTGTTCCGCGCGCCCTTTGCTTTTTACAATAATAAAGTGCTCGAAAATGTCGATATGCCCTTCATTTTCTGGAACGTCGACCCGAAGGACTGGGCCTACAAAAGCGCGGCGAAGCCCGCCTCCGTGCAGAAAATCGTCAACAACGTCGTCAACGTCGCCGGCGACGGCGATATCGTGGTCATGCACGATATCTACGCCAACACCTCGGACGCCCTGGCGAAAATTATCCCCGCCATGCAGAAGAAGGGCTACCGTTTTGTCACCGTCAGCGAGATGTTCGAGGCCAGGGGCATCGAACTCGAAAACGGGAAGAAATACTATTCGGCACACTGAAAAAAACAGCATCTGCCGGCGCGCGGATCAACCAAATCTCCGGTGAGGTATGCGCGCCCGCGGTTTCTCTGCCTGATGATGTTATGGAATTTCATCCTTCCTTCTTGGGGTGAAAACAATCCTGTTCCCAATTCGCTGGATTATTTTGGATATATTCCGTTATCAGATAAAAGTCTTCTTCGTCGCGGATAATGTGGTCGTGAAACGATTTTTGCCATATTGAATACCCGATCTGTTTGGTGACGGAACCCTTCCATTGTTTGATAATGCGTGATACCGTAGGGGCGAACTGCGTTCGCCCGATTTCATTATGGATAAAAATGATCATATGGACATGGTTTGGCATAATGATAAAACAGTCAACCGACACCCCGTCGTATGTCACCGACAATTTTTTGATTTCCGATTCAACGATTTTACCCGCAGCGGTTAATTGCGGGCGGTTTTCCTGCGGACGAACATCATCCTGCGGGCGAACAAAGTTCGCCCCTACAAAATGGTGTTCGCTCGGTTCAATTACGCTTAATATTTCGTGCCTGTCCTTTACGCATATTGTCACAAAATATGCGCCGTTTTGGGAATAATCATATTCCGCCAATCTGTTCGGTTTTCGTTTCGGCAATTTCTCCATGAGTTTCCATTTCGTTTTCATCACGCCGGCGCGCTTTGCACGCGCCAGTGGTTGTCCTGCCCCCCGGTGTCAGACGAGGTATTCTTTCAGCCGCTCGAGCAGGCGGAAATCCGCGCTGACGCTCAGATACAGCCCGTCCTCTCGGTACTCCTCGCGGTAAATAATACCGTCGCGCCGTATTTCCGCCGCCGCGGCCGCCGCCGCGTAAGGGATGAGCAGTTCGGCTTTGCGCTGCGTCGCAGGCAGCGCCGCGCTGACGGCTTCGAGCAGCTTGCCGATGCCTTTGCCTTCGAGGGCGGAGATGATCACCGACTTGCCGATGACGGGCAAGTCCGCCGCCGAGGGCAGCAAATCGCATTTGTTGAGCACCGAAATCACGGGCTTGCCGCCGCAGCCGAGTTCTTCGAGCAGTTTTTCGGTCACGGCGAGATGTTCGGCGCACTCGGGGGAGGAAACGTCGCAGACGTTGAGGATGACCGTCGCGTTGACCGCCTCCTCGAGCGTCGACTTGAAAGCTTCGACCAGATTGTGCGGCAGGCGGCGGATGAGCCCGACCGTGTCGACGAGCATCACGCGCCGGCCGTCGGGCAGCACCAGCGCGCGCGCCGCCGGGTCGAGCGTGGCGAAGAGTTTGTCCTCCACCAGGACGCCGGCCTGCGTGAGGGTGTTCATCAGCGTCGATTTGCCGGCGTTGGTGTAGCCGACGATGGCGACGGTTTCAAACCCTTCTTTGCTGCGGCGCGCGCGCGCGAGGCTGCGCCGTTTTCCGAGGGCTTCGAGCTGCGTTTCCAGGTTTTTAATCTGCCGGCGGATGTGCCGCCGGTCGGTCTCGAGTTTCGTTTCGCCGGGGCCCCGGGTGCCGATGCCGCCGCCCAGCCGTGAAAGTTCGGCGCCCTTGCCGGTCAGGCGCGGCAGGCGGTATTTCAGCTGCGCAAGTTCCACCTGAAGTTTGCCCTCGTTGCTTAAGGCGTGCGCGGCGAAAATATCGAGGATGAGGGTGGTCCGGTCGATGACGCGCAGGCCGGTTTTGTCCTCCAGGTTGCGCTGCTGCACGGGCGTCAGTTCGCAGTCAAAAATCAGCAGGTCGACCTCGTTGTTTTCGCAAAACTCGACAATTTCCTCGAGTTTTCCGGCGCCGACGCAGGTGCCGGCGTCGGGTTTCTCCCTGCTTTGGGAGATTTTCGCGGCGACTTGCGCGCCGGCGGTGTGCGCGAGTTCCTCGAGTTCGTCGAGGGAAACGGCGCAGTCGTACGCGCCGGTGTCGATACCGACGAGCAGGGCGACCTCGGGCGTCGTTTTATTTTCGTGCAGCTGCATGTCCGCCTTTCAATAACCCTCGGGGTTCAGACTTTGCCAGCGCCAGGAATCTTCGCACATTTCGTCGAGGGTTTTTTCGGCTTTCCAGCCGAGCAACTTTTGGGCTTTCGAGGGGTCCGAGTAGCAAACGGCGATGTCGCCTTCGCGCCGCGGTTTTTTGACGACCGGCAGTTTTTTTCCGCAGGCGCGCTCGTAGGCGGCGATGACCTCGAGCACGCTGCTGCCCTTGCCGGTGCCGAGGTTGAACGTTTCGCAGCCGGGCGTTTTCATCAGGCGTTCGAGCGCCTTGATATGGCCGTCGGCAAGGTCGCTGACATGCAGGTAGTCGCGTATGCCGGTGCCGTCGGGGGTGGGGTAGTCGGTGCCGGTCACCTCCACATGGGGGTGCTTGCCGACTGCAACCTGCGCCACAAAGGGCACCAGGTTGTTGGGCCTCCCGTTGGGGGCTTCGCCGATGCGCCCGCTCTTGTCGGCGCCGATGGGGTTGAAATAGCGCAGCAGCGAGGCGCGCCAGTCTTGATCGGCCTTGCACAGGTCGGCGAGGATGCGTTCGATGAAGTATTTGGTCGTCCCGTAAGGGTTGGTCGTTTCGCCGGCGGGCATGTCCTCGGTCAGAGGCGAAACGTTGCTTTGGTTATAGACGGTAGCGGAGGAGCTGAACACCATTTTTTTGCAGCCGCATGCGCTCATCGCGCGGCAGAGGCTCAGCGTGCCGCCGACGTTGTTTTCATAGTACTCGAGCGGTTTTTCGGTGGATTCTTTCACCGCCTTGAGCCCTGCGAAATGGATGACCGCTTCGACGCTGTTTTCGCGGAAAACGCGCTCGAGTTCTACCGCGTCGCGGATGTCGGCGCGATAGAAAACCGTCTTTCTGCCCGCGAGTTCCTCCACGCGCGCGACGCTCTCCGGGTTGCTGTTGGAGAGGTTATCGACTATAATGACGTCATAGCCGCCCCGCAGCAGCGCAAGGCAGGTATGGGAGCCGATGTAACCGGCGCCTCCCGTGACAAGGATGGACATGAGCTTAACCCAGCTTTCCCGGCGGCAAATTCAACGGCGCGCCGAACAATCATTATTATATAGGATAAGGCCCAAAATGCAAACATGGCCGAACGGAGGCAGACATGGTCACCTACAACGAAATCCGCAAAGATAAAGACGTCAAAGCCTACATTGCCGCCGGCAACGACGTGCTCGAGGCCATCGGCTATACCGAGCACGGCCTGGCGCACTGCACGCTGGTCGCCGAAACCGCGGCCAAAACGCTCGCCGACCTCGGCTATGACGAGAGGACCTGCGAACTGGCGAAAATCGCCGGTTTCATGCACGACATCGGCAACATGATCAACCGCAACAACCACGCCATGAGCGGCGCGATTCTGACGCTCGAAATACTCAAAAACAGGGGCATGCCGGCCGACGAGGCGGCCGCGGTGGCGACGGCCATCGGCCATCACGACGAACCGACGGCGGCGGCTGTCAGCCCTATCGCCGCGGCGCTCATCCTGGCCGATAAAAGCGACGTGCGGTCCACGCGCGTGCGCGACAAAAAGACCATCGCCCTCGACATCCACGACCGTGTCAACTACGCGGTGCACAAATCCACCCTGGCCATCGACGCCGAAAAGAAGGTCATCACCCTGACGCTGAAAATCAACACCGACATCTCGCCGGTGATGGACTATTTCGAGATTTTCCTCCAGCGCATGAAACTGTGCCGGGAGGCCGCCGGCTTTTTCGGCTGCGGGTTCTGCTTTGTGATGAACGAAACGAGGCTGCTGTGAGCGGGCCGGACACCGCGGCCGTCGCGCGGCTGCTGGCGCGGTATGAAGTCCGGCCTTCCAAAAGGCTGGGCCAGAACTTCCTGGTCGACCCCTCCGTCTGCCCGCGCATGGCGGTTGCCTGCGGAGCGGACCGGGACACCGCGGTGCTGGAGATCGGGCCCGGCGCCGGGGCGCTGACGCTGGAACTGGCCAAAACGGCCGGCAAAGTGCTCGCGGTCGAGGTGGACCCGCGCCTGGCCGATTTGCTCGACGGTTTGCTGCCGCCGGGCGGCGCCGTCGAGGTCGTCCGCGCGGATATCCTGGCGACGGATGTCCGCGCCCTTCTTAAGGAAAAAGCGGGCGGCATGCGCGCGGTGGTCTGCGCCAACCTGCCCTATTCCATTACCACGCCCGTCATCATGAAACTGCTCGAAAGCCGCGCCCCGGTCGAATCGATGACGCTTATGGTGCAGAAGGACGCGGCCGCGCGGCTGTGCGCGCGCGTCGGCGAACGGCTCTCGGGCGCCGTTACCGTCGCGGTCGATTACTACGCGTCGGCGCGCCGCCTCTTCGACGTGCCGGCCGCCGCGTTTTACCCCGCGCCCAAGGTGGACAGCACGGTCATCCGGCTCGATATCCGGGAGAAACCGCCCGTCGAAGTGGGGGATGAAGCGGGCTTTTTCCGTTTTGTCGCGGCGGCGTTTGCCCAGCGCAGGAAAACAGCGGTCAACGCCCTCAGCGCGGGGCTCGGCCTGCCCAAAGATGCCGTCGCCGCAGCGGTGGCCGGGGCGGGATTTGAACCGATGGTCCGCGCCGAAGCCCTTGATATGCAGGGCCTCGCGCGCCTCTACGCGGAGGTGGAAAAGCGCCGTCAACAAGGCCCGCCGGCTTGACAAGGTTTTTTCGCCGTGCTATCATTTTGACCGCAAGCGCGGATGTAGCTCATCCGGTAGAGCGCCACCTTGCCAAGGTGGAGGTAGCGAGTTCGAGCCTCGTCATCCGCTCCAGCAAACAATCGGGACGGTTCTTTTTGTGAAGAACCGTCCCTGTTCACAAGGAGAGTTGTTTTGGCAAACGCGCCGCAGGGCAAGGGCAGCTTTGAGTTTGACCATCTGATCAACTTCCGCGACCTCGGGGGGCACCCCTGCGCCGGCGGGGGCCGAACGCGCGTCGGCGTGCTGTTCCGCTGCGGTATGCCGCGCAACCCGTCCGCCCGCGATATGGCGAAACTGCGCGAACTGGGCGTCCGGACGGTCATCGACCTGCGCGGCGACCTCGAGGCGCGCGAACGGCCTTCCTCGCTGGCGAGGGACGGGTCCGTCGACTACAGCCAGATTTCGCTGCTGGAGATCAACCCCGCCACCGCCCCCGCCGCCGTGCCGCTGCTGGATATTTACAAACGCAGCCTTGAGGAATATTCCGCCAACTACGCCGCCGCCTTCACCAAACTCGCCAACGCGCGCCTCCCGGCCGTTTTCCACTGCTTTTTGGGCAAGGACCGCACCGGCATCCTCGCCGCGATGCTCCTGTCGCTCGCGGGCGTCGGTCGGGAGGATATCGTGCGCGATTACAGCCTGTCGGAAGAAGCCCTGCGGCCGTTCATCCTCGGCGAGATTGAGCGCAACACCGGCCTGATCTGGGAGAACAACGACGAACACCTGGGTTCCCCGCCGTCCAACATGGCCGGCTTGCTCGACGAGCTCGACAGCCGCTGGGGCGGGGTGGAGAATTACCTGTTGCGCGCGGGCGTCAGCGCGCGCAACATCGATAAAGCGGCCGCGCTGCTGTGCGGGAGATAGAAAAATTAGGAAAAAATAAAGTTGACTTTACTATTTCATAAAAAAGACGCCGTTTTTCAACGACGTCTTTTTTATGCGCCTGTTATGCCTGCGGAGGCGCCTTCGCCTCTTCGCGCTGCTGCTGCTCGAGTTTCTCGCGCCGCCGCACCGCAAGTTCCGCCTCCATCTGCTCTTTGAACTTGCCGTGGACGTTGAAGAACATATAGGTGATCGCGACCAGCAATTTCGACGCCGCGGGGATGAGCGCGAAAATCATCCAGATGCCCTTAAGGATGCGCGGGCTGGTCTGGGGGATGAGATTGCCGTACTGGTCTTTCAGCGCCACGTAGCCGATGATCTGGTAGGCCATGCCGGTAATCCAGCCCTGCAGGCTGTTGTTGAGTTTGCCGAACCAGTTGTTCGCTGCGCTGACGAGGCCTTCGCTGCGCACGCCGTATTTCCACTCGATATAGTCGAAAGTGTCGGCGGTCATGACACGGCCTGCGACGCCGTTGGAGGAGTTGGGGATCTGCATGATCGTCAGCGCGACGGCGAGGTAAATGACGTTGAGCGCCATGCGCTTTTTCCCGAAGGGGACGTAGCCGATGAGCCACATAATGACGAAACACGCCGCCGCCCAGAGGTGGCCGGCGATATAGACGTTGCGTTCGCCGAAACGCTTGATGACCTTCGGCACGAAGGGCGTGATGAAATATTTCGGCAGCCCCGTCAGCAGGCTCGCCAGGAAGCCGTTGGCCAGCGAGCCGGTGTTGTTGAGCCAGAAGAAGTTCTCCGACGAGGTGCGCAGGTTGCCCTGCAGGCCGCCGAACACGTTGGCGATGATGCCGACCAGGAAAGGCCGCGTGGTGACGGCGAACTTCACCGATTCCCAGATGCTCGCCTCTTTCATCTCCTTGCGCGACGGCAGCGGGAAGCGCTCGCGGGTGTTGAGGAATTTGTAAATCGTCGCGATGACGCCGAGGACGAAGAAAATATAAGCGTAATTCCTGTAAATATTCTGCATGCGCACGCCCGGGAACATGCGCGGGATATAGGTCACCACCACCGAAAGAACGGAGGGGATCCAGCCGCTGAAGTAACTGAAAAACTGCTGGATGGTCATCAGCCAGTTGCGCTCGTTGGGATTGGGCGTGATGAAGTAAATCATCAGCCCCCCCGCGCTGCCGTAGGAGCCCGCCAAACCGCCGAGGATGCAGGTGACATACAACTGCACCATAATCTGCTGCGTGGTCGCAAGGCCCGGCAGGACCGTATAGTTCAAAAACACGGAGATCATCGACAGCGGCAGCATGATGACCAGATACGGGCGGAAGTGGCCCCATCTCGTCCTTGTCCGGTCGATGATAAAACCCGAAATCGGGTCGTCGAGCGCGTCGTACATGCTGGTGAAAAGCGCCAGGTTCGCGTACTGCTTGCCGCTGATATTGAAGAAGTTCATCCAGTAGAACTGCATGTTGACGGGGTTGCTGCTCCCGCCGATAAAATCCGCGAGCAGGTAGGCGAAAATCTCCTTCGGGCGCAGGTACTTTTTGTTTTGCTTGGCGAGCTCCTCGATTTCTTCCTCGATGAGTTCGTCCTCACTCAGGCCGTCCGCGGCCTTGAGTTCCTCTTTGGACAATCGGCGCACCTTCCCCTTTATAAAACTGTCATCCAGTATACAGGAAAAACCGGGCGAGTTCCATACGCTTTTAAGCGGCCGTCACAGGCAGTCGGCGTAAAACGCCGCGATATATTCCTCGACGTCGCGGCGCGTGCCCCGGAAAGGCGCCGGCGTTTCCATCTTCAGCGAGACGGTGGCCGCCGCGAAAAGCAGGGCATCCTTGACGCAATGTGTCAGCCGCTCGTTGATATAGGCGGCGAAGGTCGTGTCACCCCGGCCCGTCCTGCCCGAGAGGTTGCGCGGCCGCAGGGGACAGGCGAACAGGTCCCTGCCGTCAAAAACGATCGCTTCGCTGTTGTGGGTGACCATCACCTCGCCCGCGCCCCAGCCCGCGAGCATGCGCGCCGCGGCCGCGCGGTCGTCCATGCCCGTCATGATCTGCGCCTCGGCGGCGTCGGTCTTGAGGTACTTGATAAAAGGCAGCATCTCGCGCTTGTCGGCCCAGTCCTCGAAATACAGCGAGCCGTCCGCCTCGTTGACATGGCGCAGGCAGGCCTGCACGTCCACGGCGGCGGCGCTCTTTTTTGCGAGCGTTTTGATCATTTCGTTGCCGAAATCGCCGTACACCAGCCCCGCGAAATGATAGATGTCCGCCTCGATGTCCGCCGGCACGTCGGCCGCGACGAAGGGGTCGCCCTTGCTGACGCAGGCGCTGACGCGGCGTTCCTTGTCCGGCGTCAGGTAGCGGTTCGACATATCCGTCGAACGCAGGGAGTCCAGGCAGTAGACGTCTTCCGGCGGCAGGGTGAACTCCCCGAGGCGTTCGCGGTCTTTCGGCGCGACCTTGGTCAGCGCCGCGACATGATGGCCCAGCGCGTAAGCCGACGCGGAGGAGTACAGCACGGCGCCGCCGGCGATGCGCGTCTGATTGCCCAGGCAGTCGGTGTCGGCGTCCACGGTAATGTGGCCGATGATGACGGATTCGTAATGTTTCAAGTTCGGTACCCTCCCGGTTTGATGTTCATCCGAGGCCCGCCCGGTATTCCTCGGCCAGGTCCTCGCGCACAAGGTTTTTCGCCAGGTTCAGCATCAGGATTTCGCGCGCTTTCATGAAGTCGACGCTCATGAAATCGCCCGAGATGATGTTGGCGCTGTCGAGGTAATGCGGGTTTGCGGCGATGGAGGTGATGAGCTGCTTGAAAACGGGGCGCGTTTCGCGCACATCGAGCTTTTTCGGCGAGGCCATCCCCATCGGCGTGCCTGTGTTGGGCGTCAGCTGCGTCTGGAACCAGAACAGCCCGCCCGTGCTGTACCGGTCGAAAAACCGGAGCGCCTCCCGTGCGAAATCGGGCCCGCTCATGCCGTGGACGTCTTTGTCCCACGGGAAAATATACTCGCAGTTGACGCTGTAACGGTACTGCGCGCGGTAGTTATACAGAAGGTAGCGTTTGCCGGAGCGGCGGATATCCCCCATAGTGACCCTCGATATGTCCTCGACACCCGTGAGGGCGTACTTCTCCGGCTCGAGGTGCTTGGCGACCAGCGCGTCGACCGCCTGCGGGTCCGCCTTGTAATTAAAGGCGAAGGGGCCGTACTTCTGGGGATAATATTCGCGGATGTCGAGGATGACGAACTCCGAATCGTTGGCTTCCATCATCCTGCGGACATTAATGATGTCCTCCTCGACGGGCCTCCCTTTGGCGAGGCCGTGGCGCATAACGAGCCGGCCGCGGTAATCGGTGCCGACGCGCACGCAGAAGTGGCGGACGCCGTGCATGAACTGCGCGAACATGTCGCCGTCCTGGCAGCAGGCGATGGCGCTCATGCGGCGGCTGCCGGCGTTGTGCGCGCCCGGCATGACGAGTTTGGTCAGTTTGGCGCCGTCTTTGATATAGCTCATCCAGCGGTCGTAAATCACGCGTTTCGCCCCTTTCCGCGGGCAGGAGTGCGGCCGGTCGTTTAATATCGCGATAAGGGTACCATTTCAGGCGGCGGGGTGTCAAACGAGACGGCAGTCTTCAGACGTCAGACGGCAGATGCAGAGGGGACGGGGAGGACAGCAAGCGCAGGCCGGCGGGTATGGCGAAAAGGGATAAAAAAACGGCCGGGACGATTGCATTTGCCGGATTTGCGTATCATAATAAGAAATAAAAATTGCAGCCCGGCAAAGCCAAACGCCTGCGCCCCGCCGCGCGCCTCGAAACCGGGAAAGGGGGACAAACCTTGAAAAAGGCGCTTGTCACGGGAATCTGCGGGTTCATCGGTTCGCACCTCGCCTGCGCGCTGGCATCTCACGGCATGCAGGTCACCGGCGTCGACGTCCGGTGCGAAAGCTTGAACCCGGAACTGATGAAACTCATCGAAAATGGGACCGTCACGGTGCACAAAGGCGACCTGCTCGGCTTTGATTTTTCGTCGCTCGGGTGTTTCGATTATGTCTATCAGGTTGCCGGCAAGGTCAGCGCCTGGGGCGATCTGGCCGACTTTGACCGCGTCAACGTCGACGGGACCCGGCGCGTCATCGACTATGCGAAAGCGGCGGGCAGCCGGGTGTTCGTCTACCTGAGTTCCGTCGCCGTCTACGGCTACCGCGGTTACCGCGACCTCCCTGAAGAAGGGGAGAAAAAACCGATGGACAACCCCTACTCGCTGTCCAAACTGCACGCCGAGACGATGGTGGCGGAACACTGCCGCGAAATCGGGCTTCATTATCTCGTTATCCGGCCCGGGAACGTTTACGGCGAATACGACATGACCTCCTCCTACGACCTGTACCGCCTGGTTTCCAAAGGGAAGATGGCCGTGGTGGACCGGGGAAGGCACCTCAGCTGCTTCGTCTATGCCGGCAACCTCGCCGAGGGGATTTACCGCGCGAGCGTCACCGAGTCCGCTTACGACGAAGACTACAACCTCACCGACGGCGGCGGGGAAACGCTCGCGGAATACCTGGCCTGCGCCGCGGAAGCGCTGGGCGTCAAGCCGCGGTTTTTCAGCCTGCCCGCTCCGCTTTCCATTTTCACCGCCCGCTGTATCGAGGGCGTTTACCGCCTGGAGCGCAGCAGGACGATGCCGCTGATCACGCTGTTTTCGGTCGAGCAAAACTGCCGTGATTACCATTTTTCCATCGAAAAAGCGCGCAGCCGCTTCGGCTACGACCCGGCGGTCGATATGCGCGAGGCAACGCGGCGCACCGCCGCGTGGTACCGGAGCATGCCGGACAACATCAAAGTGAAAAGGGGATAAACGACATGGTGGAGACCGTCAGGCGAAACATCCGTGAAGTTGTGCGGGGGGCGGACAGGGCGACGGTTACCGCCGTCGTCTATATGACGCTGGCGCTGGCCTGCTACTACTACTTCGGCATTCAGGATTTTTTCGTCAAGACTTTCGGCGCGCGCTTTGCGGACCCGGAAAAACTGCTGTACTGGCAATACATCTACCATAACTTCATGGCGTTCGCCTTTTTCTTCCTGCCGGCGCTGCCCGTGGTGAAATTCGGCGCCAAACGCGGCTTCGCCCGGGTCGGCCTCGGCTCCGGCGAAAAGAAACTCGGCGGCAAAATCATCCTCCTGGCGCTGGTCGTCGCCCCCCTGATTTCGCTGAGCGCGGCCGGGGACCCCGAAATGAAGGCGCTGTATCCGCTCAGCGGCGCGCTGGTGTTCCGCTCGGCGGGCTGCTTCCTGCTGTACTACCTTTCGCTGGGCGCCTACTATTTCGGCTGGGAGTTCCTGTTCCGCGGCTTCGGCTTTTTCCCGATGTGCGACAAGTACGGGCCGGCGCTGGCCATCGCCGTCTCGACGATGATTTCCGCGCTGGTCCACTCCTCCATCGCGGGTTTCGGCAAACCGATGGCGGAGACCTTCTCGGCGGTGTTCGGCGGTTTCATCCTCGGTTTTATCGCCTATAAAAGCCGTTCGATCTATCCGTCGATGGCGGTTCATTTTCTGCTGGGGTTCAGCCTGGATATGTACACCCGTCTGTTTTAGGGAGGGATGGTTATGGCTCGGAAAGTCGCCGTCATATCGGGCGCCAGTTCGGGCATCGGCAAAGAAACCGCGGCCCTGCTCGTTGAAGCGGGCTGGCGCGTGTTCGCGTTCAACCGCGGCAAAGCGGATATCCCGGGCGTGGAGTCCGTGACGGTCGATATTACCAAAACCGAGGATATCCGCCGCGGCGTCGAGGCGGTCAAACAGCAGGCGGGGCGCGTCGACCTGCTGGTCAACAACGCCGGCATGGGCATCTCGGGCGCGGCGGAGGATACGTCCGACGAAAGCGCCTTCTACCAGATGGACGTCAACTTTTTCGGTGCGTTCCGCCTGGCGAGGGAAGTGCTGCCCCTGATGCGCGAACAAGGCGGCGGCCGCATCGTCAACGTCAGTTCTATCGCGGCGGTGTTTTTCGTCCCGTTTCAGGGATTCTATTCGGCCAGCAAAGCGGCGGTCAACGCGCTGTTCACCGCGATGCAGAACGAGGTCCGGCCTTTCGGCATCCTCATCAGCAACGTCATGCCCGGCGACACGAAAACGGGCTTTACCGACAACCGCCGCAAGTGCGCGGACGCCTCGCCCGTTTACCGCGAGCGCATGGAACAATCCGTCGCCGTGATGGAAAAAGACGAGCGCAACGGCATGCCCGCCCGGGCGGTCGCGCGCGAAATCCTGCGCCAGGCCGCGAGAAGAAAGCCCAAGCCGTTCGTGACGGTGGGCTTCAAAAACAAAACGCTGGTTTTCCTCTCCAAAATCCTGCCCGCCGCGCTGGTCAACCGTCTGGTCTATTCTATCTACGGCTGACGAGTCGCGGGGTTTGGCACGCGTATGTCTGTCGGGGGGACGTGTCTGTCGGGGGGACGGGGGTTTGGCACGGGGTCGCGGCTCCCTTCGGCGCGGACAAGCGCACGGATGAAAGGCGGTCAACGCATGGACGGCAAACCGAAAAACATTTTGAAAGCGGCGGTGTTCGCGCTGCTGGCTTGCGCGCTGGCCGCCGCGGCCGCGCTGGCGGACGCCTTGTTTCAAAACGTGGCCGACCTGTTCGCCGCCGGCTCCGGATGGGAAACCGCGGCCTGGTTCTCCGCCGCCAAACATCTCGCCTTCCTCGCCTTGTGCTGCGCCGGCTACGCGGTAATTGCGCGGCGGGGAAAAATCAAA
>JAKJCA010000018.1 GCA_022706685.1 Bacillota bacterium
CCGCCGTATTTCTCTTTCCAAGCCCAGGCGCGCTCCAGAAAACCTTCCCGGCCGACGTCGCTTTTTGTCAGGCCCTCCTCTTTGAGCGCTTCAACAAGTTTCGCCTCCGTTGCGATGGAAGCATGGTCCGTACCGGGCAGCCACAAAGTGTCAAAGCCCTGCATACGTCTCCAGCGGATGATGATGTCCTGCAGCGTATTGTCCAAAGCATGGCCCATATGAAGCTGGCCCGTGATATTGGGAGGCGGAATGACAATGGTGTACGGCTGTTTATCCGGCAGCAGCTTTGCGTGAAAATAGCCGCCGTCAAGCCAGAACTGATAGATTCTGTCTTCGACTTCGCCGGGTTCATATTGTTTGGCGAGTTCTTTGGGCATGTGATATCCCCCTGATTCTCGGGTCTTGTGATGATCAGTTGCTTAAGGTTTGCGCGGTCTCCACGCACAGGCAAAACACGCGTAAAATTAAAGTTAATTATGGCATTCGGCGCCTGGTTTGTCAACCTTGAACGCCCTCGGCAGACGCCGCCGCGCAAACGTCCGCTTCAGGAGTATTAAACAAAACGCCGCCCGTGAAGGGCGGCGAAGAGAACGCCGGCGCGTTAATTTTCCGGCTGCCGGTTCCTGATTTCAACGCGCCTGATTTTTCCGTTGACTGTCTTGGGCAGTTCGCTGACAAATTCGATGATTCGCGGATATTTGTAGGGAGCCGTCACTTTTTTAACATAATCCTGAAGTTCTTTTTTCAATTCTTCGCTTGGCTCGTAACCCTTCTTCAGAACGACGGTGGCTTTCACCAGGTTGCCGCGCAGTTCATCGGGCACACCGGTGACGGCGCATTCCATGACGGCGGGATGTTCCACGAGGACGCTTTCTATTTCGAACGGCCCGATCCGGTAACCGGAGGACTTGATGATGTCGTCCGTTCTGCCCACATACCAGAAATAGCCGTCTTCATCTTTCCACGCGGTGTCGCCCGTATGATATAAGCCGTCGTGCCAGGCTTCATGCGTCTTGTTTTCGTCTCTGTAATAGCACATGAAAAGGCCCATCGGGGCGCCGCGTTCTGTCCGCACAACGACCTCGCCCGTGACACCTGTTTCGACTGATACGCCGTCATCGTCAACGATATCGACGTCATAGTGCGGGACCGGTTTGCCCATGGAACCCGGCTTCGGTTCGGAACCGGTCAAGTTTGCGATGAGTACGGTGGTTTCCGTCTGACCGAAACCTTCCATCAGTTTGATACCCGTCAGTTTGTACCAGTTATTGAATACATCGGGGTTCAACGCCTCTCCGGCGATGGTGCAGTATTTCAGTGATTTCAGGTCGAAGCGCTTGATATCCTCCTGCAGCAAAAAACGAAACATGGTCGGCGGGCAGCAGAGGGACGTAATGGAATATTTCTCAATCAGCGCCAAAATTTCGGCAGGTACGAATTTGTCGAAATCATAAACGAATACACAGCTTTCCAGAAACATCTGGCCGTATAATTTGCCCCACGCCGCTTTTCCCCACCCAGTATCGGCGATTGTCAGGTGAAGCCCGTCCGGCTGAACGTTTTGCCAGTATTTTGCCGTTGTCAGGTGCGCCAACGCATACCGGTAATCGTGCAGCGCCATTTTGGGGTTGCCGGTCGTCCCGGATGAAAAATACAGCAGCATCGGTTCGGCGGCTTTGGTTTCGACGCGCGGAAAGTTGCTGTCGGCGGCTTCCATCAGCGTCATGAAATCCTCCCAGCCGTCGCGGGAACCGTTGACCATCATCTTCATTCTTACGGTAGGGCACTCGGGCAGCGCTTCGTCGATCTGCGCGGCCACATTGCCCTGTCCCGTGCAAACAACGGCTTTGACGCCCGCCGCGTTTGCTCTGTAAACAAAGTCGTGCGCTGTCAGCAGAAAAGTAGCGGGGATAACGACAGAGCCCAGTTTGTGCAGAGCAAGGATGACGAACCAAAACTGATAATGGCGCTTGAGGATGGCCATCACCATATCGCCTTTTCCAATGCCTTTGCTTTTGAATAAATTTGCTGTTTTATCGCTGTAATACTTCAGTTCGCCGTAAGTGAACACTTTTTCATTACCGGCGGGGTCGCACCACATCAACGCTTTTCTCTCGGGTTCATAAGACGCGATCTCATCGACAATATCGTATGCAAAATTAAAATGATCGGGGCAAACCAAACGGTAGTTTTTGATATAACCCCGCTCATCCAACTCTTCTTCCACATACTTCCTATGAATCGACAGCATTCAACAGCCCTCCCCTGCCGCTTTTTTTAAGATAACGGCAAGAAAAACGCATTCGTCGCCGTTGACCGCTATCATGCCGTGCCCGTGAGAAGAGTCGTAAAGGACGCAATCGCCTTCGTTGAGAATCTCAGAGTGGTCCTCCAGCATAATTTTCAGGCTTCCCTTGAGGATGAAATCAAACTCCTGCCCCTCGTGGGATGAAAGCGGTATCGCCTTTTTCTGCTCTTCTTCACTGTAAGGTGCCGTCACAAGGAAGGGCTCGCACAGTTTATCTTTGAACCGGTATCCCAAATGGGAATAACGGAAACCCGACCTGCGCTCCATCGGGAGACCGCCGCCTTTTCTGACGATCGAATAAAAAGAAAGGCGCGGGTTGTCGCCGGTCAGCAGTTCAATCATATCCACGCCCAGTTTTTCAGCCGCCTTATAGATGAATGTGAATGAGAAGTCTGTTTGACCGTTCTCAGCATCCAGGTATTCCTCTGCAGAGCAGCCGATTGCATCGGCCATCTCTTGAGCGGTAAAACCGCAAATCTCACGAAGCGTCTGAATGCGCTGAGCGATTTCCATCACTTTGTTATCCATTTTTTCACCCTTTTTCGCTGATCGAACGATCTTCGGTATTCTACTTCTGATAGATGTTGCCGCCCGATGGGTCCACCGCGACAATAAGTGGAAAATCCTTCACTTCCAGTCTTTTGACGCTTTCGCAGCCCAATTGCGGGAAGGCGACCGTCGTACAGGATAAAACGCATTTTGCAGCGAGAGCGCCGGCGCCGCCGATGGCGGATAAATAAACAGCCTGATACTTCATCAATGCTTCGCAAACCTCCCGGCTGCGCGGGCCTTTTCCGATGGCGGCTTTCATGCCTGCCGCCAGCAGCGCGGGTGTGTAACGGTCCATGCGCGACGAAGTCGTGGGTCCGCAGCTGCCGATGACGCTGCCCGGCGGTGCCGGTGTCGGCCCGCAGTAGTACAGACAAGCGCCTTTGATATCAAAAGGCAGCGGGTTGCCGGCATCGAGCATCGCGGCCATGATTTGATGGGCGGCGTCCCTCGCGGTGAAAATCTCGCCGGAAAGAAACACCTTTTGACCCGCCCGCAGACGGATATCGCCACGGGCAAGTTGAGCGGTATCAATATGAATATTGGCGTCAGTCGGAGGCGGTTTCACCGTCATCCGGGAACATCTCCATCAACTTCTCGATTTCTTCCGGGGTCAGCTGCTTGTTTTCATCGGGTACCGCGGCGAGGGTATTGTCGCTGAGCAAAGCGGAAAATTCAGTTCCGCCGGCATCCGGCGCAGGGACAGACGACTTCCCGAACAAGTCCAGCATCCGCGCGTCGTCGCGTTGAGCGGACGCCTGCGCAGGCGCCGCGGAATCTCCTTCGTCAAATTCAAACGCATCTAGTTGTGTCTCCAGCGCTTGCTGAGCAGACCATTGCTCCGATTCGCCGGAAGACGGCTGGGTTGCCGGTTGTGCGCCGGCGGGTTCTGTCGTCGCCTCTTCGGGCGTATCCGCGGCGTAACCGTTCACCGGTTCAAACGGACGCGGCGGTTCCGCGGGCATTGAAGGCGATGCTATGCCGTTATCGGCACGGGCTGTTTCGGCAACCGTAGGGTTAATGATAAAATCCGTCCTGGCGGCTTCGGGTTCAACTTCGACGTCACATTCATCCGTGCCGGCGGCGGCTTCTTCGCCGGGATTGGAAGAAGCATAGTTCTCGAGAGATGAAACAAACCCGGAGCCGGATGTTTCTTCGGCTCTCGGAGACTGTATGACAGCCTGCGCAGGCGCTTCCGGTTTAACTGCGGCCAGGGAGGACAACTCGTCGATTTTATCGGCAAGGGCGTTGAGTTTATCATTGATTTTTCCGGACAATACCCCGAGTTCCGAGCGAAGGCCCGCAAGACTTTCGGCCGTCGCTCCGAGAAGTGTCTGCGTCTGCTGCGCGTAACCGCCCGCGATTTGACGGGCCGTCTGCGCCGCAGTATCCGAGTTTGAACCTACGTTTTTAAGCAGCGCTTCGATTTTTTCTTCGATATTCTGCAGCATCAAAGTATTTTCATCGATTACGACGGTTTCTTCCGGATCTTTTTCTTCGGGGACAGCGGGCGGAGGGGCGGCCGGGACATTCGGTACGCTCGGCCTGCTTGCAGCGTCCCGGTTGAACTGGGCAATCTGCGCTTCAAGCGTTTTAATGTGCGCCAAAGCCGCGTTAAGGTTGGCATAGTAATTCTCGGCGGCTTTTCTCGCGGTCATGTAATCCGCCTGCAACTTTTCCCGTCCGGCGTTCGCATTGATCAATTCCTTCTGGAGGCCCTCAATATAGGCAATAACATCTTCACGGTTAAACCCGTTGACAAATGCGGTGCGAAAATTATATTCCGTACTCAAGGCGGCACCTCCTTTCAATTAAATCGATTATACATTATTTTGTCTTCAATGACACTGCTATTTTGGCTTTTTCAGCAATATTTTGCGCGCAAAGCCCGTAGAGGCGGAGGATTTCGGCTCCCGGACCCGAGCGGCCGAACACATCGCAGACGCCCACACGAACGACCGGCACGGGACAGGTTTCGCATACTGTTTCCGCGACCGCGGAACCCAGCCCGCCGATAACAGAATGTTCCTCGGCTGTGACGATGGCGCCAGTCTTTGCTGCGGCTGCGGCGACGGCTTGCGTATCCAGAGGTTTGATTGTATGGACGTTCACTACCGAAGCGGATATCCCCTCTCCCGCGAGCAGTTCCCGCGCGGCCAGCGCCTCGCCGACCATTAAACCTGTCGCCATAATCGTCACGTCGCCGCCTTCGCATAACTCGACGGCTTTGCCGATTTCGAAGCGGTAATTTTCATCAAAGATGCGTTCAACGGCAAGCCTCCCGAAACGCAGATAAACCGGCCCGTCATGTTCCGCGGCGGCAAATACGGCCGCCCTTGACTCGATGTCGTCGGCAGGGTTGATAATCACCATGCCCGGAATCGTGCGCATCAGCCCGATATCTTCACAGCATTGATGGCTTGCCCCGTCTTCCCCGACGGAAAGGCCGGCGTGCGTGGCGCCGATTTTCACATTGAGGTGAGGATAGCCCAGTGTGTTCCGGACCTGTTCAAAGGCCCGTCCGGCCGCGAACATCGCGAAACTGCTCGCAAATACCGTAAAGCCCATCGTCGAAAGGCCGCCCGCTATTCCGATCATGTTGCATTCCGCGATACCGGTATTGAAAAATCTGTCCGGGAACGCCTTTTTGAACATGCCGGTCTTGGTGGCGGCGGAAAGGTCCGCGTCAAGGACAATAACTTTTTCGTTGCGGCCGCCGAGTTCGACCAGCGCTTTTCCGTATGCTTCGCGCGTCGCTGTTTTGATAATTTCTGCCATTATTGTGCCTCCAGCTCGGCAAGTTCCCTTTTCAGTTCGGTCATTGCCGTTTGATACTGTTCCTCATTGGGCGCGGTGCCGTGCCAGGTATAATCGTTCTCCATAAAGGAAACGCCTTTGCCTTTGATGCTTTTGGCGATAATGACGCTCGGTTTGCCTTTGAATTCCGCCGCCGCGTTGAACGCCGCGTCAATTTCGTCAAAGCTGTGGGCGTTGATTTCAATCACATTCCAACCGAACGCTTTGAACTTTTCATTGATTGGATAAGGGGAATTAACTTCGGATATGGCGCCGTCAATCTGTAGATTGTTGTTGTCCACAACCGCAACAAGGTTGTCGAGGCACTTGGCGCTGGCGTACATCGCCGCCTCCCAGACCTGCCCTTCCTCGAGTTCGCCGTCGCCGAGTATCGCATAAACCCGAACGCCGTCCTGGTTGATTTTGGCGCCCAGCGCCATTCCCGCGGCGGCCGAAATGCCTTGACCGAGCGACCCTGTGCTCATATCGACGCCGGGCGTCGATTTCATGCTGGGATGTCCTTGCAGAAACGAATCGCTCTTTCTCAGCGTGGTAAGCGCTTCCGGAGGGAAAAAGCCTTTCAGCGCGAGCACGGAATACAGCGCGGGAGCCACATGGCCTTTGGAGAGGACAAGCCGGTCCCTGGTTTCCGCCTGCGGATGCGCCGGGTCGACATTCATTTGATGGAAATACAGATAAGTCAGGATATCCGCCACGGAAAGCGACCCGCCGGGATGTCCGGACTTCGCGCTGTAAACGCTTTCGATAATCCCGATTCTTACCTGGCAGGCTTTGATTTTCAGTTGTTTTTTGACGATGGCAACCAAAGTTCAGTCCTCCGATTTGATGGAATAGTTTTGTTCGATATATTTCAGAAGGTCCGCGATAGAACCCTTGTTGCAAGGCACGGCATGAAATTTTGCAATTTCATGCATCTTTCGCGGCGCCTGCTTGCATACGGCAGGGAGGGCGACGGTTTGCAGCATATCGTAGTCGTTATAATAGTCCCCGATGGCGGCGGTATATTTTTGCTGCTTGCCGAGCATTTCGGCCAGTTTCAGAACAGCCGTGCCTTTGTGCGTATTGCGCGGCATCATTTCATAAGAAAAAACCGACGTGGAAAGAAAACAAGCGTCTTCATATTGCTGTTTTTGAATATAATTAACAGCTTTGCTGATCGTTGCGGAGGGTCCCATGAACACCAGTTTCCCCCATTCGGGATCCGGTATTTCAGATAGTGAAGTTACTCTTTTGTGCGGCAGTTTATCGGCGGCGACAAAGAGCGGAGAGAAAAATCGCGCCCTGACGAGATAGATGAAGTCTTTTGCGGCGATTTCCGCCTCAAGCATCGGAAAACGCTCTAAAACATCAAGCGCCAATTCTTTCGCGGGGTTTGACAAAGACGAGAAAGAAAGCATCTTCTCAGCGCCGTAATCATAGATTCCCGAGCCGTTCAGCACAATGGCCGGCGTATTGTTGATGGGCAGTTTAAGATAGTGTTTGCGCATGGATGCGACACCACGGCCCGACGCGAGGGTAAATGTACCGCCCAGCGTATTGACAAAGCGGTCGATGGCGCGATAGTTCACATCGGGAAGGCGCCTGAGTTTCGAATTCAGCGTTCCGTCAATGTCGGATACGACAAGCCATTGAGAAAGCGGTTTATCGGGCTTCTGCTGCAATTCCGGCCCTCCTTGCGGCGTCGATAAAATAAGAAGGCAAAGGCGACGAGATTTCGATATAAGAACCTTTGCGGGGATGGATAAAACCGATGAGCGCAGCGTGCAGGCACTGGCCTTCCAACAAGGCCCGGGCCGCTTTATGAGCATAGACCCTGTCGCCTGCGACGGGGTGGCCGATATAGGCCATATGCACGCGAATCTGGTGAGTTCTTCCTGTTTCAAGCGTCAGTCGGAGCATGCTGTATTTTTCGCCTGCGGCAAGCACTTCGAAATGAGTCACCGCTTTTTTGGAATTCGCCGAGGTTACGCAAAAATTTTTCCGGTCGCGGGGGTTGCGCCCGATCGGCGCATCGACTGTGCCTGTATGCTCCGCGAATGTACCGTATACGACAGCCCTGTATTCTCTTTTGATGGAATGGCGGCTCAACTGGTTCGCCAGAGAATGATGAGCGAAATCGTTTTTTGCCACAAGCAGCAAACCGCTGGTATCTTTGTCGATTCTGTGTACGATACCCGGGCGCAAAACACCGTTGATGCCGGAAAGACTGCCCGAACAATGATACAGCAGAGCGTTGACCAGCGTGCCGTCCCGGTTGCCCACAGCCGGGTGGACGACCATACCGCGAGGCTTGTTGACCACAAGAAGGTCGTCGTCCTCATAGGGAATATCCAGCGGAATGTTCATGGGCACAACCGCGGTATCCTCCGGCGGAGTCTGCGCCGTTTCAATCACGTCGCCCGCAGAAAGTTTGCGGCTCTTGGGAGCGACGCGCTTATTGACCGTAACCAGGCCTTCTTCAATCAAACGCTGGATATGCGCTCTTGATAAGTCAGGCAAAAGGGCAGCCAGCGCGACATCCAACCTTCGGTTAACAAGCTGTTCGTCTTCAGGCAATACTTTTTTTATCATTCCTGCCCTTTCCGGCGCCCTGCAACAAATCTCTGACTAAATAAGCGATAATGAGAGCCGCTCCGCAGGTAACCAGGCAGTCGGCAAAGTTGAATACGGCAAAGTTTACAAAAAGAAAGTCCAGATAGTCAATGACATATCCGCGGCAGATTCTGTCGATTAAATTGCCCAAACCGCCTGCAATAACCATGATTATACAACCGAAAAGGAAACCGGGCTTGATTTTTTTCATCAAAATCGCAGCCAGTCCCGCAACAACTATCAAGGCGGTAACAATAATCAAAATGATTCGACCGCCTTTGAAAGAGCCGAAAGCAGCTCCCGTATTCTCCAAATAAGTGATTTGAATAAAACGGTCCAACAAGACGATGGTTTCGCCGGACGCGATATTGCTCTCGACAAAATATTTGATGATCTGATCAATGCCTGCTAAAACAGCGATAACGGCAAGCGCGACGAAACGAGCCATTGGATACCCCGTGTCTTATTTTTTAAAGAAACCTCTGAATCTCGGCGGAGGGCTGTCGCCGCCGTCATGATCTCCGGGATCTTCATCCTCCTCTTCGTCGAACTGAACGGTTTCAAAGTCGCTCAGGGACGGGCGTCTGCTGTCCGGTTCGCTGTCGTCGTCAAAATCGTCGAGGCTGATTCGGAAGCCGCCGGCCGTATCCGTGTCGCCGTCATCCTCGTCTTCGCCGCTTTCGTCCTCTTCTTCTTCGTCCAGGTCATCCTCATCCATGTCTTCGTCTTCGCCGTCAGTGTCATCCTCATCTATGTCTTCATCATCGCCGTCCAGGTCATCCTCGTCCGCGTATTCATCTTCGCCGTCTGTGTCATCCTCATCTATGTCTTCATCTTCGGTGTCCAGGTCATCCTCGTCCGCGTCTTCATCTTCGCCGTCCGCGTCGTCCTCATCTATGTCTTCATCTTCGGTGTCCAGGTCATCTTCGTCCGCATCTTCATCGCCGTCTGTGTCATCCTCATCTATGTCTTCATCTTCGCTTTCGTCGATATCGGTTTCATCCTCATCAGTTTCAAGGCCGTTATCTGCACGAAGATCATCCTCTTCATCGGACTCTGATTCATCAACCGGCTGCGCGGAATCGGCTATTGTCTGTGCCGCATCATCGGGAGTTTCTTGCCGAACAGCTTGTTCGCCGAATGTTTCATCGTACATCTCTGTTGCGAAAGCAGCTTCCGCCGCGGCCTCCCGTTCGGCGGCATCTGCGCCGGAAGCTTCCGTATCTTCCGCTTCTTCGGCGGACGCAGGCAATTCGTCTGCGCCGAAGGCCGCTTCATCAGCGCTCGGTTCGGACATCGCTTTCGCCTTCATTGCGGCAAATATATCGGGTTCTTCCTGCGCGGCCGGTTCGCCGGCTTCGCCCGGCTGCTGTTGATACGGCTGCGCCTCTTCGGCTGTCGTATCTTCGGCGGTTATACCGCCTTCCGTCAAGGGTTCTTCGTTTTGAACGGGCCTTTCGTCCTGTTGCGTCATGCCCGCAACCACAGCCGGCAGTTCTTCAACGAAGGCGATATGACGCTTATACTGGGTAATCAGTTCCTCTTTGAACGACGCCGCGTCTTTCTTAATCATATCGAGCGTGATGGTTTCGGTGCGTATTTCGTCGGCGATGCGTTCGATGGTATCTGCCGATTCCTTTTTGGCGCTTTGCAGCAATTCCTCGGCCTGCTGCCGCGCTTCTTTTTCTGCCAGCTGCGCTTTCATCTGCGCTTCCGCAACGATACCGTCCGCCTTGCGCTGCGCCGAATCGATTGTTTCCTGCGCTTCATCCCTGGCCTTGGAAACCATTTCCTCGTAGTAGGCGTCCGCTTGCTGCGTTTTTTCCAGCGCGCTTTGCTGAGCCTCGCGGGTGATTTGGTCAGCTACTTTTTGTGAAGTCAGTATGGCCGCTCTGATGCTGTCTTCATCTTTGCGGTATTCATCGACACGCTCGGCAAGTTGATTGAGCCGTTTGACGAGTTCCGCATTCTCCTGAAACATTTGCTCATAAGAAACTGCGACCTCTTCGACAAAAGCGTCCACTTCTTCAGATCTGTATGTGCCCCTTGCCGTTGAGGAAAAACGGCGGCTTCTGATTTGGGAAGGGTTTAACATTCAAACGGCCTCCTTTAAATAATCAATACAGGTTATATCCGCCCGTTGACGGACCGGATTCGTCCGGGAACTCCCCGGAGAGAGGGATATTTTTCGGGGTGGCCACATAAGTGTTTGCAGAGACACGCTTAATGTCGCAGCTAAGCGCATAGGCGACACCGTAGATAAAATATAAAATGAGATTATATTCTTCTTTTTTTGAACAATTTTCGAGATTCAGTACAAGAATTCGGCCGCTCTTGATAACATCCGCCGCATCTTTCGCTTCATGATGGTTGCTGACCTTTTTAAACTCGACATGAGGACGCGAAGAATTGATATCGACGACATTGGGCGTTTCCCTGGTTTTCGCGGCCCAGCCGTACGGTCGGCTTTTATTATTTTGGGGATAAACGTTTTCCGTTTCCGCTGCGGTCTCTTCTTCCTCGTCCAGTTCTTCGATATCGTCCTCGGGAGTCGAAAGCATTTTGTTGATCAGGTCTTTGAAACCCATCGTATGTCCTCCTTATTTGTCATATTGCCTGGGACCGAAGATTGCCGAACCGATTCTCACCATTGTGGAACCTTCGAGGATGGCATCGACATAGTCGCCAGACATGCCCATAGATAAAATATTACAATTTACATTATCTATTTTCTTGCCTGAAATGTCAACAAACAGGCGGCGCATCGCCGCAAAGTGTTTTCTGATTTCCGCGCTGCTGCCGCATATCGGCGGAACGGTCATCATCCCCATGATGCGAAGGGCTCGCAAACCCGAGATTTCCGCGACCGCCTCCATTGTCTGCTCGGGCGAAAACCCTGATTTGCTCGCCTCTCCGGCAATATTCACTTCAATAAGAATATCCGTCACCAGACCTGCCTGCGCGGACTTCTTGTCGATTTCCACCGCAATCGGAATCGAATCGACCGATTGTATCATCGCCGCCCTGCCGATGACTTTTGACACTTTGTTGCTTTGCAGATGCCCGATAAGGTGAATTTGCGCTCCTGCGTCATGGAGCACATCGTATTTCGTCAGCAGTTCCTGCACCCTGTTTTCGCCGAGCAGCCGTAAGCCGGCCGAAACCGCTTTGAGGATCTCTTGTGTTCCAACGGTTTTGGTGACGGCCATCAATTGAATATCCGACTCGCGGCGGCCGGCCGCGGCGGCAGCATGAGCAATCTTTTCCCTGATTCGTTTGATATTCTCGGCGATATTGTTATCATCCAATGATGTCACCCTCTTTCAATCTTCTGCCGCTGACAATGACCTGATCGTACATTTTCAATTCGTTTGCTCCCGTCAAACCCGCTATGACATATCCGTCGCCCCAGAAAACAATGTCAATTCGCCTGAACCGCACCACGCCGTTTTTATTGATATATACCCCCGTTTCGTTTTTGCCGGTTTTTGCGTTGCGGACTGTCCTCACAGCGTCGGTATTGACTTTCAAGCCGGTTTTTCTCGTAACGATGATTTCAATGTCCCCTTTTCTGAAGCCGGATACCTTTTTGTTCATCACGCTGCATTGAAAAACGGCGGCGTATTCGCCTTTTTCCCCTTTGTTCAGGGCAATCAGGCGCATCGGCAGTTCATCGTCCGAATTTTCCAATATTGACGAATATGTTTTGCCGATTGTAAGCTGCGCGGCCTGACGGTTGTCCAAACACACGAGGACATACCACTTGTATTCCTTCACCAGTCTTCCGTAAACGTTGCCGGCGCGGTTGTGCGCCTGTGACCGCATGACCGAAAGCACGGCTTCCGGCCTCACGGCCTGCGCGTCGGCGTAGGCAATGCTATCCTCGAACCCGTCCGTTCCGCCGATGAAATAACCGGAGGATTCAACCGTCAGCGTTTTGTGCGGCGCTTCGTTCTCTTTGAAGGACGCCAGCGCGTTTTCGAGGCGCTTGATGTTGGCGGAAAAATCAATTTGCCCTCCGACCGCAATCTCTTTTGCGGCCAGTTTGCTTCTCAATTGCGACAGTTGCATCGAAGCCGCCGCGTAATCTTCCGCAGAAACACGGTCGAGATAAAGGGTGTATATTTCGTCGATTTCTTTTTCGAGTTTTTCCAGATCCGGCACGCCGCTGAAATTGAGGTTTTCAAACTCTTTGTAAACATCCAGTTCGTTTTGGTTTTCCGCCGCCTCGGCATAAGCTCGGGCGTCGGCAGGGTCGTTGAATAAAAGAGCGACGGTGTCGCCCTTGGCGACTGCGCTGCCGTTGTCAACCAGCGTGACAACCATGCTCGCGCTGTCTTGCTTAAGCAGCTGTTCGTCTCTGACAGCGAAGAATTCGTTCTTTATCGACTGCACGCCGCCAGCTTCCAACGCAATTTGCGTATGGATGTTCTTATTGTAATAACTGCCCGCCAGAACCCCTGAACCTATAATGATAAGGGCGGCGGCAATCGATATCAGTTTATGTTCGGCAATCCAGCGGAACCATTTCATCTATCATCCCTCCGCGAGAGAAATTCATTTACGATCTCGGCCGCACGTTCGCTTAACTGATGGATATCCTCATAATCATCAACATGAATGACGGTCGTCGAGGGGTGCTTCGAGAACCAGGTCATTTGTCGCTTGGCATACTGGCGTGTTCGCCTCTTAATCAGTTCAACCGCTTCATCGAGCGGGATGCGGCCTTCAAAATATTCGTGCAATTCCTTATACCCGATGGCTTGCCCCGCGGTTGGCATGCTGTCGTAGCGATACAACGCGCGCGCCTCTTCCAGCAGGCCTCTGTCCATCATTTCATCGACGCGCCGGTTGATGCGTTCATACAGCTGTTCTCGCTCGCGGAAAAAAAGCCCGAGGCGGAGGGTGTCGTAAGGAGGCGGCGCCGTTTTTGACAGTTCGTTGTACCGCCTTTTGGTCATCGAAAGGCCAATGTTGATTTCCAATGCCCGGATAATTCTGCCCATGTTGTTCGGGTGTAGAAGCGCTGCCGCTTCTGGGTCTTTTTCTCGCAGCATTTCGAGAAGGGCTTGCGCGCCCTTTTCATCGAGAAGTTCCTGAAGCCGGGCGCGAAGTTCCGGCTGTGTTCTTGCTCCGTGAAAACGGATACCGTCTGTCAGCGAGTCGACATACAGGCCCGTTCCGCCCACCACAAAAGGTATTTTGCCGCGGGCGCAAATATCTGCGAGACAAGCGAGCGCCATATCGCAGTATTGCGCAACGCTGAACGGGGTATCGACGCCGACGACGCCGACCATGTGATGCTTGACTCTCTCGAGGAGGGCCTCGGACGGTTTTGCCGTCCCGATATCCATGCCTCGATATATCTGCATCGAATCGGCCGATACGATTTCGCCGTCAAATCTTTCACAGAGATGAACCGCCAGCTCCGATTTACCGCAAGCGGTCGGTCCGACGACGGCTATCAGGGGCTTTTTTCGTCTTTCACGCTCTGTCAAACCTTTTTTCCAACTCTCTTCTATCCATGCGGAACATCACGGGACGGCCGTGGGGGCAGTTTCTGACGGAGGGCGACGCAAACACCTCGCGGACAAATTGCTCCCGTTCCTGTTCGGAAGTAAAACTGCCTGCTTTCACAGCCGCCCTGCAGGCGACGGAATGATAAAGCCAGTCGAGTTTTTTAGGAACGGTATCGTTTTTATTTTCGGCCAGGTATCCCGATGTTTCGACCACCATATCGGCGATATCGGCAAGGTCCGTGTGCATCGGCGCTTGCCTGACGATGACCGTGCCGGGGCCAAAATCCTCCACGAGAAAACCCGCGTTTTCAAGCAAGGCGAGATTTTCAACCGCGGCAGTGTATTCTTCCTGGGTCAGGTTGACGCAAACCGGTACCAGCAGCAGCTGCGATGGCGCATGGCCCGAAGAAGACTTGATACTGTCGTATATCATACGCTCATGCGCCGCGTGTTTGTCGATGAAAAAAACCGCGTCGGCCGTTTGGACAATAAAATAAGTTTCGAACACCTCGCCGATAACAATGAATTCTTCCGGTTTGCCGCTTCCTTCCGCCGCGCTGCCGTCTGGCATGCGTCGAAGTCCTTTTGGCACCGATAAATCGTTTCCGGCATATCCATCCGTCATGAAACCGCTTTCCGGGAACGTTACCTGCACCGGCTCGCGTTCTGCAGGGGTAAGCCGGTATGCTGCGGCTGTCAAAGTTTCGGCCGCTTTGTACCCGTCTCCGAGCCCGGATGTGGCGTCTGCCGCCTTTTGTTCCTTATTTTCCCGGTCCGGCGGAAGTAGTATGCTATCGCCTGTATCGGATGCCCTTTTTGCATCGCTTTCCTGCGAGGGCGCGGCGGCGGTAAAGGATTGCGCGTAAGCCTCGTTGGCCGTTTTCGCAGCGTAATAGACGGCGTGGAACAATTCCTTTTCGTTCTCGAAGCGCACTTCCGTTTTAGCCGGATGGACGTTAACGTCCACTTTCCCGGGAGGCATCTCGATATAAAGCACGCAGGCGGGATATTTGCCCGGCACAAGGAAACCTTTGTATGCTTCGGAAAGCGCCGTGGCGGCGGTTTGATTTTTAATAAACCTGCCATTAAGGAAAAACAGCTGCAGGTTTTTGTTCATTCTTGCTCCCGACGGAGCAGAAACAAATCCGCTGACCGCAATATCCCCGATACGATAACTCGCCTTCATCATGTTGGAGAAAATACTGCTTCCGAAAACAGCGTATACGGCGCTTTCCGTTTTTCCGTCGCCTGGGGTTTGAAGGGCTATTTTTCCGTCACGGATAAACTTGAAAGCGATATCGCTGCGTGAGAGCGCCAGCTTTTCCATTACGGAGGCGACTGCATTGCCTTCATAGACATCCTTTTTTAAGAATTTCATTCTTGCGGGCGTGTTGTAGAAAAGGTCGCGGACAATCAGCGTGCTGCCGGCCGGGCAGCCGGCTTCCTGAAACGCAGTCTCTTCTCCGGATTGCATCTTGAACAAAACGCCCGAATTTTCATCGCGCGTCCGGGTCATCATTTCAACTTTTGATACAGCCGCAATGGAAGCGAGCGCCTCGCCCCTGAAACCGAGCGTTTCAATCGAATATAAATCGGCATCCTCACCGATTTTGCTTGTTGCATGGCTGAGAAAAGCCGTCCTGACTTCGCCGGCGCGGATACCGATGCCGTTGTCGGTCACTCTGATATAAGCGATACCGCCGTTTTTGATTTCGACAGTTATTTGGGAAGCGCCGGCGTCGATAGAATTTTCAACCAGTTCTTTGACGACGGAAGCAGGCCGTTCCACCACTTCTCCGGCCGCTATAAGTTCGTAAACCCTTTTGGGAAGGACTTTGATAGCGTTCATAATTTTTTAGCCTCGTTCACCGCGTCGTACAGGATCCCGAGCGCTTCGATGGGTGTCAGGGTGTTGACGTCAATCCCTTTGAGTTTTTCCGCAAGCGATAAAGCCGCTGTTTGAGCGAATGACATCTGCGCTACCTGCGTCGTTGTTTTTTTCTCTTTATTACCGGCCGGCGCCTCGACACCGTTCTCCAATTCGCCGAGAAACACTTTCGCCCTGTTGACGATTCCAGCCGGTACTCCGGCCAGTTTGGCGACTTCTATCCCGTAACTGTCGTCTGCGCCGCCGCGCACAATCCGCCGCAGGAAGGTGATGTCGTCTCCGCGCTTTTTAACGGCCGCATTATAGTTTTTAATCCCGTCAAGGCTCTGCTCGAGTTTCGTCAGCTCGTGGTAATGCGTGGCGAACATGGTTTTCGCTCCGAGTTTTTTGGCGTCCGCAACATATTCGATGACCGCTTTCGCAATAGACATGCCGTCAAACGTGGAGGTTCCGCGGCCTATTTCGTCAAAAATGATTAAACTGTCCGGCGTCGCATTTTCAAGAATAGACGCGACCTCTGTCATTTCCACCATGAAAGTGGAGTTGCCGGCAGACAAATCGTCCGAGGCGCCGATCCTCGTATAGATCCCGTCCACAATGCAGATTTCAGCCTCTGACGCAGGTACAAAACTGCCCGCGTGCGCCATCAGCACGATCAGGGCCACCTGGCGCATATAGGTGGATTTGCCCGCCATATTGGGGCCCGTGATAATCGCGCACCGGCAGTCTGAATCATTGAGCAGCGCGTCGTTCGGCACAAACGGAACCGATGGATTGGCCAGTTCGACCACCGGGTGGCGCCCGTCTTTAATGCTGATCTGTTTGCCGGCGGTCATTTGAGGGCACACATAATTATTTGATACGGCCGTATGGGCGAACGAACACAGGACATCCAGTTTTGCGACGGCTTGAGCCGTAAGCTGAATTCTATTGTATTGTTGCGCGATGCTTTTTCTGACCTCATCGAATATCTCAAACTCGAGGCGGACAATTCTCTCTTGTGCGCCGAGCACTTTCGCCTCGATCTCTTTCAGCTCCTGGGTTATATAGCGTTCGCAGTTGGCGAGGGTTTGCTTGCGGATATAATGCTCTGGAACCTCCTGCTTGAACGAGTTGGGAACCTCAATATAATAGCCGAATACCCTGTTGTAACCGATTTTCAATTTTTTGATGCCGGTGGCTTCCTGTTGTTTTGACTGGACCGCCAGGATATAGTTTCTGGAATGTTCGACAATATCGCGCAGTTCGTCGAGCTCCGCATTTCGCCCGGGCCGGATGAGGCCGCCTTCCCTCAAAGTAAAGGGAGGGTCGTCCGCGATAGACGCGTCAATCAGCTGCGCGACGTCTTCCAGCGCATCGGTTTCTCCTGCGATTTCATGGATTAAGGCGCAGTCAAAACGCTTCAGCAGCCCGGCGATATGCGGCAGAACCTTCGCCGTGTCTGACAGCGCGTTAAGTTCCCGCGCGTTTGCCGTGCCGTATACAATTCTGGATGCCAGCCTTTCCAAGTCGCTGACCTTCTCGAGCAGGCGCATGATATCGCCGCGCGCAACGTTGTCGTCGGCGAGGGCGGCAACGGCAAGATGCCTTTTCTGTATTTTCACCAAATTAACCAGCGGCTGTTCCAGCCAGGCGCGGATAAGCCTCCTGCCCATCGGTGTTTTGGTGGCGTCAAGCGCCCAGAGCAGGGAATATTTTTTTTCGCCGCTCCTGAGTGTCCGTGTCAGTTCGAGGTTTCGTCTGGCAGACGGGTCGAGTTTCATATAAGAGTCGTCTGTGGAAAACTCGATCGTGCGCAGATTTTTTTGCAGCGATATCTGGACTTTCCTGCAGTAATCGAGCATCAGGGCCAAAGCGCCGGACGCAGCGGGCTCCTGTAGAATCCCGAGTTGTTCAAGGTATTGTATCTCAAAGGCGTCTGAGCATAAATCCACGCATGCCGCAGCGTCAAAAAGACCTGCGTCGACGCGTTCGATTCTGCCGGTGAATTTCACCCGCAGATACTCCTCGACCTGGGCTGGATGATTGGAAGCGTCGCCGCATAAAATTTCTGCAGGATTGAACGCGGCCAGCGCACTGACAACTTTCCCGCCGAGATTGGGTTTTGAAAACAGCGATAGTTTGACACAACCGGTAGAGATGTCAGCGAAACATAAGCCGGCATTGTCGGCGTTGACCCGTATACTCGCAAGATAGTTATTGGTTCCCTCGTCGAGCATTCTGCTCTCGAGAACCGTTCCGGGCGTGATCACGCGGATGACTTCTCTTTTGACGAGGCCCTTGGCAAGCGCAGGATCCTCCGTCTGTTCACAGATGGCAACCTTGTAACCGCGGCCGACGAGTTTGGCCAGGTAGGATTCGACGCTGTGAAACGGTACGCCACACATCGGCGCCCTCTCTTCATGACCCCAGTCACGGCCGGTCAGAACGAGTTCCAATTCCCTCGAGGCGAGTTTGGCGTCGTCAAAAAACATTTCGTAAAAATCCCCGAGCCGAAACATCAGTATCGTGTCGGGATACTGCTGCTTGATTTCGAAGTACTGTTTCATCATCGGAGTGATTTCTGCCATAAAACTCTCCTGCAGGATTTCAGTCGTTTGAGCAGCCAGCGCATTCGGAGCAGGAACCCGCGCAGCCGCCGTTTACGGAAGGTTCGCAGGTATCCGGGTCCTCGCCGAGCGCGCAAAGCGAAAGGATGCCGGTCAACCGCTTCATCAGGGCATCCAGTTCCTCACGCGCCTGCTGGAACTTAACCATATTTTCGTTTTGGGTCACTTGCTGGTAAAGCGATGTAAACGCTTGGTTATAACCCTCGATTTTTTCGTTATCGGGGTTGTCCCTGCCTATTTCACGATTGAAATTCATTTGAATCAGGCGCAACTCGTCAAGCATCGCGCCCAACGCCTCGTCGGTTTCGTTCGCGCTGTTGGCCTGCATCATGGCGATAAAACGTTCATCCTGCTGAATTGCTTTACCGAGTTCTCTTGTCAAGGTTTCCAGGTCCATTTCTTTCTCCTCTGTTTTGGTTTTTATGCTACGATGACGCCTTCCAGTTCCCAGTCGCCGGCCTTCGTCACACGGACATTTAAAAAGGAACCAATGGTTTCGGGCTTCGCGGGGAAGGCAATGCATGTATTATCGCCTGCACGGCCGGTGTAATATCCTCTACCCAAGCGGCTCGTGCCTTCACAAAGAACGCGATATGTCCGGCCGACGGCCTGCGCGCTGCGCCTGGCGCCTATGGCGTCCTGGGCGGCGACAATTTCCGCAAGGCGTTCGGTCTTGACGCGTCGGTCCACATCGTCGGGCAGTTCAAACGCCTTCGTGCCTTTGCGCGGCGAATAAATGAACGTATAAATGGAGTTGAACTCCGCCTCTTTCACCAGTCTCAGCGTTGCGAGAAAGTCTTCGTTTGTCTCTCCCGGAAAGCCCGTGATAATATCGCTGGTAATCGATAGGTCCGGCATCCGCCGTCTGGCGTAACGCACCGTCTCAAGATAGCGTGAGGCCGTATAGCCGCGGTTCATTAAAGCAAGGATTCGGTCGCTGCCGCTTTGTACCGGCAGATGCAGATGGCGTGCTGCTTTTCCGCATTGGGCCATGGTGTCGAGCAGTTCTCGGGTACAGTCTTTCGGATGGGATGTCATAAACCGCAGCCAGAAGTCACCCGGTATCGCGTCAAGCCGTTTAAGAAGATCGGGGAAATTACCGAAACCGGTTGACTTGTTGCCGTAAGAATTGACATTTTGGCCGATGAGCGTAATCTCCTTATATCCGTCCTCTGCCAACTGCCTGCATTCGCGTTCAATATCTTCCGGGTGTCTGCTGATTTCACGGCCGCGCACATATGGCACGATACAATAACTGCAGAAATTGTCGCAGCCGTTCATGATGGGCACGAATGCTTTGAACCGGCTGTCTCTGCTGACGGGAAAGCCTTCCTCAATACAAGGGGCATCCGATCTTTGGCTGACCTTTATCCCTTGTTCGAGGAAATCAATCAAGAGTTCCTGAAACCGGTGCAACATCCCGGTGCCGAAAACGATGTCGACAAACGGAAAAGTCTCGAGAACCTGCTTTCGCCTGTGTTCCTGCTGCATCATACAACCGAATATGCACAAAATCATCGCAGGTTTCGAGGCCTTCTGGCTTTTCAGCGCGCCGATATTGCCAAGGACTCTGTTCTCCGCGTGTTCGCGAATCGCGCAGGTATTGTATACAATGATGTCTGCCGAGGATTCACGGTCGGTGAAGCGGACGCCGGACGCTTCCAGCGCGCCCTTGATATGTTCGCTGTCGCTGACATTCGCCTGGCAGCCGAATGTCCTGACGCACGCATTGACCTGCTTGCCGCCGAAACGCCGTTCAAGCAGCGCTCGCAGCCTGACACTTTGCTCCTGCATATTTTTCGGGTTTGATTTCTCTTGCAATGGTTCTCCTCCGCTCGGGAGTATTCTTATGGTTGAAAATATTATTCCTAATGATTGCCGCGCGCTTCCATGATACCGTATTTCAGTTTTACCCTTGATAATTTCTTTGTCCAGCTTGCACCCATCACCAGCATCATGAATGCGGTCGAAAATGCGTGTACGGCGTCAAAGTATATGCTGGCGGCAAACGTGGCCGCCACCGCGCCGAGGGTAATGGGATTGACGAAACCGATGATATGCCAGCAGTTCATGATTACGCCGAACATGAGGCTTGCGGCGAAGCCGAACACGGCCGGTCCATAGCGGCTGCGCATGAAACGCGTTTTTGCCAGCAGGCCTGCAAGAAAGCCGCACAAGCCCCAGGCGAGCATCTGCCACGGCGTCCAGATTCCCTGGCCGAAGAAAAAGTTGGAAACGAAAGCGGACACCGCGCCCGTCAGGAAACCTGCCTGCGGACCGAAAACCATTCCGGATATGATGACAATGGCGGTCGTCGGTTTCACGGACGGCAACGCAGCGAACAAAACTCGGCCGGCGACGCCTGCGGCGGACAATACGGCTATGGGAACGATATCCCTTGCGGCGGGTTTACCGGCTTCCAGGCTGATAAAAAAGGGAATAATAAACAGCGCGATAATCAAAGCCGAAAGTAAAGCGTAGCCGTTTTGGTTATTGAACGAATACCACAGCAGGACACTCAGCGAAACAGCAATACATGCGGCTGAAACGATGGCGATCAGGATTTTTTTTCGTTTTTCTCCCATAGTTCCATCACATCCTTCAGTGTCACCGCATTGGGGAACACGCTTCCCGCAATTCTGTGAGCGGCTGTTGTATAGCACATGTTTCCGCTGAAAAAATCATGCGGTTCGGCTCTGAAATAGATTTTGCCGTCGAACAGCATGGCGCAGCTGTCGGCATATTCGGCGGCAAATTCAATATCATGCGTAACAAAAACCACGGCTTTTTTCTCGTTTCGAAAACAGCGCAGAATGGCAGATAAAGCGGTTTTCGCCTGATGGTCAAGGCCCCTGCTGGGCTCGTCCATCAGCAGTATGTCCGGCTGCCTGATCAGCAGCATGGCAATGGCGGCGCGCTGCATTTCACCGAAACTGATGTCATAGGGGTGTTTTTCCAGCAAACCGTCCAGCGTCATCGTTTCAGCCGCCCGGGCAGCGTCTTCGTTATTAAGAACCCGGCCGCAAATATCCAGCCCGGAAGACAGCGCGGTTGAACCGATCTTTTCACCGGCTGCCGCAAGCAGGTTTTCGCCGACCGTATCGTAAGAAAACATGCACTGCGGATTCTGCGGCAAATAAGCGATGCGCGCTGAAGGGCGCGTGATGCCGATGCGCCCGACGGAAGGTTTGATCAGCCCCGCAGTAAGGCGCAGAAGCGTCGTTTTGCCTACGCCGTTGCCGCCGACGATGGCAAGGATCTCTCCATAGTTGATGTCGAGCCAAAGGCTGTCCAGGACGGCGCGGTCATATTTCGAAAAACGGTAAGAAACATTTTTCAGTTCCACAGCTTTTTGCCGCTCTTCCCGATAGCTGTCCCCGCGCATGTCGCTGTTGTCAGTGGAAACACCCAGCCGCTCGCGCGCAAAACCCTCGAAAAGCGTTTTTGCGTCTTTAACGGTGAACGGGAGCGTACTTGTTTGAGGGGGCTGTGACGAGCGGACGGCTCTTTGAATAAGATAAGAACTCAGCGCCGACGGGACCGGCAGCAAAGCCTCGAGCGACTCGCTGTTTCCAGAGACCGCCCAGGCCGCGGCCTTGCCCGGCGTGTCCTTGAAAACGATACGGCCTTTATCCATCAGCGCCACCTTGTCGGCAAACGCATAGATATCCGTAATCCTATGCTCGGAAACAAGGACGGTGATACCCAATTCACGGTTGGTTCGTGTCAGGATGTCGTAGAATTGCCTGGCGGCCACGGGATCCAACTGCGAAGAAGGCTCGTCGAGCAGCAGCAGAGACGGGCGCATGGCGATAATGGCGGCGAGAATGACCAGCTGCTTTTCGCCGCCCGAAAGTTCGGCGGTTTTCTTGAGATATAGTTTTTCAATGCCAAAATATGAAACGGTTTCGGATATCCTTTTCGACATGACAGTCAGCGGCGTTTCGATGCTTTCCAGCCCGAAAGCCAGTTCGCTGCGGACACTGTCGCATACCGTCTGGCTGTCAGGGTTCTGCAGGATGATTCCGATGCTCTGCGCGGCTTCCCTGGGACCGTATTCATTCAGCGGCCTTCCATCGAACTCAATAGAGCCGCTTGTTTTGCCACGCGGCTGCAGGCCGGGTTTCATCATTTTCAGAAGGCTGGTTTTGCCGCAGCCCGACGGACCGCAGATAAGGACGAACTCGCCCTTTTCCGCCGTCAGATTCACATCGCTTAATGCGGGCGAACCGTCCGCATAAGCAAAATTCAGATTTCGGACCGAGACAAACGCCATGTGACAGACTCCCTGATTGCCGCGAAAAGCGGGAACATCAACAGCAGCAGATAAACCGCGTATGCAGCCGATTGCACGGGTGAAAAACCGATGGTGTCGGCGAACGGATAGTAATTGAAATCAGCATATCCCCGCGCGATAAAAACGAGTGAAAGGGCAAAAAGCGCGAAAGCGGGTATCGCGAAGGCGATATCCCTGCGGCTGAAAAAATAAAACTTCATTTTTGTTCTCTTCCCGGTCGCGTAGCCTCTCGAATGCATCGAATCAGCGGTTTCGATTGAATCTTCCAGCGCCCAGTCAAGCAACGCCGATATTTTTCTTCCGGCTAAAAGAATACGCTTTCGAAGGCCTTTGGCCGTCTGCGCGTAAAGGCCCTTCTGCGCGTCATCGATTTGCGCCGCTTTTGAATAAATAATCCGGGTCTGGCTGAATGTCATGGATATCAGCAGCGCAGCGTTCGGGAAGATCCCGCCAAAAAGATACAGGAATCTGTCGCTGTCGACTGCCGCGGTATAACAGGTAAACCACAAAACGACGCTGCCGAGCACGAGGGCCGAACAAAGGCCGTACAGGAAACCCTCGAGAAGTATTTGCCTGCCCGAGAAACGAAACCACACCGTGGCTCCGTTGTCATTAAAAACCGTGTTGAACAAAATAATCACGGCAGATAAAATCAAACAGAGCTTCATGGCTGCGCCCGTCTTTTTCAAACCTGCCGTCACAAGGCTTGCAACGGCGGCGCAGAGAAAAGAAACAGACGCGAAAACAGGATGAAACAAAACGATTGAAAGCGGAATGACGAACAGAAAATAGCAAAGCACCGTCGCCGGGTGATAAAAATCAAACGGATTCTTCATTGGCAATCCCCTGCGCAAGCGGCCATGCGGCTATTGCCTCGACCATTTGACGCCATGCGGCGTATCTTCCAAAACAATGCCCATTTTTTTCAGCGTGTCTCTGATTTCATCCGCCCGCGCCCAGTTTTTTTCCTGCCTTGCCGCGGTGCGCTCTGCAATGAGTTTTTCCACATCCGCGTCGAGCATGCCGGATTCTTTTTTACATGCCAGCCCGAGGACGCCGCACAACTCGTCGAGGATTCGTTGCCCTGCAACGCACGATAACTTAGATGCCGATGCATCGGCGATGGCCGTGTTGATATCCTTGACCAGTTCGAAAATGCTCGCGATTGCGTCCGCCGTGTTGAGGTCGTCTTCCATCGCGTCGATAAACGCCTGTTTTCTCGCTTCATATTTTGCGGTCAATGCCTCGTCGGCCGCATTGTTTTCCACAAGGGTGTTCGCGATGAAGAAAGAGAGATTTTCGCGGCAGTTGGAAAGCCTGGACAGCGATGCGATGCATTGTTCGATGACTTCCGTGCTATAGTTGACAGGACTTCTGTATTGCGACGAAACCATCAGGTAACGGATGGGCTCATAACCGTATTGGGCCGCGACATCACGTACCGTGAAAAAATTGCCGAGAGATTTCGACATCTTGGTGTTGTCGACATTGATATAGCCGTTATGCATCCAGTAAGCCGCAAACGGCGCGTGATTGGCGCATTCGCTCTGCGCGATTTCGTTCTCGTGATGAGGGAAAATAAGGTCCTGTCCGCCGCAGTGTATATCGATGGTCGTCCCGAGATATTTCCGGACCATGGCGGAGCACTCGATATGCCATCCCGGCCGACCCTTTCCCCACGGGGAATCCCAGGACGGTTCGCCTTCCTTCGCCGCTTTCCACAAAGCAAAATCGGCGGCTTCCCGTTTGGTTTCGCCGACGCTGACGCGCGCGCCGGACTCGAGTTCTTCAAGCTGCTGTTTCGATAATTTGCCGTAACCTTCGAATTTGGAAGGGCTGAAATAGACATCGCCTTCGCTTTCATACGCGTAGCCGCCGTCAATCAGATCCGCCGTCATGCGGATGATTTCGTCAATGTTTTCCGTCGCCTTCGGGTGGAAGGTTGCAGGTTTGACATTCAGGCCGCGCGCGTCGGTCCAGTACTCGCGGATGTATTTTTCAGCGATTTCTTCGTAGTTCAAGCCCTCCGCAGCGGCACGGTTGATAATCTTGTCATCGATGTCGGTAAAATTTTGAGCAAATATAACTTTGAAGCCGCGGTATTCCAAATAATTGCGCAAGACGTCCAATACGCAAAGCGGCCTCGCGTTGCCGATGTGGATGAGATTGTAAACGGTCGGACCGCAGGCATATATCCGGACTTCGCCGGGCACAAGCGTATGCAGCTCTTCTTTCGTCCTGGTCAGCGTGTTATAAATCTTCACTTTTTTTTGCCTCCGAAGCATTCACTTTCTTCTCAAGCAGTTTCAGCCTTGCGTTGAGGTTGATAATCTGCCTGGCCACCGGGTCGGGTATATGGATTTGGTCAAGCTCGTCCACCCTGACGCCGCCTTGTTTGACAATGCGGGCAGGCACGCCTACCGCAGTACAATGAGGCGGAATCTCTTTGAGCACCACGGCGCCGGCCGCGATATTGGTGTGGTCGCCTATTGTAAACGGCCCGAGCACTTTGGCGCCCGCGCCGATAACAACATGATTGCCGATGGTCGGGTGCCTCTTGCCGGTGTCTTTGCCGGTGCCGCCGAGCGTGACGCCCTGGTAAATGAGGACGTCGTCGCCAATGACGGCCGTCTCTCCGATGACGACGCCGGTGCCGTGGTCGATAAAGAGCCTTTTGCCGATTTGGGCGCCGGGATGAATCTCAATTCCGGTTTTCCTTGCGCAGCGCTGCGAGATGGCCCGCGCGAGAAAGCGGTAGTTATGCATGTAAAGCCAGTGTGCTTTACGGTGTGACCGGACCGCTTTCAGGCCCGGATAGAGGAACAGTACCTCTGCAATCGACCTTGCAGCCGGATCTCTGGAGCGAATGCATTGTATATCGTCTTTGAGCCTGTCAAACACATAATCACCCGATTCATATCGCTGGCAGAATATAATCCACGCTAACTGCATACAGGAAAAACCGTTTCAGGTATTATACACCAGAAACGGCCGGCACGGCAATTGCAACGCCGCAATAAATAATTCACTTTTTAAAATCAATCAGTTTTTTACTTTGAACGATATAAATAATACCCGAGACTCCCGCGAAAACCGCCGTCGTCCAAAGAAGCGCGTTGGACAACTGCGTCAGATGAATATACTTGATTTTATCAAACAGGCCGTATTCCTCCTGCATGTGAGCCAAAATCATAATGAGAATGGAAAAAATCATCTGCGTCGCTGTCTTGATTTTGCCGAAAATATTAGCCGGTATCACCACGTCCTGCGACGCCGCAATCAGCCGGACAGATGTCACGGCAAATTCACGTGTCAGGATGATCATCAACACCCACACACTGCACCAGCCCAGTTTCATAAACGCCAGCAGCGCGGCCGTTGTGAGCATCTTGTCGGCAACAGGATCAAGCAGTTTTCCGAATACCGTCACCTGATTGGTTTTTCTGGCTAGCCTGCCGTCTAAAGCGTCTGTCAGCGCGCCGGCCGAAAACAGAAGCACGGCAACAAGAAAGTGGCCGCGGTAATCGGGCAAAATGGACATCAAAAAAAGAGGCGCGATGATCATTCTGGATATGGTCAGGGCATTCGGCTTGTTCATGTGTCCTCCAGGCCCGTCAATGCTTTTCCAAGCAGATCGTACTCGGAGACACCCAAAATCTCGACATCGACGAAGTCGCCCTCCTCGTGCAGTTTGCCGGATGTGAAAATAATCTTCGTATCTATCTCCGGCGCGTCCATGTAGGACCGGCCGGAATAGCTGTCGGAGTAGCCGTCGTATCCCTCGACAAGCACGCGATATATATTCCCGACTTTGTCAAGGTTTTTGGCTTCGTTGACACTATATTGGTCATTCATCAGAATATCGCAGCGGTCGGCCTTTTCCTGCTCGCTAAGCGCGTTTTCCAGCAAGGCGGCCGGAGTACCCTGCTGCGGCGAAAAAGCAAAACATCCGAAACGGTCAAACTCGAATTCGTTGACAAATTCGGCGAGCTGTTCAAAATCCTGCTCCCCTTCCCCTGGGAAGCCCGTAATGACCGTCGTTCTGAGAATGATATCGGGAATCCGCTCCCTTAACTTTCGAATCAGGCTTTTTATCCCTTCGCTGGTGCTTTGCCGGTTCATTGCAGAGAGAATCCCGTCGTTAATGTGCTGCACGGGCATATCAAGATAATGGACTACTTTCGGCGTCGACGCGATGGCCTCGATGAGTTCGTCGGTCACCTTTTCCGGATAACAGTACATCAGTCTGATCCAAACAAGGCAGTCGATTTCAGCCATTTTCTTCAAAAGGTCCGGCAGTTTGTATTCGCCGTATAAATCCATGCCGTAAGCCGTTGTATCCTGCGCGACGAGAATCACTTCTTTTACCCCGCGGCCGGCGAGGTCGCGGGCTTCCTCGAGGACGGACTCCATCTCCCTGCTGCGGTATTCTCCGCGTATTTCCGGAATAACGCAATAAGAACAATGGTTTGAGCAGCCTTCGGCAATTTTCAGGTAAGCCCAGTACGGCGGCGAAACCAGCACGCGCCTGCCTTCCAGCGGCAACTCTTCCTTCGGCGGCAGAAGCGAGATTTTCTCACCCCGGAACACGCTGTCGGCAATCGAGGCGATACTGCCGTTTGCTCCGATTCCGGCAACGGCGTCAATCTCGGGAATCTGAGCGAGTATTTCATTGCCGTAATGCTGCGCAAGGCACCCGCACACGATAATGGAGCCGATAAAGCCGCCCTTTTTCAACTCCGCAATTTCAAGGATGGTTTCGATGGCCTCTTTCTTGGCTTCGTCAATAAAACAGCAGGTGTTCACCACAACAATATCCGCCCCGTCGACAGAGTCGGACAACGTATAACCGGCATCTTCAAGCGAAGCGATCATCCGTTCCGTATCGACCTGATTTTTTGGGCAGCCCAGAGAAATCAAACTGATAATCTTATTCATCTGCGCCTCCGAAGACAACTTCATCCAACCCGTTATCTGCCTTTCTCGCTCTTTGAAGCGCGGCAGCCGCGGCGGAGGGGGTGTAGCCGAGTCTCAACATCCTGCCGTAAAGCCTGCGCCAGAACTTCTCGTCCGCCGACTTGCCGCAGAGCGCATGAGACACGATTTCATCAAGAGTCTCGGTTTCATCAATTTCAAGCGCTTCGACGGCTTCCCCCGCAGTTTCCTTGTCAATTCCTTTCGCGATAAGCTCCCTGAAAACACCCTGCCTAGACATCCTTTTTCCGTTTGACAGCCGCTGGGCTGTCCGTCGGGCATAAGCGGCATCGTTGAGATAGTTTTTTTCTGCAAGGCTTCGTATGACCGTTTCCGCGATTAGCGGGCTCATCAGTCTGCAAAGCTTCGTTTTCAATTCCTTTGCGCTGTGGTCCCTGTACCTGAGCAGGTTGACGGCCCGCTCTGTGCAATAAGGCAGCACAACGGTTTGGACGAAGGTTTCGTATTCGCAGGGCGTCAATTCCCTTTCAAAGCCCTCGGCGCGGTCCATCCAGTAAATCGCCGGGCAGATAAAAAGCATGCCGCCGTCCATCGAAACGGATATTTTACCCCGTTGATATATATCGGCTTTGATTTTCATCGCTTTCGTTTATTCGTCATCGTCGACGGCTATGTCGATGACTGCGCGGGCATTTTCCCTGTTGTCGGCCTTCGACGCCGGTTGCGCCGGCTGCGGAGCGGTCGTTTCCGTTCTCGCAACGGGCCCTTTGAAAAGCAGGTTTCTGATTTCACTTTCAATTTCCTGCGCGACCAGCGGATTGGCCTTGAAATATTCTTTGACATTATCGCGGCCCTGCGCAAGCCTGGTCTCTTTGTATGAGAACCAAGTGCCGCTTTTTTGAATGATGTCGAGTTTGACACCCAAGTCAAGCAGTTCGCCTTCCCGGGAAATACCGGTTCCGTACATGATATCAAACTCCGCCTCTTTGAAAGGCGGCGCAACCTTATTTTTAGCAATTTTGGCCTTGGTTCTGGAGCCGATAAATTCATTGGATGATGATTTCAACTGCTCGACGCGCCTGACGTCGATACGGATGGACGCGTAAAACTTCAGCGCCCTGCCGCCCGTCGTCACTTCCGGATTGCCGTAGACAATACCGACCTTTTCACGCAGCTGGTTGATGAAAATGATAATCGTGTTGGATTTGGATATGGCTCCCGCCAGTTTGCGCAAAGCCTGCGACATCAGCCTGGCGTGAAGGCCAACATGCGAATCGCCCATTTCGCCTTCAATTTCGGCTCTGGGCGTCAAGGCAGCAACCGAATCGATCACGATCACGTCCAGCGCGCCGGAGCGCACAAGCGCTTCCGCAATTTCAAGGGCTTGCTCACCGTTGTCCGGTTGAGAAACAAGCAGAGAGTCAACGTCAACGCCGAGATTGGAGGCGTAATGGGGATCCAGCGCGTGTTCCGCGTCGATAAACGCCGCCTCTCCCCCGTTCTTTTGCGCCTGCGCCACGACGTGAAGCGCGAGCGTCGTTTTGCCGGAGGACTCCGGCCCGTAAATCTCCACCATACGGCCTCTGGGCAGGCCGCCGATACCTGTCGCCAGGTCAAGGGCAATCGAGCCCGTCGATATCGCTTCGACGTTCATGGCCTCGTTTTTTCCCAGGCGCATCACGGCGCCTTTTCCGTATTGCTTTTCGATTTGAAGCAGCGCGCTCTCCAGTGCCTTTTTTCTGTCGTCCATGCCGTCAGCCTCCCGATATCGTACATATGTTCGTTCTTGGGGATATTGTATAACAACGCGCAGCGATTTTCAATACTTCCTATCAAATAAATATTGCTTGCATTTGCCAAAGATATCTGATAACATACTAAACGTTATCTTGAAAAGGAGGTGCTGTACGTATGGCAAAATGTGATTTTTGCGGCAAAGATGTGTCTTTCGGTATACGGGTTTCTCACTCGCACAGGCGTTCCAACAGGCAGTGGAGACCGAATATAAAAAGAGTCAAAGCCGTCGTCGGCGGTTCGCCGAAAAGGGTTTACGCGTGCACGAGGTGTCTCAGGTCCGGCAAAGTGACGCGCGCAGTCTGACACCGACATCATAAAAAGGGTTGCCGAAAGGCAGCCTTTTTTATTGCGCCTTGTGTTCGCAATAACCGCAAAGAAAACCGCCGGGTGCGGGGGTGAAGTATTTCGGCAGATAGGTTTCCGTTTTGGTTATGCAGCGGTCATTGGTACAGACGAACGGCTCGGTACTCTGAACGACGGCAGGCCTGGCGGCGTTCTTATTCGCCAGCATGTTCATAATCAAAGCCATACGCGCGTACAACCCGTATTCGGTCTGTTTGAAATAAGCCGCTCTTGGATCGTCGTCGACATCGACGGCAATCTCGTCCACTCTTGGCAGCGGATGCATGACGGTAAGGTCTTTTTTCGCGTGGCGCATTTTTGCCGCGTCGAGAATGAACACTCCCTTTTGCCTGGTGTATTCAGCGGCGTCCGAAAAGCGTTCGCGCTGGATTCTTGTCATGTAAAGCACATCCAGATCGCCGATCACCCCCTCAAGGGTCTGCGATGTTTCATATTCGCAGCCGTTGGCTTTGATGGCGTCAAGAATGTACGCAGGCGCCTGAAGCTGAGGCGTCGATATGAAGACAAAACGGTTGCCCGGGTATTTGGAAAGGCTTTTCGCCAGCGAGTGCACTGTTCTGCCGTTTTTATTGTCGCCGCAAAGCCCGACGGTGAGACCTTCGAGCCTTTTCTTCTCAAAAAACAGAGTCACAAGGTCCGTTAAGGTTTGCGTCGGGTGAAGATGACCTCCGTCGCCGGCGTTGATGACAGGACAGCGTGAAAACAGCGAAGCCGCCAAAGCGGCTCCTTCAAGCGGATTTCTGATGACGATAATATCGCAGTAATTGCTGACGACTTTGACGGTGTCCTTCAAACTCTCCCCTTTCGATACGGAGGAGTTGCCGGGATTGTCAAAGCCGATAATTTTGCCCCCGAGCCTGAGCATCGCCGCCTGAAAGGACATTTGCGTTCTGGTAGAAGGCTCATAAAAGAGCGTGGCCATAATATTGCCGTGGCAGTGGTCAATGAAATAGCTGGGATTGTTTTTAACGGTTTGCGCCATATCCAGCAGCTGCATGGTATCCGCTTGTGTCAGTTGGCCGAGGTCGATTAAATCTCTGATTTCCACCGTTTTATCCCCCAGTATGATGATGTGACCTCTGAGCCGAAGTTTCTATGATTTTACACGCGGGCCGCTCTTTTTGTCAATCGAGCCGAAGCCTCTGCGTCAACACGGCGATGATTATTTTCAATCATCGGCCGGCTCCGATTGATTTTCGTTTCGCAACCCACTATAATAATACGCAGCATGCCGGTGTGATGGAATTGGCAGACGTGCCGGACTCAAAATCCGGTGGTAGCGATACCGTATCGGTTCGACCCCGATCACCGGCACCAAACAAGCGAAACGCCCTGCGGCCGAAAAGCTCGGGGCGTTTCGCTCATTTTTGTTGCTTGCTGTTTTCGCCTGGTTTTGGGGTTTGTTTCCAATTGAACACTAATGAAGTGTGAATGGCTTGCTTTAAAAACTCATCCTTCAATTATCAATGAATGATGTTCACGTCGCCGTGGAAAGCCGGCAAGGCGTGCGGCGTCACCAGTTGGCCGCCGGATTCGTAAGAGTCGATGGCAGCGAAAATGTACTCCATGGTGGCGAGGGCGTCGCGTCCGCTGGCGCGCAGGTGCTCGAGGGGAACGCCGTTGCTGACGTCCTCAAGGAAAGCATGAATTCTCAGCGGGAACGTGGCTCCGAAATCGGTGATGCCGGTATCGAAAACTTCCGGCTGCTTGTCTTTTGTCCAATAGGTCAATTTTTCGACACAGTTTTCGATGCAGAAAGTGCCCTTGGCGCCTGCCAGTTCAAAACTCCACCAGCCGCCCAAACCGAAATGGGCGTCCCCGCGCTGGCTGAGCAGATATCCGACACAACCGTTTTGGAACCTGACATGGATGCTTTGAATCGACAGCATCAGATCGGATGACTGGCGGCGGACGCCCGGTTTGTCCATAAACGCCTGCACATGGCTGATGTCGCCGCTGAAATGCCGCATGACCGAAAACGGATGCGTCAGGAACGCTTTCGCGTGGGAATAGGGCAGCTGCCAGCGGGAATTCCTGTCGGCGATCGACGGACTGACCGCACTGCCGTTAAAACCGACTTTAGTCAGCGAATAGACCTGCTCGCCGATTTTATCCTCCGCAATCAGCTCCCTCGCTTTATCGGCGGGACCTGAAAAATAATGGTTGAGGTTGCAGCCGAGGTACCTCTTCTTCTGCGCCGCAAAATTTACCATTTCTCGCGCCTCGGCGATATTGTTGGAGATCGGTTTTTCCGTCAATACGTGTTTGCCCGCGTCGAGCGCCTGCATGACGGGCTCATAATGCCAGGAGCCGTTTTCCAGCCCTCCTGTCGTGACGTCGACAATATCCAGTTCCGGGTACGCTGCAAGTACCTCGCCGAGCGAATAAAACGCGGGTACGCCGAATCGCTCCGCCGCCTCGTCGGCTTTTTCTTTGATCACATCGCATACACAGACCAGTTCGGCCAGCTCGTCTTCCTGATGGCAGGCAGCATGGGTATTGCCGATGCCGCCCATACCAATTACGGCGACTTTCAAAGGTGTGTTTGACATAAAATCATTCCTTTCGTCTACTGCGCAGGTTATTCTTTGATATCCGATACTTGTACGACGGCGCCGTTTTCTTCAATCGAGCGGATGGCCGCATGAATCACCCGGGACGCTTCGAGCCCCTCCTCGCCGCTGCCGTCAATATCCGCCGGAGCGGTATGGGCGTCAACCTGCCGGACAAAAGCGTGAATACGGTCGCGAAAGGTATCATAAAACCCTTCGAAACCGCCGAAGACCGGGTTGGTATATACTTCTTTGAGCCAGGAATCGGCGGGATAGAGTACGGCCTCGCGCCACATATCCTCAAAAACGAAGCGTCCGCCGACGCCCGCAACTTCGCAGCGTTCCATCGGATGGCCCCGCTTGATGTCGTATGAACTCGTAAGATGCCCGACCGCACCGCACGCGAAACGCATGTTAACGGTCGCGGTCGAATAAACGTCCCTGCCTCCGGCTTTCAGTGCAAAGGCGGTGACTTCTTTAACCGGTCCGCAAAAATACTGCATGATATTCACGCTGTGCGGATTCAGGCACTTGAGATGATAATAAAGCGAATCGATGTTCTGGTATTTGCCGATCCATAAGGCCATGTTGCAAAAAAGCAGTTCGCCGATTCTGCCGTCGTCCTGCCATTTTTTCGCCTGGCGTGCGGCGGGGGTAAAACGGTGGTTCAGGTCGATGCCGTAGCACCGGTTCAGCCTCTTGGCGGTATCCACCATTTCCTGCGCTTGTTTCAGGTCGTTGGAAATCGGTTTTTCGCCCAAAACATGGCAACCGGCTTCGAGCGCTTGCATGGTCGGTTCAAAATGGTCGCTCGAGTATTCGTAGCCGCCCGTGGCAATGCTGCAGATATCCGGTTTGAGAGCCGACAGCATTTCCTTGGCGCTCAGGAAATACGGCACGCCGAATTTTTCACCCGCGGCTGACGCGCGTTCCGGCCGGATATCGCATACGCCGACAAGTTCGGCTTGTTCGCACTGCCGATAAGCCCTGGCATGGTTGTTGCCGATAGGCCCCATGCCGATAACGCATGTTCTCTGCATACTTCTTCCTTGACTTTTTAGTCTCCGACGCCCATTTCGGACAGTTTCGCCTGCAAACGTTTCGCAGCTTCCGGGTCACCGATATGAAGCGAGTTGTACGCCTCTTCAGACGACTTGAACGGCCTGCCGAAACCGTTCCAGTTTCGGTTGGTCAGCATCGGATTTTTTCTGCCGGTCTCGCTTTCGCGTTTCTTGATATGGGCTTTCATGCGCGCCGTCAGAAAGGCGACAACTTCCGACTCCCGGTCCGCGAGGTTGTTGTTTTCACCGGGGTCGTCGATCAGGTTGTAAAGTTCCACCGGGGGTTTGAAGTGGAAGTCGGGTTCGAGCGCGACGATCAGTTTCCACTCGGGCGTGCGCCAGCCATGCTTGCGCATCCAGGTTGCTTCCGTGATATAAAACTCGCTTTCCTGCCTGATGCCCTCATCTGTAAAGACTTTTGTCAGGTCGCGGCCGTCAAAACGGATGCCTGCGTCGATACCGCACAGCGAAAGGAGGGTCGGCACCATGTCTTTGACCTGGCAGATGTCGGGCACTTTACCTGCATACGGGAACTTTTCATAACGGATGGCCAGCGGGACGTTGAGCACATTGTCGTAAATCGAGTGATGGTCGAAATAACAGTCATGGTCGTAAAGCGTTTCGCCGTGGTCCGAGGTAAATACAACAATGGTATCTTCCTCGACGCCGGTAAGGCGAAGCGTTTCCAAAATCTGGTTGATGCACATATCCATATAAGCGACGCTGCTGTCGTATTGCGCGATGATATACTCGGCGTCCGTACAGCCTTCGGGGAACCAGGAGAGGAAATAGTCGCGGAACGGTTTGAACGCGTAAACGGGGTTGAGCGATTTATTGTTTTTGTCAAATTCGTCGCCCGCGTAAAAAAGCCTGTCGAACGGCTTTTTGGTATAGTAAGGCGAATGGGGATCCATGTGCCGCATAAACAGAAGCCACGGCTTTTTCTGCTTTGCCAGGCGCTTGAGTTCCGGAATCGCCGCCGCGTTCATGCTTTCCGCTTTATCCGGCTGCCAGTCTTCATAAGGGATGTATTTGCTGAATCCGCGCGAAGCGGCGTTGCCTTTAAAGCCGATGCAAGTGCTGGTATAGCCGTTTTCGGCCAGTATCTCCGGCAGCGTTTTAATGGAATCCAGCAACCCCCCTTCGTGCCGCAGAGCGACGCAATCGGTGCCGAAACAATCCAGCCCCGTCAACATGGAAGCATAGCCCGGCGTCGTGGGGATGGATGGGCTGAACATATTTTCAAACAGGATTCCGCCCTCGGCGATATATTTGTCGATATGCGGGGTGGTCAGACGATCGTAGCCATACAGGCTCATGTGATCGCTGCGAAGGCTGTCAATACCGAAAAGCAGAATATTGGGTTTCTTTGTCATAGCAGATGCACTCCTTCATTTATCTCGCGCCGAGTTTTTTCAGTATCGCGTTCATATAACCGTAACTTTCCGCCGCAATCGCGGTTGCCTGCGTCATCGTTTGTTCCGGTCCTATGACTTCAAGGCAGACGGGGCCGTCGTAACGGGCATCGGTCATCGCCTCAAAATAACCGAACAGGTCGATATCACCCCTGCCGCAGGCCTGCATCGCAGGTTCGCCCGGGCTTGGGCCCATACCCAGGCAATCACGAATATGAATGTGTTTCATAGCGGCAATGACCTTCGGCAATTCGACAGCCGGATTTTCACCCGCTCTGTGAATATGGCTCGGATCCATATCGACGCCCAGGCTTTTCGACTTGATTTGCCCGACCATCCGCAGTGTGGTTTCGGTATTGTAGACGGCTGCACCCACATGCGCCTTTACGCAGAGCGTGACGCCGAAACTTTCCGCGTCCGCGGAGCTTGCCGCAATCATCTCCATTGCTTCGAGAAAACTTTCCTCATCGCCGGCTTTGCCGCCCGAACCGATGTTTACGACGGGTATGCCGATTTCCGCGCAGGCTTCAAATGCTTTTAGAAGCCTTTCACGGTCTCTGGAAGCCACTTCCGTCGAAAGAAACTCGAGCCCGTATTCTGCCATGACAGATTGCAGGAGCGGTTTCTGCCCGCGCCAGTTTTCCAGGTCCAGATGTTCGCACATGCCGGAAATCGCCGAGATTTCAACGCCGTCGTAACCGCATCGCTTGATGGCCTCCGCCGCTTCGGAAAAACTAACCCCTTTGAAAAGAACGCTGTTGACTCCGAGTTTGATCATGCCGCCCCTATCATTCCCTTCCAGCACCGTTTGATGCATATTCGCGTAATATAGTAGCACACAGGACATGCGTGCTCAACAACTTCAGCATTTTCTTTTGAATTTTTATATGAATCGTCGCTACAAGCGATGCGATACGGTTGAAAAAACAGCATGTTCATTCTACAATACAATCGATGAAGTTTGAATTGCATACCCATACATCTGAAAATGATATCTGCGTCGATATGAGCGCGGCGGAGATTGTTGCGGCCTATCATCAAGAAGGTTATCGGGGTATCGTCATTACCAACCATTTTTTTGATTTATCGCTCGAATGGTATAAAGCAGAGCTTTCAGGCCGCGGCCACGACGCAATCATTGACTATTATTTGAAAGGTTACCGGTTGGCCCGGGAGGCCGGCGGGCGGCTCGGCATGACGGTACTGCTGGGTATGGAACTGCGATTTGACGGCACCGTCAACGATTATCTCGTCTACGGGTTTGACGAGGATTTTCTATATCGCTCTCCGCTTCTGAACACGCTGGACCTCGACTCGTTCTTAAAAATACTGCCGGGAAAAGCGCTGGTTTACCAGGCGCATCCTTTCAGGGACGGCATGTCTGTAACGGACCCATCTAAATTATTCGGCATTGAAGTATACAATGGCGGTACCGACGCCGTGCGCAACCGTTTTGCCGATTTTTGGGCGGATTTGCACGGACTTCGAAAAATTTCAGGTTCGGATTTTCACAGTATCCGGCATCTTGCCCGCGGCGGGGTGGATTTTGACTGTGAAGTCTTTGACAACGACAGTTTGATACGGCAGCTTTTGGATAACAGCTACACGCTCATTCGGACGTCCTGACGATATTCGTCGTCGCGATAAAGGAGGAACCGACCATGGCAACAAGCAATCCGTATGACAATATGTTGTCCTATCTCGAACAGGCGGCGCAGATACTCGGGCTTGAGGCCAATGATTATGAAGCGCTGAAATATCCCGAAAGAATCCTGCAGGTATCCATCCCCATCGAAATGGACGACGGCGGCATCAAGGTTTTCGAAGGTTACCGGGTGCAGCACTCAAGTTTGCGAGGACCCTGCAAGGGCGGGATTCGTTTTCATCAAGACGTCGACCTCGACGAGGTGAAAGCGCTCGCGGCCTGGATGTCTTTTAAATGCGCCGTGGTCAATATCCCTTACGGCGGGGCAAAAGGCGGCGTGAAGGTCGACCCGCGCGACCTCTCGAAAAAAGAACTTATGCGGCTGACACGCCGCTACACCGCTTCCATCCTGCCTTTGATCGGGCCGGAGAGGGATATCCCCGCGCCCGATGTCAACACGAATCCGGAAATTATGGGCTGGATTATGGACACATACAGCATGATGAAAGGTTATGCCGTCCCCGGTGTCGTAACGGGAAAGCCCATTGATATCGGCGGTTCTCTGGGCCGTTCGGAGGCGACCGGACGAGGCGTTTTAATCGTCACACAGGAAACGGTCAGGCATCTCGGCTTAAACCCGCAATCATTACGCGTCGCGATTCAGGGGATGGGCAACGTCGGGGGCGCGGCGGCGCGGCTGCTTTTCGACACCGGCTTCACCATCGTCGCCGTTTCGGATATCAGCGGCGGCATCCGTTCTGAAAACGGGCTGGATATCCCGGCAATCCAGAAGCATCTGGCCGGCGGTTCAACGCTTTGCGAATTCAGCTCACCGGGTGTGAGCCATTTCTGCGGCGGCGACATTCTGACCGCCGACTGCGATATTTTAATTCCAGCAGCGCTTGAAAACCAGCTGTCAGCCGCTAACGCCGCCGATGTTAAAGCAAGGATTATTATCGAAGGCGCCAACGGTCCGACCGATGTCGAAGCCGATGAAATATTCCGCAGCCGCGGTATCTTCCTTGTTCCCGATATTTTGGCGAATGCCGGAGGCGTGGTCGTGTCCTATTTCGAGTGGGTACAGAACCTCGAAAGTTTTATGTGGGACCTCGACCAGGTGAATAAAACACTTGAAAAAATCATGATCAGGGCTTTCCGCGAAGTGGTCGGAATCAGCGAGGCTTATCAAACCTCATTGAGAATGGGCGCCTACATGTCCGCATTAAAACGGCTGGTCGCGGCCAAAAATATTCGCGGTATTTTCCCGTAAATCTACTTACCGCCTCTTTTCGGTATGCCGATTTTTATTTACTTGATTTATAATTTTTATAGTTTCGGAGGGCCGCTTTTGAATATCGGGATATTGGGTTTTGCGCACGGCCACATCGGCGGCCTCACAGGCGAATGGATGAAGCACCCCGAATACGGCGTATCGGTTATCTGCGGATGGGATCACGACGAAAGCCGCCGCAAAAAAAACTGCGCGGATCTCGGCGCTCAGGAAGTTGCCGGCGCCGAACAACTGGTGTCCCGCGCCGATGTCGACGCCGTCGTGATTGCGGTCGAGACTGCATACCACGCGCGGCTGGCCATCCTTGCGGCCAACGCAAAAAAGAGCATCATCCTTTACAAGCCCCTGTCGCTGACGCTGGCCGAGGCGGACGCCATCGTGGAAGCGGTTGAAAACAACGGCCGCCCTTTTACCGTGGCATGGCAAATGCGCGTGGACCCGGTCAACCTTCAAATAAAGCAGCTCATCGAAAGCGGCGTGATGGGCAGGCCGTACTTTTTCCGCCGCCGTCACTGCCTGAGCATGCACAACAATCCGGACTTTAAAAATACCTGGCATACGGATGAGAAGTTAAACAGGGATATATTCGCGGACGACAGCGCGCACACGGCTGACTGGCTCTATTCCCTTTTCGGCCTGCCCGCCACGGTCAGCTGCGAAATGTCCACAATGCACATTCCACAGGTCAAGAACGACACCGCTGCGGCGCTTTTCCGATACGATGACGGTTTGATTGTGGAGATGATGTTTTCCTCCGCCTGTTCGGCGGCCGAGATTACGTCGGAAGGATATTTTGAAAAAGGGGCCCTTCAGCACTATGGCGGCGACGGACCCGCGACAAGGCTGCCGCACGAAACGCAGGCCGCCTTGAAGTGGTTTGTCGAAGGCGACCCGGACTGGAGAGTCAGCGATATTCCGCTGCCCTCAAGCCAGTGGGACCGCATCAAAGCGCAGGCAAAACCGCTGGCCGACTTCCTCAACGGAAAGCGGCCGGCCGTTTGCGGCGTCCGCGAAGCAAGGGAGTCGCTGAGGATGGTTCTTGCCTGCTATCTTTCCGCCCGCGAAGGTTGCAGAGTGCGGCTGGACGACGTCCGGCTATACGATATTTAGCTTTATATTTTTTAGACAGACGGAACGGCATTGACTGCCGCACCGTCTTTTTTGATATTGATTTATATTTCAAGCTGGCCGGCTTCGATCATCCGAAAGATTTCCGACGCGGTATCCGCGCCGCCGGCGTGGACGCACGCGTCATATCCCGGCGGCTGACGCGAAACGTCCCCGACCCAGACGGTGATGATATTTTCGGTCTGAATGATCTGCCGCAGCAGTTCCAGTTCAGGGACGGCCAGTTCGCTCGCGGTGACAATGAGGATATTGCCCGCGTCGAGCATGATATTTGACAATTCCCCCAGACGCCGGATATGCTCGCGGCGTTCCTGCATATTGTGCATGGAACTGTCGCTTTTGATGTCTGAATCGACCCCGTAGAGCAAATTGCCGATACCAAGGTAATAGGCTGTTCTGCCTGCGTCAAGCAGCTGCCTCTCGAGGCATCGCGCAATGCCTTTTTTATCCGTATCCGCATGACCGCTAATAACAACGAGCTGCGCTTTCTGGCGATAGTATCGTTCCCTCTCCTGCGTGGAAACATCGCTTTTAATCCATTTGATATTGCGGCGCACAAGCTTTTCGGAGAGCGTATCCCCTTCCGGAATCGAAGTGATAATCCCTCCTCCGGCTATTTCGTAGCCGTCGACAATCACAAAGCGCGAAGTGTCCGGCGCCCCGCCTGCCAAATCAAACGCAAGCGGCCTGTCGAAGCGGAGTACGCATCGCGCCACTTCGTTGCGTTCCACGCTGCCTCGGCTCTCGTTTTCGAGAGTCGAAGCGTTGAGGACGGACAGCACCTCGTCCAGACGGCACGAGACCTGTGCCGAACCGATTTTCAACCGGTAGTTTTTATCGGGGATAAAAGGTTCTTTGCCGAGCCAGAAAACCGATGCTTTCACGCAGGTTCCGGTTGACGGCGGCGTTTCTCCGATGAGGGTAACAAGTTCGCCTCTTTTGGCATAAATTTGTTCCGCCATGCAAAAGCCCGCGGCATACCCCGCCCTCACACAGCTTTTCGGCGGCTCGTTAAACACCTCGATGGATTTGACAAACGTCTTTTTTCCGGAAGGCATAAACATAATCTCAGCGCCTTCGCGCAGCACGCCGGATGAAACGGTTCCGGCAACGATGCGCCTTTCATCCCCGCCGGCCGTAAACTTATACACATCCTGTACCCACATGCGAAAAGGAAGGCCTTCCGGTTCCGGCTCCTCTTCGAAAGCGTCAAGCGCTTCAAGGACGGTCGGGCCGCCGTACCAGGGCATCTGGGGGCATTTTGACGAGATGTTGTAACTTTCCGCCGCTGAAACTGGGATGAAAGAAGCGGGGCGCAGTTCAATCTTCTCCAAAAACCGTTCGTATTCGCTTTTAATATTTTCGTATACTTCGCGTCGCCGCGAGGGTTCAATGAGGTCCAGTTTATTGACGAGTACGGCGATTTGTTTGATGCCGAGCATGGCGAGCATATAACCGTGCCTGAGCGAATTCTCGCGGATGCCTTCATGCGCGTCGATGACCAGCAGCGCGGCCTGCGCTCTGGACGCGCCGGTGATCATATTTTTCAAAAACTCGATATGGCCGGGGGCGTCAATAATAATATATTTTCTCTTTTGGGTCTGGAAAAAGCATCGCGCCGTATCGATGGTGATCCCTTGAGAACGCTCGTCTTTGAGCGCGTCGAGCAGAAAAGCGTATTCAAACGGTTTGGCCGTACGGCGGCAGAGTTCCCTCACCGCCTCGAGTTTGCCTTTCGGCAGCGAATTGGTGTCGGCCAGCAGTCTGCCGATGACGGTGCTTTTACCGTGGTCGACATGGCCGACAATCACGATATTCATCTTTTTAAGTTGATCCGCCGAAACGCTTTCGCGGTTACATGTATCCATCTTTTCGAAGTTCCTCAAGGCCTCCGCCGTCTTCTTTATCCTGCGCTCTGCCGGAACGTTCCGCAATGTCCGAAAACTTGCCCGTTTTTAATTCCTCAATGACTTCGTCGAGGTTTTTGGCGTCGCTTTCCACGGGGAAGGTGCAGGGCCAGCAGCCCAGCGAGCGGTAACGCTTTCCGTCGCCGCGGTTGAAATACAAATCGACCACCGGTATGTTTTCCTGCCGGATATACTCCCAGACGTCGAGTTCCGTCCAGTCCAGAAGCGGGTGGATTCGGATATGCGTCCCCGGCTTGAAATCGGTTTTATACTGCCCCCAGAATTCCGGCGGCTGATCCGCCACATCCCAATCATTGTTGACATCCCTCGGTGAAAAATAGCGTTCCTTGGAGCGGCTTCCTTCTTCATCCGCGCGGATGCCGACGATAACGCCGGTAAAGGGTTCTTTATTGCCGTCGATGCGGTACGAGCCGGTGGCATGATCCATCCGGTACCGTGGCCATTCGCCGGAAAGGGTGTATTTCAGCGCGAGTGTTTTTAAATTCCTGCAGCATTCGAGGCGGCTGGCTTTACCGTCTGGGAAAGTCAGCTTTTCGTCGAGCGCCTTTTTATTTTCGCCGTAAATCATATCGAGGTTCCATTCGCGCGCGAGCTTGTCGCGGTATAGAATCATTTCGGGGATTTTATAATGGGTGTCGATATGGATCAGCGGAAACGGGACGTGGCCGAAAAAGGCCTTTCGCGCCAAAGCGAGCATCACGGTGGAATCCTTGCCGATTGACCAAAGCATGCACAGGCTGCCGAAGCGGTTATACGCTTCCCTGAGGATGTGGATACTCTTATTCTCCAAATATTCGAGATGGGTCATCTGGATGAATCCCCCGCTGTCTTGCCAATGAAGCGATTTTCGATGGCGTTGAGTATGAAAAAGCCTTTGCGGTTGAATGGGTCTTTGCGGTTATAACGCAACGGGGAACCGTCGCCCTGCCGGCAAACACCCCCGGCCTGTTGCGCGATGCAATGCATCGCGGCTGTATCCCATTCCATTGTGCAGCCCGTTCTGTAATAAGCGTCCGCTTTCCCCTCGGCGACAAGACAGCCTTTCAGCGACGAGCCGGCCGCGATGGTTTCACCGATACGTTCGCGGTTGTTCTCAAGCAGCGCGGCGAGTTGCCCGTCCGCATGCGAACGGCTGACGGCGAGGGTCAGTTTTTCCCTGTTGCCGGATACTTGAATGCGGTCTTCCCGCGCAAAATACCGGGAACCGGGCGACTGCTGCCTGAACGCTCCGCAGCCTTCCGCCGCGTAGTAAAGGATATCGCTGGCCGGGACATACACGACGCCCATAATACTTTTATTTCTGTAAGCAAAAGCGATATTCACCGTAAATTCGCCGTTCCGCTTGATGAACTCCTTGGTGCCGTCAAGGGGATCGACCAGAAAGCAACCCTCTTTTTTCAGCCTTGCTTTGTCGTCTGCGCTTTCTTCGGACAATATCGCATAGGCTGGAAAATTCTTTTCAAGCCTGCGGCGTATGATCTGCTCCGCGGCCGAATCGGCCGATGTCAGCGGGGACGCGTCTCGTTTATATGCCACTTCAAAGCCGGATGAGTAAATCTGCATGATTTTTCTGCCGGCAGCCCTGGCGGCCGATGCGGCGCGAATCGTCATGCCCGGCAGCGAGCGGACGACTTCGCAATAATCCGCTATCATCTCTGCGGCTCTGCGCGGAGAGCAACGGGCCGTCCTTATAGTCAGTTCTGAGTCGTCAGGGATTTCATAAGGCGAGGAAACACCTGTAAAATCGGCGATTTCGCCGGAATATGCTTTTTTGTAAAGCCCTTTGACATCCCTGCCGGCGCACACTTCGAGCGGCGTATCGACAAAGACTTCGATGAAAGCGATACTTTTTTTGATACAGACGGCGCGCGTGAATGCTCTGTCTGCCGCAAAGGGCGAAATGGCGCAGACGACAGCATGGATACCGCTGCCTGCTATCAACGCGGCCACATGGCTTATTCTGCGAATGTTCTCTTTGCGGCCGGCGGCTGAATAATCAAGGTCACTGTTGAGCCCGGCACGTAAATCGTCCCCGTCGAGCAGCGCGGTCCGATAGCCGCGGGAACGCAATGTTTTTATAGCCTCCGCAGCGATGGTCGACTTCCCTGCCCCGGAGAGTCCTGTCAGCCAAACGACGGCGCCTGTATCCGACATGCTTTGCAATATTTTTGCCTGTGATGACGATTTCATTGAATACTCCGGCTTGATATCGATTAAGATTACCCTTTTTTTAAGGTCGCGTCAATATCGTTGAAATCCCTTTGGCCCGATGATATACTTTGCGGGTGCGATGGCTTACGCGCAATAACAAGACGGGATTTTGCTGAATTATGATGATCACGATAATCGGCCGCGGACATTCCGGCACGCGGGCCATATCCGAAACCCTCGCGCGAAGCGGCGTGTATATGGGCGAGCCGCTCAACCGCTCCTGGGACCTTGTCCCGCCCGAAAAGATGTATGAAGCGTGCCGGGTCATGGGGCAATACGTTTCATATCTCGGGGATTGGCGCTGGGATTTCGCCAAGGTGCTCGATATGAAACCCGACCCGGCTTTCATCCGCCTGATTGAGGAATATCTGAGCAGTGTCCTGAGCAGCGGGGCTCCCACAAAAGGCTGGAAAATACCGGAAACTACCCTTTGCTATCCCTGGATCCTTAAAATGTTTCCGGATATCCATTATATTCATTGGGTGCGCGATCCCCGTGACTGCATCCTTTCCGGCCACGTAACGGACGACCTGCGCGATTTCGGCATTGAATGCCCGGCTGCGCATGACATACGGGAGATGCGCGCCATCAGCTGGAAATATCAGCGCGAATTGATGAAAGCCACTCCGGAGCCATCGCGTCTGCTCAAACTTCGTTTTGAGGATATGGTATTTCACCAGGATGAAGTGCTGAACAAACTGGAATCTTTCCTCGGCATGCCGATGGCGAAAATAGAAATGCGCCCGGATTCCGTAGGGCGCTGGAAAACCGACGAAGGCGCTCATATGTTCGACGCTTTCAAAAAGGACTTGCTCGAATGCGGCTATCTCGCGTAAACCGCGCGAATAAGGGCTGCAGCCAAAGGCATTTTTTCACCCGGCGGCGCGTAACGTCAGCGTCCGTGCCGTGAAAATCCCTTGAATTTTTCCTTATAAATTACGGCCAGATAAACGGCTAATCCCGATATGGCAATCCATGTTTCCGTTGCGAAAAGCCTTCTCTTGACCATCAGTTCAAAAGGGATTTCACCTGCTCTGCCCATCAGCGGGCCTTTTTTGCCGCCGGGCGGTACAAGGACAAAAAACACCTGATAAAAGCCGTACAGGATTTCGGCAACAAAATTAACGATGATCACCGTGTGCAGAATAAGCCAGCAGCTTTTTTTCAGCAATCGTATTTTATCGGCAGACAACATCCATCACGTCTCTTTCATATTCCGATTCACGTTTTTCAAATATCCGCCTAAACAGAGCCTGTGCAGGCGGCAATAAAACCGGTGACCTTTTCCCGGTACAGTTCCGGCGCGTCGTAGTAACTGTAGGCGTGAACAGCGCCCTCCACCACCAGCAGGTCCTTCTTGGCAGCGCATGCCTCAAACAAACGGTATACCATCCCGGTCGGCACAAAGGTATCCGACGCCCCGTGTATGAACATCACGGGGTTCTTCGCCTTTTTAACCGCCTCGATACAGTCGGCGTCCTCGAAACGGTAACCTGCAATCAGGCGGCACCAGATACTGCCGAGCGGAATGAGAAACGCCAGTTTCAGGCGCGTCTTCTCTTTGAGATTTGCCTTCATCTCGTCAACCAGCGTGGTAAAACCGCAGTCTTCGATAACAAGTTTGACTTGCGGCGGCGGGTTGTTTGCGTTGGCCAGCATAACGGTAACGGCGCCCATGGAAATACCGTGCAAGATAATCTCGATGTCCTCGCCGAAACGCTCGACAAGATAGGCGGTCCATTGAAGGATATCTTTGTAATCCAGGCAGCCGAAGCCTATATATTTGCCTTCGCTTCTTCCGTGCGCCCGATTGTCCGGCAATAAATAGTTGTAGCCGAGCATTTCATGGTAGAAGGGCATCATGTGGCTGAACTCGTCGGGGCCGTTGCACTTATAGCCATGCACGCATACGGCAAAGCGTTTGCTCGGTTTGGCCGCGGGGAGAAACCACGCCCTCAGAGTCAGGCCGTCCGGCGTCGTCAGGGACAAATCCTCTGGATGAAGAGCGAAAAGCGCGGCATTGTTCTTTTCACGGATGGCTTTCCTTTCAATCTTTCGCGGGTCTTTGCTTTCTGGTTTCGGCTTGACCGGCCTGCGGATGGCCATGCGGAACACCAAGTAACCGCAAACGGCCGCAAGAAACGCCAAAAACAGCACAACGGCAGCCGCGACTGCGGCGATTTGAGACCATTCCATCCGTTTACCTCCCGGCGGGTTTCCCGCCCTTGCATAAAGCGTAATACTCGCCGGT
>JAKJCA010000106.1 GCA_022706685.1 Bacillota bacterium
GCCGTCAAAACGCTTGACGCGTTCAAGCCCGACCTGGTCGGGGTTGCCGCGCCCGCGTTCAAATGCTTTGCCGACGCCGTCCGCGTTTCCCAAGAGGTCAAACGCCGGGGCATTCCCGTTGTCTGGGGCGGCGCCGTCACTTCCCTGATGCCCGGCATCGTGCTCGACAGCGGCGCGGCGGATTTCGTCGTCGTCGGCGAGGGCGAAATCACGTTGCTCGAACTGATTGCCGCGCTGGAAAACAATACGCCGCCGGGCGAAGTCAACGGCCTCGCTTTCCGTGAAAACGGCAGCACCGTTTTCACCTGCGAGCGTGAGCCGGCGGACCTGGCCGAACTGCCTGTCATCGATTTCAAGTTTGTCGACCCGCGGCGGTATTTCGTACGCAACGTCGCGTGCGAGCGTATGCTGCACGTCTATGCCTCGAAAGGCTGCGTTTGCCGCTGTACTTACTGCTACAACCCCGCTTACTGCGGCGGTCTCTGGCGCGCCCGGCCGCCGGCTTATTATCTGGAAGAAATCCGCTGCCTGGTCGAGCAATACGGCATGGACGGCGTCTGTTTTGCCGACGACCTGCTGACGCCCGACAGCGCCCGCCTGGCGGCTTTCTGCGAAAACATCCGCGCCAGCGGCCTGCGTTTCATTTGGGGCGGGGAACTGCGCGCCGACTGCTGTACGCGCGAAAACCTGCAGAGCATGTACGATACCGGCTGCCGCTGGCTGTATTTCGGTATCGAAAGCGGCGTACCGGAACGGCAGAAACTCATCGGTAAATGCCTCAACCTTGACAAAGCGAAGCAGACGCTCGCCTGGTGCCGCGAGATCGGCATTGTCACCTCGGCGTCGTTTATCCTGAACTTTCCCGGCCTCGAAAGCGACGAACTGCGCCGGACGGTCGCCTATATGCTTTCCCTCGGCGCCGACTTGCTGATACCGTCCTTTTACGGGCCGATTCCGAAATCCGCGCTTTACGAGCAGCTCGTCGCGCAGGGGCTGATGAGGCCGCCGGCCAATTACCGGGAATGGGAAAAAATCAAAATGATGGACCTCTTCGGCGCCAATTATTCCGCCGTGCCGGACAGGGAACTGCGGGTGGTGTCGGCCCATTTTTATCTGCGCAATTTTTTCTGGAAGTATGAAGACGGCGGGCAGTCGCGCGTCTATGTGAAAAAAGCCTTCGGCCAGGTGCGCGAATTTCTCGGCAGGGGAGGCCTGCGTTCGCTGCTGCTGCTGGCGCGCGCCGCCGGGGAGTTTGCGCAGGTCGTCTTTTATGCGACGGCGTTCCCCGCGATACGCAAACGTTACGGTTTGAAATAATCATTTCACTGCAAAGGAAAAAGCATGAGAGTCCTCCTCGTCAACGCCGCCACCGGATATGTCAAACAGAAAGCGCCCCTCCCGCTGGGGCTTCTTTCCGTCGCGACGCATCTCAAAAACAACGGCCACGAAGCGCGCATCTATGACCGCGCGGTTGAAGGCGGAGGCTTCTCACGGCGCCTGGACCGTTTTTCGCCCGGCCTCGTGGGGATTTCCGTTCCGGGGGGCATGAGTTTTGCAGACGCGCTCAAACTTTCCCGCGTCTGCAAAAAGCGGAATATTCCCGTCGTCTGGGGCGGCCCCATGGCGTCGCTGGTCCCGGAACTTGCGCTGCAAAGCGGCGTGGTTGATTTTGTCGCGCTCGGCGACGGCGAAGCCCCTACCCTCGCGCTGGCTGATGCGCTTTCCGCAGGGGAGCCCGCGGAAAACATCGCGGGACTGGCGATGCTTCGCGGCGGAGAGCCGCTCGTCAATAAGCCTGACCGGCCGGCCGGCCTGGCCGGACTCCCCGTGATTGACTTCACCTTCGTCGACGCGTCGAAGTATTTTTTCAAAAACCGTTCCTGTGAGCGCATGCTTCATGTCTACGCTTCAAAGGGCTGCACCGGCACCTGCGCGTTCTGCTACAATTCCGGCCTTGCCAAAGGCTGCTGGAGGCGGCGTCCGGTCGGCTATGTCGTGGAGGAACTGCGCTGGCTCAAGGAACATTACCGGATCGACGGCGTCTATTTCGTCGACGATCTCATCGCGCCCGACCGCGAAACCCTCGCCGGCTTTTGCAGGGCGCTCATTGCGGCAAGCCTGGACATTGCTTGGAGCTGCGACATTCGCGCCGATTTGTTTGAACGGGAGGATTTTTTCTTAATGGCGGAAGCCGGCTGCCGCTGGGTCATGTGCGGCATTGAGAGCGGCACGCCGGCCGGCCAGCGGCTGATTAAAAAATATCTCGACCTCGACAAGGCGAGAGATACCATGCGCTGGTGCGCCGAAGCGGGTATTTTCACCACGGCGACCTTTATCACCGGCCTGCCGGACCAGACCGAGGAAGATTTGAAACAGTCTGTCGCCTATATGCGTTCACTGGGCGCCCAGAC
>JAKJCA010000019.1 GCA_022706685.1 Bacillota bacterium
CCGCCGTTTTGCGGCTTAAAACAGATGACCTGCGTTTTTACGACGCCCAAAACGGCAACTGGGTTTTGGACAGCCGTTACCGTTTTTACTGCGGCGAGGACTCCGAACAGGCGATGGGCCTGTGCGCGGATATCGGTTTTTAATTGCAGGTTTCCCTGATGCCATTGTCAAAATCAAGATGCAGCGACGAGCCGCCGAACCGGAAGGTCATCGCGCGGCTCTCACGTTCCGCCTCGATATAGGGGCTGTCGAAGCGTTTGTACCCGAGCGGCACCACCTCGCCGCCGGCGGTCAAAACGCCTTTGCCGTCGAGGGTATAGGCCGTGCCCCGGCTGGCGTAGGTCAGAACGCCGCTTTCGAAGGTGAAAGTATTCGATGAGACTCGGCTGACAAAGCCGTCGAAGCTTTCGTTTTCCCCGCTGCCCGTTTCGCAGACCCAGCAGGTCACGGCGCCGCGGCAAATCAGGTCGTGCCGCCCGGCTTCTTCCCCTGGCGCGGCGCGGAAGGCGACCGGCCCGCCGGCGCGCAGGGCGATGAAAGCGTCGCCGTACCGGCCGAAAATCATGCCTTCGCCGAGGCGGTCCTCCCTCGTTTCGTCAAAAAACGCGGCGGGGAAATAAGCGTGCGAGTACGCATAGACTTTGCGGATTTTCAGCCCCTTGATACGGGTATCATAGACGCACATCGTAATATTCTTGTACTGCGCGGCGGCGGGTAAAACGCCGCTGCCGGTCCAATACCTTTTGTGGCCCGGCTCTGCCAGCGGGTTGGAGGCGAACACGGCGAAGGGGCCGAAATGCACATTCCAGACGTGCTGCTGGTTGCCGTGCGTGCCGGGGCGGTACGCCTGGGCCGTCGATTGCAGATAATGCGGCGTTTTATAAATATACGTGTTCGCCCGCTCGAGGGCGATGCCGTGGGTGAAAGGGTTGAGCGCCTTCATCAGCGCGGGCAGCAGGCCGGAACACCGCAGCGCGGCGATGTTAAAAAAACGAAGATATTTAAAGTTGGCGTTGCCGAACAGCCGGTGCCGCCGGCAATAGGCGAGCGTATTGCCGACCGTCTCGGGGTTGGTGAACGACTCCATCGCCCACTGCATCATGATTTGGCTGTCCTGAAGGCCTATGAGCCCTTTCGCTTTCAGTTCCGCGAGCGTCAGGCCGGTGGACTTGCGTATTTCTGCGGGGCCGCCGGCGGCGGCGATTTTTTTCAGGACCTCGGGGATTTGGTAGCCGCCGGCTTTGCGGTAAGCGAAATTACCCAGCATACCGTTCGGGGAGCCTGCAACAAACCTGGACGGATTTTCGCCCCCGAAAGCCGGATCTCCTGCCAGTTCGGCGACGACGCAGCCCAGCGCGTTGTAAACGCGCGCGGGTTCTTCTCCCGCGGCCGGTTCGCTCAGGCGGGTGCCGTCGTTGTAGGCGCGGCCGGCGGTCGCGGCGAAGATGCCGTTCAACTGCCCCGCCGCCAGGTCGAACAGCAGCAAATCGAGCACGATGGCCGCCTGCGTGCGGATTTGTTCGTCGGGCGCAAAATCGATGAGCAGGCACAAAGGGGAAATATCCTCCACATAGTAGGTCGGCGAGTTCCACTCCGCAAAGCCGTACCGCCAGCGCTGGGACAGCCAGATTTTAATGCGCTGCTTGGCATGTTCAAAATGCGCCTGCGCCGGCCGCCCGTCGGCGGTAAAAACGGCGTCCGGCCAAAGCAGCGCGGTCAGGTACTCCGCGCTGGCCAGCTGAATCTGCAGGTTTTCGGACCAGAGGACCATATCGCCGCCGCGCGGCTGCGTCATGAAAAAGGTGTAGCCGGTGAAAGCGGATTTCAGCGAAGCCTCGTCAGCCGGAGGCGGCTGCCAGCGCGCCGCGTCCGCGTCGCCGTTTTCACGCTTTTCTTTGGCGGTCAGCAGCACGCGCAGCGCCGTTTGAAAATCGAACGTCGAGGTGCCCATCCGCCCGCACACGCCTGTCGCCAGTTGTTTGGTGACAGCCCAGTCCCGGCCGTCGGGCGTGCCGCCCGAAGCCAGTTTTTCGAGCATGGCGTTGAAGTTGCCGTTGACGGGAGGCGCTTTCTTTTTTTTACGGACCGCCCAAAGGCACCCTATCAGCTCGAAAGGGGCGAGGGGCAGCAGCGCAAGCGCTGCGGCGGCTCTCGCCGCCCGGCATGGAAAAGGGTTGCCGCCGCTGTCTTTCATGCGAATCTCCTTAAACCTGAGGCCGAATGAACTTGACGATGTTCAACTCGGCCGCCTTTTGCTATAATGGGCACACGTCTGTTTGATTGTTTTCGATTATACCATATCGGGCGGCCGGCCATGCGTCGCCGGACACCCGGATATAAAAAATCCGCGGGAGGGAATATGGACCGCCCACAAGATTTTCATGAAAGGCGCTATATCGGCAGGCGGGAGATGATTTCGTACGTCCTTTTCGACGCGTCGAAAGGGTTTTCCATCTCCGGCTACAGCGGGCGTTTCTTTCTCGACGTCGTCAAAATCGATTTCGTCTGGAATGCCGTCGCCGGTTTTATCAGCGGCATCTGGGATATCGTGGACGACTCCTTCGCCGGTGTGCTGGTCGATAAAACAAAAACGCGCTGGGGCAAATTCCGCCCCTATCTTCTCGCGTTCGCCGTTCCGGGCACGATCTTTTCAATCCTCTACTGGATGACGCCGTATCTGTTCACCGCCAATCCGCGCCAGGTCGGCAAACTCATTTTCTGGAACGCGCTGGGCATGACGCAGGAACTGATGGGTACCTTCCGCGGCTTTGCCGAAACCGGTTTTGTTTCGAGCATGACGCCCAACCCGCTCGACAGGGTGAGGCTGTTCACCTGGGCAGAGGTCATCTCCGGGTTATGGGAATCCTTTCCCGGTATTGCGATGGGCGTCATCATCGACCTGATCAACCACGGATATCTCAATATTTCAATGAAGTCGGCATACCTTTCCATGGGCGCCCTGTGCGCCGTGCAGGGCGGGTTTTTCGCGCTGATGTTCGCCTGGGTGGCCAAAGAGCGCATCGTACAGTCGGCGAGCCGGCCGAGCATCCGCGAGGGTCTTAAAACCATCCTCAACAACAAGCCGATGCTGCTGCTGATGGTTTCGGAGTTTATGGATATTTTCAAGCTGAGCACCGGCGTCAGCAATTACTATATCGACGTGCTCGGCTCCGCTTCGATCGGCAATCTCATCATCCTCCCGGGCGCGCCGCTGTCGGTGCTGAGCTATTCCTACGTTCCCTGGGCGCAGAGGAAATTCTCCACCCGGGCGCTGTGGATTTTTGGCGAGCACGAGCGGGACATCACGTCGATCCTGGTTTTTCTCATCGGCTGCATCGGCGGCGCGGGACCGAGCGGCAGCTACCGCAAACTGAAAGTTATGCTGCCCGCCCTCATCGTCAAAGACGTGATTTACAAATCCAAGCTCGGTATTTTCAAGATCATCCCGCGGATGATCCTCACCGAGGCGCTCGATTACTGCGAGTGGAAAAACGGCTACCGGACCGAGGGCACCACCCTCGCGGCGAAAAGCGTCGTCCGGAAAGTCGCCGGCACCTTCATCAGCCCGCTCAACAGTCTGCTGATGAAGCGTATCGGATATTCGCTGGGCGCCGGTTTCGGGGCCCAAAGCGATAGAACGAAGTTTTACCTGTTCGCACTGTGTACGGCGCTGCCCGGCCTGACGGGCCTGCTGGGCGCGGTTCCGAAACTGTTTTACAACCTCGACGGCGAAACGCGGGAGAGAATGTTCGCCGAATTAGCCGAAGTCCGCGAAAAAAAACGCAGGGAGCTCGCGCTGCTGCACGAACTCCCCGCCGATGCCGCGGGCAACGGCTGACCCGTTTCTTCTTTGCCTTCAAAACAGCATTATGTTTTGGCAGGCTGTTTGCCAGCGGAGCGGATGGTCTTAAGCTGATAAACCACATCGGCGCTTTGGGCGACCTGCGGGGAATGCGTGACAATGATCACGCATTTATTTTCCGCGTGCGCCAGATTGCTGAAGATGGAAATGACCTGATCCTGCGTGTCCAGATCCAGGTTCCCCGTCGGTTCGTCCGCCAGCAGAATCTGCGGGTCGAACGAGAGGGCGCGTGCGATGGCGACGCGCTGCTGTTCGCCGCCTGACAGTTTCAGGACACGCCGTTTGGCCAGCGGCCCGGTGATGTCAACCTTGGCCAGCAGCTCAAGCGCTTTTGCTTTTTTCATACCGCCCTTCACCCCGGCGATATCCATGGATAACAGGACATTCTCTACGGCGTTGAGGTGCGGCAAGAGGTTGAAATTCTGGAACACCACGCCGACACTGCGGCTGCGGTAGCGGTAGCGGTCGATTTTGCTGACGTCGCAGTCGAGATACATGATCCTGCCGGAAGTGGCTGTCGCCAGACCGGAGAGCAGGGACAACAGCGTCGTCTTGCCGGCGCCCGAACGGCCGGTTACGGCATACAGTTTTCCGTTTTCAAACTCATAATTCAAATTTTCCAGTACCGGGGTTTTGCCCGAATCATAGGAATAGCCGAGGTTTTCCAGTTTCAAAATACTCATGGTCTTCTCTCCTTACGTTCGATTGGACAGGATTTTCAGCGGCTCATAGCGCAGGATAAAGACCAGAGCGGCCAGGCTGGACAAAATCGTCAGCAGCACGCCGATCCCCATCAGCTCGGCCACCACCACCATGTCGGCCGAAGCGTTGACGGAACTGACATAGTCCACCACGCGGCCCCGGAATCCGCCCGGTCCACCCTGATCCGGCGGGCTCTGATCACCCGCGGGCATCCCCAGCCGGCCGCCGAAGTCCCCGGTGTTCGAGGTGTCTTCCTGCGCGGAAGTAACCTGCGCGGCAAGCAGTTTGTTGGCGACCGGAACCGACGAGGCGGCGCCGGCCGCGGTGCCGATGATAATGGAAGCCAGCGTCACGAGAAAAATCTCCGAGACGAACTGCAGCGCCACCTTCCGTTTCTTCATGCCGACGGCGGTCAGTACGCCGACTTCATATTTGCGCTCGCGGATGTTGTAGATATTAAACGCGACGAGGATCGTGCCGCCGATAAGCAGCACAATGAGCACGAAGTAGGAGGCGAACATGCTGAGTTTTTTCAGCGGCGCCAGGCTGTCTTCATATTGTGTCAGGTCGCTCGAGGTTACCCGGTAAGTATCCGGCAGCCCCATAGCCGTCACCTGTGTCTGAAACGTTTCATAGGAAGCCGCATCCGCAAAAACGTAAGTGCCGGATACGCTCTTGCGCAGAGCGGTCGTTTTGGTAAGGCCGGTCTCCTCGTCGGTGGAAGTCTGCGCCACGGATTCGGACTGGCCGATAACGGCCAGGAGCGCCGCGCTGCTTGTGTAAATCCGGTTGGCCGGGTCCTGCGACGCGGAAAAAATCATCTGGCCGGACGTGTCGCTGCCGGTATACGAATAGATTCCGCAAATAGTGAATGTATAAGTTTCATCCGATGCGTTCGGATTTGCCAGCTCAATGGTATCGCCGACTTCCAGGCCGTTGAGTTGTGCAAGTTCTTCGCTGACGATGCAATCCGCGTCTGCACTGTCGATATCGAAGACCTCGCCGCCGGTAATCTCCGCCGTTGAATTTGCGAAGTCGGTCATGTCATCGTAGGAACTGAAGCCCGTCACGCGGAAATCGCCCTGTTCCCCCATACCGCCGCGCATGTCGCCGCCGGGCGGCATCGAACCGGGCATATCCGGCTGCGTATCCGACGAATCGTCTTCTTCCGACGAGGTGTCGACCGGCGAAAGCCCTGTGCCGGCGTCGAAAGAACTGTTGACAGAATAATAGAAGTCCTCGACACTTTCGGCTTCGGCGTAGGTCTGCAGCTGCTCGATGGAAAGTTCCTGTGCACCCTGCAGCGCTTCGCGCATATCGCCGCCCTGCTCACGGGCGGCTTGCATCATCTTTTGACGGTCGACGGTAATCTGAGCGGTAATGTTCAGCGCCTCAAGGCCTTCTTGTTCGGCTTTGGACGCGGCGCGGCGGATGGACAGGGCGATGGAACCGGAGACGGCAATCGCCATGACAATCACGCCGATGATGATGTTGCGTCCGGGCGAACGCGTGATACTTTTCCAAGCATTTTTAAAAACGTACATAGAATCGACCTCCGATCAGGATACCTCATCTTAAACCCTCAAACTGTTGCCGGTATGACGGTTATCTGAACGTTGCGTGAAGATGCAGGTGAAAAGAAGAGGCAGAGCCAGCCGATACTTTTCCGCATCAAGCCCGTATAAGACCGGCCGCGCGGCTAAAAAGCCGCGCGGTTAAAAGGGATGATTGAATCCTACTGCCCGGCCGGTACCACCGGCAGTTCAAACCAGAACACGCTGCCGCGGCCTTCGCCGCTTTGCACGCCGAAGGGCGCGTCGTGCAGTGTCAGAATCGCCTTGACGATGGAAAGGCCGATTCCCGAGCCGGCGGACGCGCTGCCGCCTGTGGTCTGCGCCTTATAGTAGCGGTCCCAGATATCGTTGAGTTTATCCGCCGGGATGCCCGCCCCGGTGTCGGCCACTTCCACACGGACCCTGCCGCCTTCCGTCAGCTGCCGGACGACAACGGTTTTATCGGAACCGGTAAAAGCAATGGCATTGTTCATCAGGTTATAAACGACCTGTGATATTTTCAGCTCATCCGCACAGGCCCAAACGTCGCCGCTGTTCTCAAAACGGATGGAATAACCGTCCTGTTCGGTCAGCTTCGCAAAGCGGCCGAGCATCAGGCGGATGCTTGCGGTCAGATTGAACGGCGCCGGTTTTAGGGTATCCGCGCCGGACTGCAGTTTGGAAAGGTCGAGCATATCGTTGACCAGCGAGGTCAGGCGTTTCGCTTCGTCGATGACAATCTGCACGTTCTCCTGCGTATTTTCGCCGGGCAGGTCGCGCATCACTTCGGAATACCCCGTAATCATGGTCAAAGGCGTACGCAGGTCATGCGATACATTGGCGATCAGTTCCCTGCGCAGGTTGTCTGTTTTGGCCAGCTCCCCCGCGGCATAGTTGAGCGTTTCGCCGAGTTCGGCCACTTCCCTGTATCCGCCGCTCGTAAAATCGGTGTCATAGCGCCCCTTGGCCAGTTGCTTGGCGGAAGCGTTGATTTTAACGATCGGCCGGGAAATGCGCCTGGAGATAAGCAGCGCCAGCAGCAGCGCAAGAATCAGCATGACGGCTGTGACAATGATGAGCTGTACGCGGATGGCGCTCACCGTCGCGTTTACAGGCGAAATGTCGGCGATGATGATGATTGCTTTGGGTACAGCGTCGCTGCCGGTTACCACCCTGGCATAGAAGATGCTCTCCATCTGCCCTCTGCCTGGTTGCGGAATCCAACCGCCGAAACTGCCGCGGTTGAGGTCCTCCGGCACCAGCTGTCTGGCGTTGAAGCGCATCAGATAACTTCCGCCGTTTGCCTGCGCCCGCACCGCAAGGTTCGCGATACCCTGGGCGCTGAGCCGGCGGACGATATCGTCGGGGCCGAAGCTCGCGGCATGCAGCGCGTTGCCCTGCAGGTCAGAAACAACGATGGAAACATTGTTGTCGCGCGCGTCGCTCTCCATCAGAGAATCGAGATTCACGGAATCAATGTTGGCGGCAATAACGCCCGCGGAGGTCTTGACATCGTACACCCTGATGGTTTTATAGAAGCTTTCCAAAAAAACCACCTGAAAAAGCCACAGCAATACCAGCACCAGCGCGGCGAAGGAGGCGAGCGTGATGAAGAGGCTCCATTTGACGCTGATTTTATTGAACCTGTTGTTCTTCAAAACGGTATCCCACCCCTCGCAAGGTCACAATACAGCGCGCCCAGTTGCCAAGGTTTTTACGCAACAGTTTGATATGGGTATCGAGCGTCCTGTCATCGCCGTAATAGTCATAGCCCCAAACTTCGGATATCAGTTTTTCGCGCGGCAGCGCGCGGCCGGCATTTTTTACTAGGAAAAAAAGCAGGTCATATTCTTTTGGCGAGAGGTCTACCCGCTTGCCGTCGACACAGACGATACGGGCGGTGAAATCCACCGAAAGGCCGCCGCAGGTGAAGATTTCGTTCGAGGCGCGGCCGGCTGCAGACCGTGACCTGCGCACCACGGCGTCGACGCGCAGCATGAGTTCTTTCGGCGAAAAAGGCTTGACGACGTAATCATCCACACCCGACTCAAAACCATGGATGCGGTCGTACTCTTCTCCCCGGGCCGAAAGCATAATGACCGGAAGGTCTTTGATCTTCCGGATTTCCCTGCAAGCGGAGAAACCGTCGAGTTCCGGCATCATCACGTCGAGAATGACGATATCAAAATCGCGGGCTTTGCAGATTTCCACCGCTTCCCAGCCGTTGGCTGCCTGGACAACCTCATGACCCTCGAAAACGGCGTATTTTTTAACGAGTTCGCGTATTTTCGCTTCGTCGTCAACAATCAGGATTTTATACACGCCGGCACCTCCCTAAGGACGTTATGCGCCTATTATGACAGACGAATGTGAAGGTTTTTTGAAGTTTGTCTGACAATTTGCTCTTTTCGGAGCGTTTCCATCACAAAAATCCGGGGTTTTTCAGGCGCATTTGCGGAAAAAATCACGGAGTGTTCAATATCCCTTCACACAGCGAGTGTATGCTCAAAGCGGACCGAATGTCAACAGAAGGGCAGATGGATATGAAACCCAAGATAAAAGAGGCGGAAAATTCGCGGCAGCGCTGAGTATCCTGTGCGCCGCTTGCATGCTTTGCTCCTGCGCGGCCATGAACGCGGCGCAGCCGTCGGCGACCACCGGCGCGTCAACGCTCAGCGAAAGTGAAAGCAGCAGCCAAAGCACTTCAAGCAGCGGCCAGACAAGTTCAGCCCTCAGCGCGGACAGTGAACTCAGCAGCAGCGATACCGACGCTTCCTGGTCCGAACAGGGAGCCTGTATTATTACATTGAATAATACAACGGCCACTGTCAGCTCGACGGGCGCCGCGGCAAGCGGCGGCAAAGTAACCGTTACCAAAGCGGGCACCTATATTGTGCGGGGCAGTCTCGGCAACGGGCAGATTATCGTCAGCGCCGGCAGCAGGGACGATGTGCGCCTGGTCTTCGACGGCGTTTCGCTCACCTGCAAGAACTCCGCGGCGCTGGAAGTGCTCAGCTGCGACAAACTGATTCTGACGCTCGCGAAAGGCACGAGCAACACGCTGACGGACGGCAGTGACTACAGCCTCAGTCAAGCCGAAGAAGACGGGCCGGACGCCGCGCTTTTCAGCAAGAGCGACCTGACTGTCAACGGGAGCGGGGCGCTGATTGTTAAAGGCCTGTATCAAAATGCGGTCAATTGCAAGGATTCGCTGAAACTGGTCAGCTGCACGCTGACGGCAGAGGCGGAAAACGACGCCGTCAAGGGTAAAGACTGTATCATCGCCAAAGGCGCGGTGATAAAAGTAACGGCGGTCAGCGACGCACTGGAATCCTCCGGTTCGACGAAAAGCGGCAGCGGCTTAATCATCCTTGAGCAATGCCGGGTCACTGTGTCGGCGGGCGGAGACGGCATTCAGGCGGCGGGCGCCGCCTTGCTGACCGGCACCGATTTTACCGCCGTGACGGGCGGCGGCAGCGCCAACAGCATCAACGCCGGCAGCAACCAATTCGGCGGCGGATACACTGCCAGCACACAAACAGATGCAGTCAGCGCCAAGGCCATCAAAGCCCAAACTGAAATTGTCATCAACGGCGGCTCCATAAGTATCGATTCGGCGGACGACGCCATCCACAGCGATTGTGCCGTTGTCATCGAGTCCGGCAACATTAATATCGATTCGGGCGACGACGCCGTCCATGCCGACGATACCCTGACGGTCAAAAACGGCGCGATCAGCATCAAACAATGTTACGAAGGGCTGGAAAGCATGAAACTGACCATCGCCGGCGGCATCATCGACATTACGGCGGATGACGACGGACTCAACGCGGCCGGCGGCAACGACTCCTCCTCGCTGGGCGGGCGGCCCGGGCAGAACAGTTTTTCATCCTCATCGGAACAATATTTAAAAATCAGCGGCGGCCGCATCAGCATCGACGCCGGCGGGGACGGTATCGACATCAACGGCTCGGTGACGATGACCGCGGGCACGCTGACGGTTAACGGGCCCTTATCCGACGGCAACGGCGCGCTGGATTACGACACCGGCTTTCAGATGACAGGCGGAACGATTGCCGCGGCGGGAAGCGCCGGCATGGCCATGGCGCCGGATACCACTTCAAGCATTTGCAGCGTTTTAATCAATTTCGACTCCGCACTTGCGGCCGGCACGACCGTTCGCATACAGGATGAAAACGGAAAGACCGTCATCGCCTTTACGCCGGTCAAACAATTCCAGTCCCTCGCCCTAAGCTGTTCGGCGCTCAAAAACGGGCAGACCTACACCGTCTACACGGGCGGCACGGTTAGCGGAGCGGACGCGCAGGGCCTGTGCCTCGGCGGCACCGCAAGCGGCGGAACAGAAACGGAAACGTTTACCGTCGAATCGGCGGTGACCACGATAGGCAAAAGCAGCATCAACCCCGGTGGACCCGGCGGCTGGCATCCGTGACCGGCAGCCGGAAAAAAGCAGAGAAGGAGGAACAGCATGGCTATCAAAGCGTTTAACCGCCGTGAAATCAAATGCGTCGCCGGTGAGCGGCAGGCCGCAGAACTGCTTGGCCTGATTGGGCAGCGCATGAAACCGGACAAATACTGCCCGGACGGGCGATGCAATAAAATTTTTAACATTTATTATGACACGCGCACCAACGATGTCATCCGCGCTTCTCTCGCCAAGCCTTATTACAAAGAAAAACTTCGCTTGAGAAGCTATGAAATCGCCGACTCTCCCCAGCGCCAGGTCTTTTTGGAACTTAAGAAGAAAATCGGTTCTACCGTCAACAAGCGGCGCGCCCAGCTGACGCTTAACGAAGCGTACGACTTTCTGGCCAAGGGGAAACAGCCGGATACGGACGATTACCTGAACCGGCAGGTTCTCGGCGAGATTGCCTGGTTCCTGCATACGCACGACGTGTATCCGGTCTTATTCTTATGCTACTCAAGGATGGCTTTTTGCGGTAAAGAAGATAACGACCTGCGGGTGACCCTTGATTCGGACCTTCTCGCCCGGCGGTATGATTTGCAACTGGAAAAAGGCTGCTACGGCCGGCCGGTGCTCGAACCGGGGAAAAGGATTGTGGAGATAAAAGTTGCCCAAGCCGTTCCCCTGTGGCTGGCCAGTGCCCTTTCGGACCTGGGATTATATAAAACAAGTTTTTCAAAATACGGCACCGAATACACCAGCAGCATCCGGCTGACGCAGGTACCAGGCGCACTGCGCCGCCCGCTGCCTTTGGCGCAAAGCGCCGCGGCCGTGATATTAAAAAAAGGAGAAACATCATGTCTGACATCATTTTCGGCTCAACCATCGGCGACACGCTAACCATCGCAAGCATGCTCGGGAGCCTCTTTGCGGCGCTGGGGCTGGGCCTTTTTATCAGCGCCATGTACCTGGTGACCCACCGCGGGGAATCGTATTCGTCCAGCTTTGTCATCACTCTGATCATGCTGCCGGCCATCATATCCGTGATTATCCTGCTCATCGGCAATAATGTGGCGAGGGCTTTCAGCCTGGCGGGCGCGTTCAGCCTGGTGCGCTTCCGCAGCGCGCCCGGTGACCCGAAGGACATTGCCTATGTGTTTTTCACGCTCGGCGTCGGCCTCGGCTGCGGGCTTGGTTACCTGGCTTATTCGGCGGTGTTCGCCGTCGTGCTCTGCCTGATGATGCTCTTGCTGACCAAGGTCCGGTTTGCCCGGCAGAAGAGCGACCCCATGCAGCTGAAAATCACCATTCCGGAAAATATGAATTACAGCGGGCTGTTTGACGACATCCTCAATAAAAGCACCGAGAAGTGGACGCTGCGCAAGGTAAAAACCAGCGACTTCGGCACGCTGTTTGAGCTGGTTTATTCCATCCGGCTGCGCAAAGACGCCGACCAGAAAAGCTTCCTCGACGAGCTGCGCTGCCGCAACGGCAACCTGAACATCAGCCTGACGCTGCAGGAAAACGACGAGAACGGCGGATGAAAGTCGACCTCTCCGTCAGGCTATCGCCTGCCGCCACTCCTGATGCAGGAGAAGCAGACAGAGGGCCGGAACCCCCGGAACAACACGGGGGTTGTTCCCTACGGCGTTAACAAAAAATATTATCCTCATGGACTCCCCTATGCCAGGGGAACTGACGCCGCTATACGAATCCTCAAAGGATTAGTATTTGGCGGCTGAGAGGCAAAACGGAAAGCAACCTCTCCGTCAGGCGGCTCCGCCTTGCTGAAACATTTTGAAGTTATCAATGCGGGTTCCACGCGAACGGGTTTGTTGACCTGACAATAGCAAAAGGACGCCGCGCGGGCGTCCTTTTTGATACTGCGGTCGCAAGTTTTTAGTCAATGACAAAATCGAACAGCGCGTAAACCAGGCCGAGGACTTCCACGATTTTATAGAGGTCGGGGCCTGCGGGCTCCTCAAAAGGTTTTGCCTGGGTTTTGGTTTTGATGACGGTGAAACTGTCCCTGAGTTCGCCTGCGGGCGAGAACGCTTTGAAAACCAAACGATCGGCGCTGACCTCAAAGGTGGAGTAGACCGCCGCCGTGCCGTAGACGCGCTTGGCCGTCCACAGGTTCTGGAAGCGGAAATCCGACACGGTTTCGTTTTGCAGGGCGTTCATCGAAATGTACATGGTCCCTTCGGGGTCGGTGATGCTGTCCGAAAAGCCGAAACCTGTAATCAAGCCGTTTTTCATGAAATGCGAGCGGCCGTAAATATGGCTGTGGCCCCTGAGCATGACGTCGAGCCCGGCCCTGTCCGCGATTTCGGTAAACACGACGTGGGCGGGGAGGATGACCGGATAAGCGGGCGTCATGATGTCGTGGTGCAGCATGCCGATGCGCCAGACCGCGTCCGGGTTTTTGCCCACCGCGTCTTTGGCAAAACGCAGGTGCTCGCTTGCGTTGCCGTTCGTGGAGTCAAAAACGAGGAACAGCGCACTGCCGTAACGGAACCAGTAGTCCCTGCCCGTCGCGCTCGCCATGCGGAAATCAAACTCGTTGGGGTTGTTGACATAGTTGCGCATCATATCGCCGCTCTTGTCGTGGTTGCCGACGGCAAAAGCGACCGGGAGGCTGCGGAGAACCGGCGAGGCCAGCAGGGCGTTCCATTCGCCGGGGACATAGCCGCTGCGGATCTGGTCGCCGCCCGAAAGCAGGAAGCCCGCATCGGGGTTATTCTGGAGCGCGGTGTTTAGAACGCTGTGGATTTTAAAGGAGGTATCCCTGCCGTAAGCCATATTGTTGGCATCATAGCCCTGATGGATATCGTTGACAAATAAAAACTTGAATGTTTCTGGCTGCACGGTCCTGAAAAAATACGGGCCGTAGGTCAGGCCGTCGGTGCCGTAGGTATAATAATACGCAGTGTCCGGCTCCAGGCCGGTCGCCGCGACGCGGCAGGCGAGGAAGCCCTCGTCCGCCGGGGCGGCTGTTCCCGCAAAGACAACGGGAGCGCTCATATCGGGGTTTTTGCTGAGCGTGACAGCCGGGTTCTGAGCGCCGAGGGGGGCGTGCCAGGTAAAGCGCAACTGTGTCTCGTCCGCGCCGGGTGTGAGGCAGACGTTGGTGTTGACGTCCCCGGTCTCCTCCCAGTTCGCGTTCCATTCATCGCGCGAAACAGTGAAATCGGGCAGCGCGGGCCGGGCCGAGGCAAAAGGCGCGAAGCAAAGCAGGAGAACCAGGCAGCAGCCGAGAGCCGAAATCCGCTTGAACATAAACATTCATCCTTTCTCAGAATCTGCCGTCCCAATGACCGGCAATGATTCTTCTATGAATATGATATCAATTGTCGGAGTCTGCTTTTTAGCGCAGTCCAAAAAGCCCCGTTTATCGAATAACCATTTTATATAAATAAAGAATTATGAAAAGTCATTATTGCTATACAGCTTCATTTGAGATAACTCGGAAAAGAATATCGATGGTTTGCCTGTTCTCTAACTACGCCTTAAAACTCCGGTTTCTCCATCCCCAAACTGTCATACTTCCCATTGCCGAGGGCATGGTAAGGCAGGTAGACATGCTCGACTTTCCTGCCGAGGGATCCGAGTGTTTCAACGAGGCGCCGCTTTTCTTCCGGGGTGTCGTTGACGCCGGGGATTTCCGGCGTGCGGACGATCAGCTGTTTGGCGCGGCCGGCCAGCCGGCGGAGGTTGTTCAGAATACGCTCGTTGCCGGCGCCGGTCATTTTTCGGTGCAGGGCGCCGTCGACGATTTTGAGGTCATAGAGAAACAGGTCGGTCAGGGGCAGAACTTTTTCAAACGCCTTCCAGGGGACTTGGCCCGCCGTTTCGATAGCGCAGGTGAAGCCGCGCTCTTTGCAGCCGGCCAGCATCTCGAGCAGAAAATCGGGCTGCCGCAGCGGCTCCCCGCCCGAAAAGGTCGCGCCGCCGCCGGAGTTTTCGTAAAACAGGGCGTCCTTGGCAATCTCCTCCACGACTTCCTGCGCAGAAACGCAGCGCCCCGTCATCACCAGAGCGCCCGCCCAACACTGCGCGGCGCAAGCGCCGCAGCGGACGCAGCGCGTCCTGTCGAACACCCTCGAGCTGTCTTCCATCCGGTGGCAGCCGTTAGGACAAAGCTGAAAGCATTTGCCGCAGCCGACGCACTTTTGGGGATAGAACATGATCTCGGGGTCTGCCGTAAGCCCTTCGGGGTTGTGGCACCACGCGCAGCGCATGCCGCAGCCTTTAAGGAACACGGTGGTCCGTATGCCCGGCCCGTCGTCGAGTGAAAAACGCTGGATGTCGAAGATCATTCCGTCCATGGACCGCTCCGTTTTGCTATTACTATTTCATATAAAAATATGGACATATTTTTACCGGCTAGCAACGCTTGCCGCTGCGGTGCAAACCGCAGGTGAAAAGTATCAGCGACATTTCCGGCAGACCGACTGCCTACGGGCAGTCAAGCTGCTGCCGCTGTTATCGACAGCGGATTGAAAAGATAGATTTTGTCTATCTTTTCAATAGAAATAGCTACATCTTCTCGTGCTTGGTACGCGCGATGATGTGGTCTTGCAACTTCTTATCGAGCAGGCAGAAGCGCTGGCTGAAGCCGGAGACGCGCACGGCGAGGTTGGCGTATTCGTCGGGGCGTTCCTGCGCTTTTTTGAGCGTTTCGGCGCTGACGACGTTGAACTGCAACTGGCCGACGCCTTTCTGCACCGCGGTTTTCATCAGCGTGACCATGTGGACGAGGCGCCCCGGTTCAAAGAGCGCGGGGTCGGCCTCGATAATCGCGGAGGTGCTGCCGGCCGCCATCCTCGCCGGCAGTTTGGCGATGGAGTTGAGCACCGCCGTCATGCCTCCGGTGTCCCTGCCCTGCATGGGCGAGACGGAGTAGGCGAGGTTCTCGCCGTCCCGCCGGCCGTCGGGCGTCGCGGCGGTCATGGAGCCCGCCTCAATGAGCCACAGGAAGGTGAAGGGCTGTGCGAAAAAGCCGAGCCCGCTGACGCCTTTAACGCCGCGCAGTTCGCGGCAGTAGTGCGCCATCGCATAAGCCGCCCAGTTGTCGGCCCGGTCGTCGTCGTTGCCGAACTTCGGCGCGGCATGCAGGAACTCCCGGCGGACGCTTTCGTCGGCGAAATTGCCGCGCAGGATATTAAGGGTTTCGGCGAGGGTATAGCGTTTCTCCTGAAACACCAGTTGATCGAGCGCGGCGAGGGAGTCGGCGACGTTCGGGATACCCATGGGCATGCTCTCGTGGTAGTTGTACTTTGCGCCGCCCGCGTTGAAATCGCGGCCCGAACGCAGGCAGCCCTCGGTCAGAAGCGACTTATAGGCCATCGGCAGCAGACGGCCGTAGCGTGTCTCGAGCCGGTTGGATTCCCCGCAGGCGAGGCGGATGAAATACGCGGTCTGCGTTTCATACGCCGCCACAACATCGGCTATACAGGTGAAATCTTCCGCGCGCCCTGTCGCCGGGCCGAGCCGGTCGCCTGAGGTCATGCTCACGCCGTCATTGAGCGCGAGTTCGAGGCATTTGAGCAGGTTGACCCGATTGCTGACGGCGTGGGGGTTGGCTTTGCCGGGTATCGTAATCTCGACGCAGCCGATGGCGGCATAATCATGCGCGTCGCGCGGCGCGATGCCATTGGAGGCAAGGGCGGGTATCAGGACCTCGTCGTTGAAAAAGAAGGGAATCCCCTTGCCCCGGCCGACAACCTCGAGGGCGCGCCGGACAAGCGCGTCGGGGCTGCCCCGGTGCAGGCGCACCGAGAGGCAGCGCACGAAGCCCAGCGCTTCGGTCACATCGAGCGCCATGTAAGAAAGGTCGTTGGCCGCGTCCTTCCCGGCCGCGTCGAGGCCGCCGACCATGGCCTGCTGGACGTCGTAGTCGCGGTAAAGTTTCAGCCACAGGCAGCAAATCAACTCGAATGCCTCCGCCTTCGTGATACGGCCCGCGGCGATATCTTTCCGGTAATATGGGTACAGGATCTGGTCGACGCGCCCGATGGAATTGGCGTTGATGCCGTCCTCCCAGGTGTTGATGATGTGGGCGAACCAAAGCGCCTGCACCGCCTCGCGGAAGGTACGGGCGGGACGCTCGGGAACGCGCGCGGTGACTTTTATAATGATTTCGAGGTCACGCCGCTGCTGTTCATCCGTACAGGAAGCCAAAAGTTCCCGCGCTTTCTGCGCGTAGCGGCGTCCCAGGCCGCAGGCGCTTTTGGCCACCTCGCGCAGGCAGGCGAGAAACGTGTGTTTTTCGGTATCGGCGGCGGGGGTGGCGGCCGCTTCGGCGTCAATCTTTTTAACGAGTCCGGCGAACCCTAGGCGCAGCACTTTTTCATAACCGAGCACGGTGTGGTTTTCGGACACGCCGGGCGACCAGACGACGCCGCCGAGGCTGGCGTTTTGGTATGCCTGAGCCGCCTCGGGCAAGTCCGGCTCGGGCGGGTAAAAGCCCTCGCTGCGGTCCAAGGCGTCGAGGATATATTCTTTATCCTGTACGGTCAGACAACCCTGTTCGAGGTAAGCGGCGAGCCGCTGTCTCGATTTCGGCGTTCTTCGGCGGAGATTGGTTTCAAACTCGACGGCTTCGTCCGCGCGGGAGTAGTTGTAGCCGGCAATCAGCTCGCCGGGCCGGATGACCGCGGCGGATTCGCTGATAACGGCGGCGAGCATGCGGCTCCTGAGCACCGGCAGCGGCGCGCCGGCATTGCGTTCAAGCGCCCTCAACGCCGGCAGCAGGCGCTGGCCGACGTACGCGCCGTCGAAAGGCGGAGCGTTGAGCACGGCTTCGCGCAGTTTTTCGATTCTCGGCGTCAAGGGTTCCATTTCCGCTCCCATTTTGCGCGGTATCAACCGGCGGGCACAGTGAACGCCAGGGCGCGCAGGCGCTCCAGCGCGTATTCCAGAAAATCGCGCAGAGGGCAGTAACCCGCCTCCATAAAATAAAAGGGCCGGTAGCGTTTGCAGCCCCCGCCGCAGACGGGATACACGGGGCATTCGGCGCACAGGGCGTTTTTCTGCGTTTCAAAAGCCAGAAAGTCTGCGATGCCCCGTGACTCGGCGATAACCGCAACGGGCTCGGTATTGATATTGCCGCACGCGAAGCGCTCGAGCGCGAAAAAGTCGCAGGGGTAGACGGCGCCGTCGGACTCCACGACGAATTGCGGGGTGCAGAAACCCATCGCTCCGCACATCTCGGCCGGCTGCCCGCGCAGCAGCATCAGATAATTGTCAAAGTTGCGCACGCGGGGCCTTGACACGGGGTCGTCCTCGCAATAAGCGTCAAAAACCTCCTTGAGAAATGCGGCATAGTTTTGCGGCGACAGGAAGCGGTCCGGTTCGGAATCGCCGATGGGCGCCAGGCACGGAATGAAGTGGATATACTCGTACCCGCTGCTGGAAAAGCCGCGGTAGATCTCGCGCGCGCGGCGGGCGGAAGCGTCGGTGACGACGCACAGGATGTTAAAAGGCACGCCGGCCCGCGCGAGCAGTTTCGCGGCGGCGGACACTTTGCCGAACGTTGAACTGCCTCCGGCCGCGCTGCGGTTGCGGTCGTGGATCTCCCGGCCGCCGTCGAGCGAAAGGCCGACAAGAAACCCGTATTGCTTAAACAGGCCGCACCATTTGTCGTCGAGCAGCAGGCCGTTGGTCTGTATGGCGAAGGACAGTTCGAACCGCCCGGCGTTCTTTTCGGCCGCCTCGCGGCAGAAACGCTCAAAAAAACCGCGCCCGGCGAGCGTCGGTTCGCCGCCCTGGAAGGTGAAACCGACGGCGGTGCCCCTGCCGCAAAAAGCGTAGACCTTATCGATGAGCGCCGAAGCCGTCGACGCACTCATCATGCTCGGCACGGCGGTATCGCGCCCGGCGGCGAGGCTGCTGTAAAAACAGTAGGCGCAGCGCATATTGCACAGCGAAGACGCGGGTTTGATAAGGGCGCTGAAATACTTCAAGGTTTCGGCTCCTCGCGCAAAGCGGGTCTCAGGATTCCGCCGGGGATTTGTTTCAATATACCATACCGCCGGCTGTTTTTCCATCCGCAGGCAGCCGGAAACATGGCCTGCTCCGGATAAAAAAACACCGCGGCGAATAAAAGCCGCGGCGCCGCTGTAAATTTCGCCGGTTTACAGGTTCTGCCTGGGGCGGAAAAGCCGGTAGGCCTTTTCGATAATTTTGATGTCCACATTGGTTTGATAGCCGCCGAATTCCCCGTCGAGCGACCAGGGAATCTCCTCGCCGTCGATGGACTCCAGCGTGATGCTGTTCGCCTGGAACATGGTGATATAGCGTTTGTCAAACGAGCGGTCGACGACGCTCCAGAGCATATTGCGCCAGCCCGCGGCGCTGCCGGGGTGCTTGGCGAGGAACACTTCGAACTTGCCGTCGTTGAGGCTGACGGTGCGCGGGTCAAGTTTGATGATTTTACCGATGGTGAAGGCGCTGGACACGGCGCCGAAGACATATTCGCCCTCTTCCTCAAAATCGCCGCTTTTAACGCGCAGATGCATCGCGTGGATGTCCTTGACCTCTTTGGTCGCTTCCAGAAAATAGGCGAGGCGGCCGACACGGTTCTTCAAATTCTGCGGCGTGGCGTAGGAACTCTCGGTCAGGAAGCCGAAGGTCGCCACGGAGGTAAAATAGCGGCCGTTGAACAAGCCGATGTCGTTGGTCAGGGCGTTCTCCTTAATAACCGTCGCGGCTGCGCGGCGCGGGTCGGTGGATATGCCGAACGTATCCGCCAGGTCGTTGGTCGTGCCTGCCGGCACAAAACCGACGGGAGGCCTGTCCTCGATTCTCATCAAACCGTTGAGTATTTCCGAAAAAGTGCCGTCGCCGCCGCGGCAGACGACGAGGTCGAAGTCGCGCGCGTGTTTCAAGACAATTTCGGTCGCGTCTCCGACGCCCCTGGTGGAGAATACGGTCGGGATATAGCCGTTGTTGCTGAACACATTGGCCAGGTCGATCAGGCCGTTGCGCGCCTTGTTCCTGCCGGAAACGGGATTGATAATCAGGAGCATCTTTTTCGAAAGCATGGCTGATTCCTTTGCGTTTATTCTTGATAAGCGGGTTCATGATACCCGCGCCTGCCGCTGCGCCGTCAAAGTTTTTCCGGGGCTCGGGCGGGCGGTTATTGCAGCAGGAAATCTTCGAGGCAGGCGGCGTTGAGGCGTATCATCTCCTCAAAAAGCCGCTTGCCGTTTTCGGCGCCGATTCTCTGCACGGCCGGATCGTTGAGGAAAACGGCCAGCAGTTTGCTTTTATCTTTTTCAAAATAGGCGTCAACGAAATCCTTCTGATTTTGCGCGTGGATGTTGACCAGCTCGGCGGTCTCTTCGGACATATCGCCCGCGTTGACGGGTACGGCGCTGTCGAGCGAAATCAGGGCGTTGGTTTCCACTGCGGTGCCCATCACCAGGTTGGGCGCCTGGCCGCGGTTGGGCATGTTGATGTTGGTGCGCATATCGCCCAGGCCGCACAGGGCCGTCATCTGCCTGACGCCTTCCTCGCCGGAAGTTTTCAATTTCGCTTTCAACAGGGGCAGGTTGAGCAGTTTGGTCCTCGTTTTCAATAAAGCGTTATACAGTATCCTGCCGTTGACGGGCGTCAGGAAGAAGCCGTCCTTCAGCACGTGTTTGTCGGCCAGGAACATGGCGGGCACGAACTCCGCCAAATGTCTGTCGCCCGCAGCCGCCACGCGGCCATACTGCTCAAACAGGGCGTATTTGACGCTCTCTTCGTTGCGCTTCCTTTTGACAAGCCCGGGCACAAACGGGCCGAGACGGCCGAGGTTGTTGGCGCGGAACATTTTGATATAAGCCGCGTACAGGGGCAGCAGGTCAAGGCCGTCGATCTCCGCTTTGTCAAACCAGGTGAAATGGTTGATGCCCTGAACGTTGACCTTCACGGCGTTTCGCCCGACGGTCTTAAAATGCCGGGGAGAGCCGAATTGTTTGGCGTCTACCTTCAGTTCACTTTTGACCGCTTCGAGGTCGGCGGCCAGAAAATTCTTTTTGCCCGCTTCGCTTAAGGAGCTGTACATGCCGTACACGCCGGCGAGCAGACTTTGCGCGCCGAATACCTCATGGCAGCAGCCGAAGGCCTTGATGGCCGGGAACTCCCTGTACAGCGTGTTGACGCACATGGCGAGGGGATTGGTGTAGTTGATGACCCAGGCGTCCGGGCAGCATTCGCGGATTTTGGCGGCAAAATGCCTGAAATAGGCGATGGTCCGCAGCGCCCTGGAATAGCCGCCGGGGCCTGTCGTATCGCCGACGGACTGCCAGATGCCGTACTTTTCCGGGTAGTGCACGTCGACCTTCATATTTTTCAGCGAATAGGGCAGGATGGAAATGACGACAAAGTCCGCACCGGCGAGCGCCTGCTCGATGGTGTCGGTGACGCTGCATTCCCAGGCGCTTTTCACCCGGGCGGGGTTGTCGCGCACCAGTTTGTCGAAATACCGCTTGTTGCGCCGGGCGGCGGGCATATCGATGTCGAACAGCGCGAGCTGCCCGCACAGCAAGTCCTGCGTCAGCAGGTCGGCAAAGTATTTGTGCGCCCAGTCTTTGGACCCTCCGCCGATATAGGCGATGCGGATTGTTTTCATCCATGCCACCCTTTCCGGAATAAAAGCTCTGCCTGCGGTTACACTGACACTTCGATGATATCGGCCACACGGCCGAGCGGCCTGCCGGCGTAATCTTCGACGGCGCCGTTGTCGCAGGCGTCCGCAAGCGCCGGGTCGAGCGGCAGGCTGGCCAGCACTTGCAGGCCGTGCCGCACGGCTACTGCCTCGATGCGGCTTTCGCCGAATATCCGGTATTCCTTTCCGCAGTCCGGGCAGCGGAAATAGGACATGTTTTCAACCAGGCCGAGTACGGGAATATGCATCATCTCCGCCATTTTGACGGCCTTCGACACGATCATTGCGACAAGTTCCTGCGGCGAGGCGACGATGATGACGCCGTCGACCGGCAGCGACTGGAAAACCGTCAGGGCCACGTCGCCGGTACCCGGCGGCATGTCGACGAACAGGTAATCTACATCGCCCCAGGCCACGTCGGTCCAGAACTGTTTAACCGTGTTGCCGATGATGGGCCCGCGCCAGACGACGGGGTCCGTTTCATTCTCCAGCAGCAGGTTGACGGACATCACGCGGATACCGGTCCGGCTCACCACCGGGAGCAGGCCCGTTTCGCCGCCCTGCGCTTTGAGCGTGATGCCGAAAGCTTTGGGAATCGACGGGCCGGTGACGTCCGCGTCCAGAATGGCCGCGTTGAATCCTCTGCGGTTCATTTCGACGGCCAGCAGAGCTGAAACCAGCGATTTGCCGACGCCGCCTTTGCCGCTGACAATGCCGATGACTTTTTTAATGTTACTGCCCCGATTGGCCGGCGCGCTGAAATCCTGCGGGGTTTTTCGGTCCGCGCAGTCTTTGGAGCAGCTGCCGCACTTTTTATCGCATGGTTCGCTCATTTTTTCATCCTTTATCTGACTTGGCTTGCCTGTTCGGGAAATTTCCTGTCGGAGAAAATATAACGAAGTGATAAAAGGTTTCCCGTTTTCGGGGAAAAAGCTGTTACGAAGCAGCTGAGAGTTAAAAACAAGAACGACCTCACCGTCAGGCTATCGCCTGCCGCCACTCCCGATGCAGGAGAGGCAAGTACTCAGACTATCTATCTTGGCCCGCCTGTGCAGAAGAGCCGTCGCGAAACAACTTAGAGGTTGGGCTCCCGGGGCAACACAGGATATGGTTCCCCGCCGCGGTCCTTAGGTAAAAAGCCTCCCCGCTGTGTTTCATCGGGGAGGCCGTTCGGATCGGTCATTCGGACGGCTCGGCCCGGTCAGGCCTTGCCGCGCTTGTTGTAGTGGGTATGGAGCAGTTCATGGCTCAGATGGCCGTTGGGCGCGCCGAGGTATTCCTCATAGATGGATTTCACATAGGGGTTGTCATGCGACTTCCTGAGGACTTTCGCCTCGTCGACGCTGTACATACCGCCCAGGCGCTTGATTCTGACGTCGGGGTCGGCTGAACGCGGCTGGCCGCCGCCGGTGATGCAGCCGCCCAGGCAGCCCATGATCTCGATGAAATGATAGGGGGATGTGCCCGCCGCAATCTGGTCCATGAGGACTTTGGCGTTCTTGGTGCTGCTGGCGACCGCCACTTTGACCTCGACGCCGTCGAGGAAGGCGTAGTCGGCGACCGGGTTCTCGATTTTAATGGTCGCTTCTTTGATGCCCTCGAGGCCGACGATGGGTTTGACATGCAGGCCGTCGAAAGGCAGTTCACGGCCTGTGACGATTTCATAGACGGTGCGAAGCGCCGCTTCCATAACGCCGCCGGTGACGCCGAAAATATCCGCCGCGCCGGTGGAAAGGCCGAGCGGGTTGTCGAAATCCTCGTCGGGCAGGTTGACGAAATCGATGCCCGCCTGCTTGATCATGCGCGCAAGTTCGCGCGTGGTCAGCACCGCGTCGACATCGGGATGGATGCCGTCGACGCTGAGTTCGGGGCGTTTCGCCTCGTACTTTTTCGCCGTGCAGGGCATGACGGAAACGACAAACATATCCTCGGGCTTGACATTGATCTTTTTGGCGTAATAAGTCTTAATCAGCGCACCGAGCATCTGGTGGGGGGATTTGCAGGTGGAAAGATGGTCGAGCAGCTCGGGGTAATTGATTTCGACAAAGTTGATCCAGCCGGGGCTGCAGCTGGTGATCATCGGCAGCGTCGCTTTGCCTCCGGTGAGGGCGTTTTTGACGCGGGTGAGGAATTCGGTGCCCTCTTCCATAATGGTCAGGTCGGCGGTGAAGTTGGTGTCGAAGATGTCATCAAAGCCGAGCGCGCGCAGGGATGCTGCCATTTTGCCGGTCACCGGGGTACCGGGGGCCATGCCGAACTCTTCGCCGAGGGCGACGCGCACGGCGGGCGCGGTCTGGACAACGACGCGTTTGGACGGGTCGCTGAGCGCTTCCCAAACGACGCCGATTTCGTCTTTTTCGGTGATGGCGGCGACGGGGCAGACTACCGCGCACTGCCCGCAGGCGACGCAGTTGGAATCGTTGAGGAATTTCCCGAACGTAGGGACGACTCCCATATCGGCGCTGCGGCCGGCGTCGTCGATAATGTTGAGGCCCTGCACGTCGCGGCAGACCTCGATGCAACGGCCGCACTTGATGCACTTGTTAGGGTTGCGGACGATCGACGGGCTGCTGTCGTCAATGTCCTGCATGACCAGAACGCTCTCAAAGGGGTTGTCGGTGATGCCGGCCTGGTTGGCGACTTTCTGCAGTTCGCAGTTGAGGTTGCGGCTGCATTCGAGGCATCTGGCGTCGTGGTTGGCGAGGATGAGTTCAATGTTGACCTTCCTGGCTTCCAGCGCCTTGGGGGAGTTGGTTTTGACCACCATGCCGGGGGCGACAGGCGTGGAGCAGGCAGTTTGCAGGGTCCTGTAACCGTCGACCTCGACGACGCAGACTCGGCAGTTGGCTTTTGTCTTCTGGTTCGGGAAGTAGCACAGCGTCGGGATAGTGATGCCGAGTTTTTTGGCGGCATCGAGAATCGTCGTGCCTTCGGGCACGCTGACTTTCCGGTTGTTTATCGTCAATTCAATCATCTGATGTTCCCTCCTTCAAGGCTTCAGGATTTCGCGGCGAGGCGCCCTGTATATTCCCCGCCGAAATATTTGAGTGTGGTCAGAACTGCCGTGGGAGCGGCCTGACCAAGCCCGCAGAAGGAAGTCAGGCACATAACGTTGCATATCGAGGTGAGGTTCTTGATATCCTCTTCGCTCGCCTTGCAGGCGATGAATTTGTTGAGGATGTTGAGAATTTGCCGGTTGCCCTCGCGGCAAGGGGTGCATTTGCCGCAGGATTCGCGGCAGAAGAACTTCATAATCCGCTCAAGGATTTCCATCATACCGAAACGCTCGTCGATGACGATGACCGCGCCGGAACCGATGGAAATGCCCTCGTCGGCCAGATCTTTGTAATCAAGGCGGATGTCGAGCAGTTCGGGCGGAATGATGGGGCCCGACGCGCCGCCGAGCTGGACCATTTTGATTTTCTGCCCGTCGGGGGCGCCTTCGCCCAGCCCGTAAACGATGTCGGCCAGCGTGACGCCGAAGGGGACTTCGTACACGCCGGGATTTTTGACGTTGCCGGACAGGCTGATTAACCTCGTGCCCGCGGAGGTTTCGGTGCCGATGGCTTTGAAGGCCTCTCCGCCGCCGTTGACGATGATGCCGATATTCGAAAAAGTCTCGACGTTGCTGATCATGGTGGGTTTGTCCCGGAAGCCGGCCGTCGTCGGATAGGGCGGCTTGTTGCGGGGCCTGCCGGGCTTGCCTTCCAGCGACTCGATGAGGGCGAATTCCTCGCCGCAGACGTAGGAGCCCGCGCCGGAATGAACCATGACGTCAAACGAAAAACCGCTGCCTTTGATGTTGGCGCCGAGCCAGCCGTTCGCCTTTGCGTCGGCGATGGCCTTTTCGAGCGCGGTCATGGAATCGCCGTACTCGCCGCGGATGTAGATGTAGCCGTGCGAGGCGCCGACCGCATAAGCGCAGATGATCATGCCTTCGAGCAGCTGATGGGGGTCGTTTTCCATCAAATATTTGTCTTTGAAATTGCCGGGTTCGCCTTCGTCGGCGTTGCAGATGATATATTTGGGGCTGCCTTCCGCCTTCAGGACGGCGTCCATCTTGATGCCGGTCGGGAAGCCCGCGCCGCCGCGGCCCTTGAGGTTGGAGGCCTTGACCTCGCCGATAATCTGCTCCGGCTGCATGGAGAACGCTTTGACCACGGCCTGATAGCCGCCCGCGCCGATAAACTCCTCGATGGAATCCGGTTTGATCACGCCGCAGCGTTTGGTCACGAGGGTTTTGATAATTTCATTTTTCGTCTTCATGTCATTGCCCCCTGTATTTCGCGATAATTTCCCCGATTTTGCCTTCATCGAGGTTGCCGTAGAGCTGGCCGCCGATTCTCATGGCCGGCGCTTTGTCGCAGCAGCCCAGGCAGCTGGTGAACTCGAGCGTGAAAACACCGTCCGCGGTGGTTTCGCCCTCCTGGATGCCGAGGGTTTTTTCAAGGATTTTAAGCACGTTGACCGAACCTTTGACGTAGCAGGGCACGTCGTTGCAGACCTGGACGACGTATTTGCCGCGCGGTTTGGTCGAAAGCAGCGTGTAAAACGTAAGGACGCTGTAAATCCTGCTTTCCGTCAGGTTGAGCTGCCGTGCCAGCATCTTGACGTCATCCTCGGAAATGTAGTTGTCGGTTTTGCAGGCCTGATAGTCCAGCAGGATGCTGATCAGGTCTTCCGGCTGACGCCCATGCTTTTCGATAATCTGGAGCAATTGCATCGGGATAATACCTCCTTCAAAATTCGCGCCGTCGAGGCGCCCTGAGCCCAAAGTTGGGAATATTATATATTATCGTATAGGACGATATATGATGGAATAGAAATATAAGCGACTTTTTTAACAAGTGTCCGAAGGCCGCCCGGCTAGGCAGAAAAACACAAGGGAGCGCTTGTCCGCGCCCCCTTGCGATGGCATGAGGGAACCGCTAAGCTTTTAAGCCCAGGGCGTCCGCGACGCCCTTGCCGTAGGCGGGGTCCGCCTTCGAGCAGTTGGCGATATGCCTGAGTTTGATGAACTCCGGAGCGTCGCCCATGGCGCGCGCGGTATTTTCAAAAAGTGCCTGCTGCTGTTCGGGGCTCATCAGGCGGAAGAGATTGCCCGGCTGCGTGTAGTAATCGTCGTCGTCCTCGCGGAAATCCCAGCGGTCCGCCGCGCCGCTTAAAGGCAGAGGCGGTTCTCTGTAGTCGGGCTGTTCCTGCCAGGCGCCGAAACTGTTGGGCTCGTAGCCGACTGTGCTGCCGGCGTTGTCGTTGACGCGCATCTGCCCGTCGCGGTGGTAACTGTTGACCGGGCAGCGCGGCGCGTTGACCGGTATCTGGTCATGGTTGACGCCGAGCCGGTAGCGCTGGGCGTCGCCATAGGAAAACAGCCGGCCCTGCAGCATTCTGTCGGGCGAAAAACCGATGCCGGGCACGACGTGCGCGGGGTTGAAAGCCGCCTGCTCGACGTCGAGGAAGTAGTTCGCCGGGTTGCGGTTGAGAATAAAGTAGCCCACTTCAATGAGGGGGAAATCTTTTTGCGACCAGACCTTTGTCAGATCGAAGGGGTTATAGGGCATGCGGTCCGCCTGCCCGGTTGTCATCACCTGGATAAACATGTTCCAGCGGGGGTAGTCGCCCCTGTCGATGGCCTCGAGCAGGTCGCGCTGATGGCTTTCGCGGTCTTTGGCGATTACCGCCTCCGCCTCGGCGTCGGTCAGGTTTTTTATGCCCTGGCAGGTTTTAAGGTGGAACTTGACCCATACCCGTTCGCCGGCGGCGTTGATCATGCTGAAGGTGTGGCTGCCGTAGCCGTGCATGTGGCGGTACGACAGGGGTATGCCGCGGTCGCTCATGGTGATGGTCACCTGGTGCAGCGCCTCGGGCAGGGAGGTCCAAAAATCCCAGTTGTTGGTCGCGCTCCTCATATTGGTACGCGGGTCTCGTTTGACGGCGCGGTTGAGGTCGGGGAACTTCAGCGGGTCGCGCAGGAAGAAGACCGGGGTGTTGTTGCCGACCAAATCCCAGTTGCCCTCCTCGGTATAGAACTTCATCGCGAAACCGCGGATATCGCGCTCGGCGTCCGCGGCGCCGCGTTCACCCGCGACGGTCGAAAAACGGACGAACATCTCGGTCTGCTTGCCGATTTCGGAAAAAATCTTCGCTTTGGTGTAGCGCGTAATGTCCTGTGTGACGGTGAACACGCCGAAGGCGCCGGAGCCTTTGGCATGCATCCTGCGCTCGGGGATGACCTCCCTGTCGAAATGCGCGAGTTTTTCGAGGTACCAGGTGTCCTGCAGCAGCATCGGCCCCCGCGGGCCGGCGGTCATGGAATTCTGGTTGCCGTCGACCGGAGCGCCGGCCGCGGTGGTCAGTTTGTCCGCCTTCTTTTTCTCCATGTCAAAACCTCCTTTGATTATAAACTGCGGCTGATATCCGCATAAACCCCTTGTAAAACGCCCGGCGCGAAGGGTGCCCGATGCCGGCCGGCAACCATCGTTGTCCCGGTCTGATGAACGGTGCTGTATATTTCAAATCCATATTCCGGCCGTGTTTGTTTCTTATATGTTAACATCTGGCCCATTTTATGTCAATCAAACGTCCGCCGCTTTGTGCTATAATGCCCTTGATGAGAAACATGCGCGAAAAGGGGTTTGCCTGTGGCCGTGATCGAAAAAGCAAAGGAAACCATGACGGCGAAAACCAGGGTGCTGAAAACCTTTGCCTTTGAAAAAACCGACCGCGTGCCCATCGGTTACGAGGCGAACCCCGGTATCCACGCAAGGCTGGCGGCGGCGCTGGGCCTGCCGGCGGGCGACAGGGAGGCGTTGAACCGCGCCCTCGGCGTCGACTGCCGCGGGGTCGGAGCGCCTTATACGGGGCCTTGTATTTTCAAGCAGATCGAAGGGCGCCGCATCAACCCGGTCGAGGGCTCCTACACGCGCCGTATCGAGAACGCCGCCGGGTATTACGAGGATTACTGCGACTTCCCTCTCCAAGACGCGGACGACGATACCATCGCGGCCTTCCCCGTGCCCGACCCGGACGATTTCGACTTGGACGCCGTCGGGGCGCAAATCGAAAAGCATGCGGATTTCGCCGTTTTTATCGGCGGCGCGGGCGTGCCGGACATCATCAACTCCAACGGCCGCATCATGGGGATGGAGGATGTGCTCGTCCATCTGCTGACCGGCAACGAGGCGGCGCTGCGCTTCATCGACCGCCGCATCGACATGCACCTGAAAGTCATGGAACGCACGCTCGAGCGGTATGGCAAAAAAATCGATTTCATGTGGCTGGGCGAGGACCTCGGCACGCAGCGCGCGCCGATGATCAGCCCGGACCTGTTCCGCCGGGTGTTCCGCCCGCGGCACCAGAAATTCGTCGACCTGGCGAAAGCCTACGGCCTGCCGGTTATGGTGCATACCTGCGGGAGTTCCTCGTGGGCGTACGAGGATTTCATCGAGATGGGCGTCAGCGGCGTCGATACCCTTCAGCCCGAAGCGGCCGATATGAGCCCGCGGTATTTAAAAGAGCATTTCGGCGGGCGGCTCAATTTCAGGGGCTGCATCTCCACGGGTTTCCCCCTGGCGTTCGGCACGGCGGAGCAGACGCGCGAACACGTGCTGAAAACGCTCGAGACGATGATGGAATGCCGCGGCTACCATTTTGCCCCCGCCCACTGCATCCAGGACAACAGCCCGGTGGAGAACGTCATCGAAATGTATCGCGCGGCGCACCGTTACGGCGTTTACCGCTGAGGCGGGTTTGACAACGCGCCGGCATTTTGACTATCATTGCAGCGGATACCGCGCCGGCAGCGCGCCGGTCGGCCATGAATGAAAACGGAGGAAGCCATGAGCCGTTTCGCCCTCTACTACAACGGAGGCAGCCTCAACCGCGGCTGCGAGGCGCTGGCCGCCACGACGGCAAAACTCATCAAAGACCGCTGCGGTTCGCCGCATGTGGCGCTGCTCTCTTTCGCGCCGGACGAGGACCGCGAAGCGGGGATCGAAAACATCGACGAAATTGTCGATTTCAATTTCTGCGACCGGCAAAACCAGATGTACCGCGTCGGGAAGAACTCGGCCGCTTACCTGCGCCTTTTTGCCCTTGGGAAAATCTCGCCGACTGCGGCGGACAGATACTTTTTCGAACGGGCGTACCGCAAAAACAGCGACACGCGCGCCATGCTCGGGCGCTACGACGTTTTCATCTCCACGGGCGGGGACAATTACTGTTACGGCGACAGCGTCGCCCCGGCCGCCGCGCTCAACCGCGCGCTGAAGCGGGCGGGGAAGCGGACCGTGCTCTGGGGATGCTCGGTCGGCCGGGAGGACCTGACTGCGGAGAAGGAGGCGGACATCGCTTCTTACGACCTGATTACGGCGCGCGAAAGCATCACCTTCGAACTATTGCGCGAGGTCTGTCCGAAAAGCCGCATTTATCTGCACGCGGACCCGGCCTTTACCCTAGGCAGCGAGGCGCTGCCCCTGCCGGATGGTTTCATCGAGGGGGAAACAGTCGGCCTGAACCTCAGCCCGATGGTCCTCGGGGATGGGGCGGACGGCGGCGACATCCGCTTCGCCGCGGTCAGGCGCATGGTCGATTATATCCTGGAACATACCGGCCGCTCCGTCGCTCTGATACCGCACGTGTTCCACGAGCGCGTCAGCGACCTTGCGCCGCTAACAAAACTATACGAACAATACCGTTCGACGGGCAGGGTTCTGCTCATCGGCGCGCAGAAGGCGCCGGGTGCCCGCCAACTGAAAGGAATTATCGCGCGGTGCGGCCTTTTCGTCGGGGCAAGGACGCACGCGACCATCGCCGCCTATTCTTCCTGCGTGCCGACGCTCGTGCTGGGTTACTCGGTCAAGTCGACGGGCATCGCGCGCGACCTATTCGGCAGCGAACAGGGGCTTGTGGTGCAGATGGGCGGCCTGAAAGACGAAAACATCCTCGCCGACCATTTCGCCGCGCTGCTGGAGCGCCGCGACGCTTACAGGCAAACCCTGCGGGAAAAAATGCCTCTGTATATCCAATCGGCAGCCGAAGCGGCGGACCGGCTGGCCCGGCTGTAAACGGGGGTAAGCCATGGCTCTCGTCAGCGTCATCATACCGGTCTACAACGTCGAGGCGTACCTGCGCAGGTGCGTCGATTCCGTCCTTGCGCAAACACACGCGCAGCTGGAGGTTATCCTCGTCGACGACGGCTCGCCGGACAACTGCGGTTCGATTTGCGACGCCTACGCCGCGGCGGACGACCGGGTGCGCGTCATCCACAAGGCCAACGGCGGGCTCAGCAGCGCCAGGAACGCCGGCATCGAAAAAGCCGGCGGTGATTATCTCGCCTTTATCGACAGCGACGACACCGTCGCGCCCGGGATGATCGCCGCCCTGCTGGCCGCGCTCGAACGCGAAGGCGCCGACATCGCCGTCTGCGGGTTTGTAAAGGTCGGCGAAGACTTTCGGCCGCTGGGCAAGCCGAACGCTTTCGGGCCCGCGCTGCTCACCGGCGAAGAGGCGATGGAAAAACTCTACACAAACGACTACATTTATTTCACCACCGTCTGCAACAAACTGTTCCGGCGCAGCCTTTTCGATAAGGTCCGCTTCCCCGAAGGCAAACTGTTCGAGGACGGCTACGTCGCGTTCCGCTGCTACCTGGCGTGCGGCTGGATCTGCTGCCTGCCCGATCCGCTGTATTATTACCTGACCCGGCCCGACAGCATTACCACCTCGACCGTCGGCGTCAAAAACCTCGACGGCGTCGACGCGGACGAGGATTCGATGATGCTGCTCGAAAACAGCGCCTATCCCCTCCTGGCGCAGAAAGCGCGGCTGAAATACTTTGCTGCTGTGACGAACAACCTGCGCCGTTTCGACCTCGGCGAGGAAGCGGTGCGCGAGCGCTTTTCGACGCTGCACCGCGCTTTCCGAAAGCATTACCGCCGCCTGATGCGCGAGGGCGCTTTCTCGCGCAAGGAAAAACTGCTGATGACGCTGTTCTATCTGAGTCCCGCTGTGTGCAAAAAGGTGATGGAGGCGAGAAAACTCTGAAAAAGCTGCTGCTGAAAATCTGGAACGCGGCCTTCGACTTCAAAAAGAAAGCCGCCGACGGCGTATACCTGTTTTTCGATTTCTTCTACCGCCGCCTGAAAAAGGCGCCCGGCGTGATGACCAACATGGACACCATCCGCTTTATCACCGAGAACCGCTGCTGCGTCAGCCGTTACGGCGACGCGGAGATACGGCTCGCCGCGGGCACGGACGTTTTTTACCAGAAAGCGGAACCCGCCCTGATGGCGAAACTGCGCGAAGTGCTCGGCACCGTAAAACCCGGCCTGCTGGTCTGTCTGCCGGACGTGTTCGAGGGGCTCGGCCACTTCACCGAGGGCGACGGGCGCTACTGGAAAAGGCACCTGGCGCGCTACCGCAGGTTCTGGTACCGCTACCCCGCGCGCGGCAGGGTGTACGGCAACGCCTTCATCTCGCGCGTGTATATGTGTTTCAACGAGAAAGAAAAGGCGGGCGAATACTTCGACGCGCTGAAAAAAATCTGGTCCGGCCGCGACGTCGTGCTGGTGGAGGGCGAAAAGAGCCGGCTGGGCGTGGGCAACGACCTGTTCGCCGGCGCGCGCTCGGTGCGCCGCATCCTCGGGCCTTCGGCCTACGCTTTCTCCAAATACGACGAACTGCTCGCGGAGGTGCGCAAAATCGAAAAGACGGCGCTGCTGATTCTCGCCATGGGCCCCGTCGCGACGTTGCTGCCGTACGATCTGGCCGACGACGGTTATCAGGCGCTGGACCTCGGCAATATCGACACCGAGTACGAATGGTACCTGCGCGGCTGCACCAAAAAAACGCCGATTGAAAACAAACTTGTCTACGAAGCCGGCGCCGGGGAAGGCGTCGGCGAATTGGAGGACGAAACCTACCAAAGCCAGATTATCGCAAGGGTGTTGTAGCGAAATCCGCCCGCGCCGCGCTTGCATTCGGGAGCCGGCGGGCGATATAATAGCCGGGACAGGGCAATGGCGCGGCTGTTGACAAACTGACAGCCGCGTTTTTATATCAGAAAGGTACAATATGACCGATAACTTATTTGACGGGGGCGCAGGCCCGCAGCCCTTCGGGGCGCCCGCGCCGCTCAACCCCGCGGCGGGGCCGAAAAAACAGCTGCGGCTGCTGAGCGCGGCCACGGGGCTGTGCATCATCGCTTTCTACATCCTGCAGGTGGCCGTGTTTTCGCTCATCGAGGCGCTCGGCCTGTCGGGTGAGTACTACGACAACCTGCTGTTTCAAAACTCCGTCGGTTCGGTCATTTCCATCCTCTGCCTGTTCGGCCCCTTCCTGGCCGCGATGGTCCTGATGAAAAGCCAGCAAAGGCGCATCCTCGACTGCTTCGGCAAACCTTACGCGGGCGGCCTGCTGTGGCTGGCTGTGCCGGCCGGCTTCGCCGTCTGCATGGCGGGCAACGTCGTCACGGGCTGGTTTGTCAGTCTGGCGGAACGCGGCGGCGTCACGCTGACGGCGCCCGAGGCAGCCGTACCCGGCGACCCGGCCGGGATCGCCTTCCACATCGTGCAGATCGCCGTCGTCCCCGCGCTCATCGAGGAGTTCGCGCTGCGCGGCGTCGTTATGCAGCCGCTGCGCCGTTACGGCGACGCCTTCGCCGTCGCCGCGTCCTCGGTGATTTTCGCCCTGATGCACGGCAACCTGATACAGGCGCCTTTCGCGCTGATAGCGGGCGTCGGGCTGGGTTATTTCGTCATTTCCACGGGTTCGATTTGGACGGGCGTGGTTATCCACTTCCTCAACAACCTGTTTTCGGTCGTCATCTCGCTGGTGCAGTCGAACACCGGGCAGTCGGCCGACTTTGCCTATACGCTGACACTGTCCGTTTCACTGGTGGCCGGGCTCGGCTGCGTCGTCGCCTACCGTTTCGCGGACGGCCGCTACCGTTTCAGGCGGACTTCGCTGCCGCTGAGCACGGGGCAGAAGGCGGCCGCTTACGCTTTCACCTTACCGATGCTCGTCGCCGCCGGGCTGATTGCCTGGACGACGCACTACTACGTCTCGTTCGGGGGCTGATCGATGGCGCGCAACGAATGGATGCAGCTGGCACTCGAATTGGCGCGGCAGGCCGCCGAGGAAGGCGAAGTCCCCGTCGGCGCGGTCGTCGTGCGCGGCGGCGTCGCCGTCGGGACCGGGCGCAACCGGCGCGAAAAAAACAAAAACGCCCTCGCCCACGCGGAGCTCGAGGCGATTGACGCGGCCTGCCGGGCCCTGAACGGGTGGCGGCTTTGGGAATGCGAAATGTATGTGACGCTCGAACCCTGCCCGATGTGCGCGGGCGCCGTTATCAACGCGCGCCTGAAAAAACTCGTCTTCGGTGCGTACGACGAAAAAGCGGGTTCCTGCGGGTCGGTCGTCAACCTGTTCGACCTGCCCTACAACCACCGTCCGGAAATCGTCGGCGGGGTGATGCGGGAGGAATGCGCCGCGCTGCTGACGGAGTTTTTCACCCGGCTGCGCGGCAAAGAAGTTTAACCTTTCACAAACTTCATCGAGATATCGAGCGCCCGGACCGAATGGGTCAGGGCGCCGACGGAGATATAGTCGACGCCCGTCCCTGCGACTTGGGCCACGTTCTGCAGCGTAATGCCGCCGGACGCTTCGAGCACCGCGCGGCCGGCAGCGAGTTTGACCGCTTCGGCCATCGTGTCCGTATCCATATTATCGAGCATAATAATATCGGCGCCGGCTTCGAGCGCTTGGCGCACTTCGGCGAGGCTGCGCGTCTCCACCTCGACGGTCACCGTGTGGCCGACGAAGGCGCGCGCGGCGGCGACGGCTTTCGCGATGGAACCGGCGGCGTCGATGTGGTTGTCTTTGAGCATCACGGCGTCCGAGAGGTTGAAACGGTGGTTTTTGCCTCCGCCGCAGGCGACGGCGTACTTCTGCAGCGGGCGAAGGCCGGGCAGCGTTTTGCGCGTGTCGCAGATTTTCGCTTTTGTCCCCTCTGTCCGGCGCACATACGCATCCGTCAGCGTCGCAATGCCGGACATGTGCTGCAGCAGGTTGAGCGCGGTCCGCTCGCCCTGCAGCAGCGCGAGCGTTCTGCCCGAAACTTCGGCGATGACGTCGCCCTTCGACAGGGCGGCGCCGTCTTTCAGAAAGACTTCGGCCCGGAAGGATTCGTCGAGCAGCTCGAACACGCGCAGCGCAACCTCGATGCCGCACAGCACCCCTTCCTGCTTGGCGGCGAAGCGCGCGCGGCTGGTGTGGTCCGCCGCGAAAAGGCACTCCGACGAGATGTCGCGGTTGTTGACATCTTCCAGCAGGGCGTTTTTGATCAGGCCGTCGATATAGAACCTGTTCATTTTTCTTCCGCCTCCCGTAAAATAATCGCCGCAACCACCGCAAGGCTTTTGGCCTCGCTGAACTCGGGCGTCAGGGCAAACCGCTCGTTTTCCAGGCGGCTGAGAATCGACTCGACGCGCGGCCTGCCCTGCCTGATGGCCGCCTCGTCGGGCATGACGAAATAGGCGCGCTGCATGATTTCGCGAATGGTCTGCGTCAGGCCCGGGGACAGGGGCGCACCCGATGGGTCGATGGAAACGGGAATCTCCTCGACCCCCGCGTAGCCGGCCCGGATACAGCCGGCGATGTCGAGCGCCGCGCGCCGGCCGAACACCAGCGCCTCGAGCAGGGAGTTGCTGGCCAGGCGGTTGCCGCCGTGGACGCCCGTATGCGCGCACTCGCCCGCCGCGTACAGGCGCGGGACCGTCGTCCTGCCGTTGAGGTCGACGTCGACACCGCCCATGAGGTAATGCTGGCAGGGGTAGACGGGAATGAGGTCCGCCGCGATGTCGACCCCGCGTTCCAGGCAGGCCGCGGAAATCGCGGGGAAACGGTTGAACAGATAGTCGCGGCCGCGGCGCGTGATGTCGAGATAGAAGCGGTTGCTGCCCGTCCTGCGCGACTCGAGGAGGATGGAACGCGACACCACGTCCCTGGGCGCGAGTTCGAGGCGGTCGTCGTAGCGGTGCATGAAGCGCTCTTTATAGCCATTGAGCAGGTAAGCGCCTTCTCCCCTGACGGCCTCGCTGATGAGGAAACGCTCCGGATTGTCCGGCGAATCGAAAGCGGTGGGGTGGAACTGGATGAAATGCAGATTTTTGATTTTCGCACCGATTTCGTAAGCGAAGCGGATGCCGTCGCCCGTCGCGGTGGGCGGGTTGGTCGTGTACATATAGACGCGGCCGATGCCGCCCGTGGCCATTAGGCAGAACCCGGCGAAAACGCTCGCGACCGCGCCGTTGACGAAGAGGTCCGCCCGGAAACCCCCGCCCGAGGGAACGACCGAGATGATCTGGGCGTTGTCCTCCAGACAGATATTTTTGCGTTTGGAAACCTCCGCGAGGAGTTTGTCGACGATCTCTTTGCCGGTCTGGTCGCGGTGATGGTAGATGCGCCTGCGCGAATGGCCGCCTTCGAGCGTGCGGTTGAGGCTGCCGTCGGGATTGCGGTCGAATTCGACGCCGAGTTCCATGATTTTGCGGACGTCCTCGGGGCCCTCGCGCACCAGCGCCTCGACGGCGGCGACGTTGTTTTTGTAGCCGCCGGCGATGAGGGTGTCGGCGATATGCATGTCAAAACTGTCGTCTTCGTGGTCAAGCACCGCCGCGATGCCGCCCTGCGCGAGCGAACTGCTCGAAACGGTCCTTGCGCGTTTGGCGAGCATCAGCACCCGGGTATCCCCGCCGAAAAAAAGCGAGGCGTACAGCCCGGCGACGCCGCTGCCGACTATTAAAACGTCATAGCGTGTTTCCATTTCAACCGCCGAGTTCCAGCATTTTTTCGACGCAGCGCGCCGCGCCGCGCATGACCGCGGGGTCGAGTTCGATTATTTCGCCGCCGGCGCCCCTGACGCAGCCGAGCAGGGCGCGCGGGGTGGTGTATTTCATATCCGGGCAGGTCAGTTTGCGCGGGGCGAGCAGATACAGTTCCTTTTCCGGATGCCGCTGTTTGAGCAGGTCCCAGACACCGCGCTCCGTGCCGATGATGACGCCTCGTTCGGCTGCCAGCGCGTAGGCGATGATTTCGGCCGTCGAGCCGACCATGTCGGCCAGGCGCGTCACCTCCGGCAGACATTCCGGATGGACGGCCAGCAGCGCGCCGGGATGGGCTTTTTTCGCCTTGATGACGTCGGCGGCAGTCAGTGCCCGGTGCACGGGGCAGCAGCCGTCCCAAAGGATCAGATGCTTTTCCGGCAGGCGGCTTTGGACCCAGGCGCCGAGGTTTTGGTCGGGGATGAACAAAATGTCTTTTTCGCGCAGCGACGAGACGATTCTTACCGCCGACGAGGAGGTGACGCAGACGTCGCAGACGGCCTTGAGGGCGGCGGTGGTGTTGATGTATGCCACGACCGGAACGCCCGGGTTCTCTTTTTTGAACGCGAGCACGCGCGCCGGCTCGATTTGCTCCGCCATGGGGCAGGAAGCGCGTGCGTCGGCCAGAAGCACTTCTTTTTCGGGCGAGAGGAGTTTGACCGTTTCGGCCATGAAGCGGACGCCGCACATGACCACGCGCTTTTCCGGGCGGCCTTTCGCCGCGCGGGCCAGAGCGAAGGAATCGCCTGTCACGTCCGCCGCCGCCTGGACAGCCGGCGGCTGGTAGGTATGCGCGAGCACCAGGACACCGCGACGGGCTTTTTCTTCCCCGATGAGGTCCGTGAGCCGCTGGCCTTTTTTCATAGGATACCTCCGCGCAACCGGCGCCTGTAAATGTTGAAGAATATTATATCATAAAAGCCGACGGGCGTCCGCGGCAGGCAAAGAAAAACAGCCCCCCTGCTGGGAGACTGCTTTTATAGATGCCGGCACCGTCCTATTTTCCCGGGAGGCTGCCCTCCGAGTATCTTCGGCACCGATGAGCTTAACTACCGTGTTCGGGATGGGAACGGGTGGGACCTCATCGTTATAGGCACCGACTACGCGCTCCGTTTTGAGGCGGAAACGCTCCGCTATTATAGCAACACAAAAAGAGGAATGCAAGCCCTTTTTTAAATTTTTTTCAAAGTTTTGACGATTTCGCCGACAAAAACCGTATGATAGTCGCCGGAAGAATAATTCTCTTCAATCGAAGCGTCGAGAAACCCGGCGGGGTCCAGTTTTTGCGTGGCGATCGTTTTGCACAGCAGCACGGTCTGCGCCTGCCCGAGGTAGACGAAGCCGTTGTCGAAAACCGGCGTCAGGCCTGTGGCCGCCGCTTTGTCGACGTCGCGGCCGCTTTTGGAGCCGCAGAAAGACATCTCTTTTTTGAAGCCCCCGTCGAACATGCTGACGGTGAAACAGCCGTGCTTGAGCAGAAATTCGTGCGTGTAGCGCTGCGGCCGGACAAAGAGGTAGAACACGTCGCGGCCCCACAGTTCGCCGATGCCGCCCCAACTGACGGTCATCATATTCCAGGCGGTTTCGTCCCCTGCGCTGACCAGCGCCCAGTCGTCGTTGATAAGTTTCACGGCGCTTTGGGCCACCTGCCTGATGTCGATTTCTTTGAAAGCCAAGTCAATCCCTCCTCATGACTGCCGCGCGGGTTTCGCGGCAGTTTTCATAACCCGTTCACATATTGTAAGGCAAAACAAGGTACAATGGCAAGCACCGAACCCGAAGGAGGCGATATCATGAGCGAAAATCATACGCCGGAAATCCAGGGCAACCTCAGGCGCTTTATGCTGCGCGTGCCGGATGAAATCTGCGCGTGCTCGGGCATCCGGATTATGGGCCGGCTGTTCAAGTCGCTGCTGTTTTCCACCGACGTGAGCATCATCCGCAACACCAACGCGGACGCGGTCATCGCCGTGTATCCTTTCACCCCGCAGCCGGTCATCACTCAAGCGCTGATTTCCGCCGCGGATACGCCGGTGCTCGTGGGCGTCGGCGGAGGGCTGACGCAGGGCATCCGCGTGGTGAACCTGGCGCTGCACGCGGAGTTTCAGGGCGCGCTGGGCGTTGTCGTCAATTCGCCCACGTCCAACGAGGTCATCCGGGAACTGAAGGAGACCGTCGACATACCGGTCGTCGTAACCGTCGTGTCTGAAAAAGACGATATCGCCAAACGCCTCGAAGCGGGCGCCGATATCCTCAACGTGTCGGGTGCGGCGAAAACCGCGCAGCTCGTCGCGCGCATCCGGCAGGATTATCCAGACGTCCCCGTCATCGCTACGGGCGGGCAGACGCCGGAATCCATCGCCGCGACCGTCGCCGCCGGCGCCAACGCGATTACCTGGACGCCGCCGTCGTCGGGGCAGATCTTCCGCGACATTATGGAAGCGTATAGAAAAAACGAGCCGCACCCGGAGTTTTAGCGGGCGGGCAATTCTATGAAAAGGGCTGTATCGAAACGACGGGTTCAAGTTGTTGGATACAGCCTTTTTGCATTTTCAAACCCGGGCGCAAACCGCGGCAAGGTGTGCGGCTCGATATTTTTCAACGATTTTCACCACGACCCGCCGCCGCCGCCGCCCGAACCCCCGCCCGAGGAGCCGCCGCCGGAACTACCGCCGGACGGGCTTGAGGACATCGCAGAAACGGCGGATGTCATGGTTTCGTTCATAAATGAACCGAATGACGCTGCATTGAAAGCCGCGCTGCCGGCATACCAGTCCGGCGGCTGCAGCGCAATCATCTCGAACTTCTTGATCCACAGCTCCGATACGCCGAGCACATAGGTGTAGGGCAGAATATCATAGAAATATGAGGGGTCCTGCAGCACCAGCTCCTCCAGTTTCGGCTTTTCGGCAAATTCCAGAAAATTTTTAAAACCCCGTATTTTGCCGAGCATTTCGTTGCCGTAGGGTGTTCGCTTCGGCATGACTTTCAGCATCATGACCATGACAAAAACACAGGCCAGTCCCACAATATAGGCGGCCAGATAATAATAATCAACCAGCAGAGCGGGCAGAACAAGCGACACCCAGGGCGCGCCGCCGAAACCGAGCCCCCAGACAAGGCCGAATATTTTGAGGGGGATTTTCGTCTTGCCGAACAGCATGCCGGCCATGGCCGAAAACCCGATCGCGGGGAAAAGCAGCGCAATCGGCAGTAAGGAAGAACCGCCGTATTCGAGAACCGGCCTGACGGTAATCAGCGCGTATACCGCGAGAATCATCGCGCCGACGAAAAAGCCTTTGCCCAGCGAACTTTTTTCGAAAATGCCGTACCTGTTTTCTTTACTGTTGAGATTTTGGACAATTTTGTTGAGCGTCACATAAAAACTGTTTTTCAGGTCTTCGGAGGTGACTTCATCTCTGCTGACAGAGTAGTCGGCGGTTTGCGCGGCATTGCCCGCGCCCAGCAAACTTTTAAGGTCGGCCATCGTCGGCTTTTTCGGCGTGCTGAACAACCCGGATAAAAAAATTCTCTCGTTGAGATTGTCCCCGTCATATTCTTTCAGTTTGGTGAGCTTGAAGGCTTTCGTTTTCATGAATAGCGACCGCTGCTCAAACTCCGTAATTTTGAGGTAACCTTTGCCGGCCAGGTAAATCAGCAGCGACACCACGTCGCTCGCTTCCGCCTTGCCTTTGTATATAAAACCGACTTCGGCGCTGTTGAGGCCTTTCGGCGGATAGAACTCCACCGGTTCGACCACCATATCGTCCCTGCCGACCTTCATCCAGAGAAAAACCGTCAGCAGCATCAGCAAGACAGGCACCGTGAAGGAAAGAACCAGCGGCAAATCCCATTGGTGCGCGGGTTTGACAAAATACCCTTCCGGCAGCTGAACCCTTACGGTCAGCGCCTCACCCGCGTTGAGAACGCCTTCATAGCGCCCGGTTATGACGTTGCCTTTGACTTCATAGGTGATGCCGCCGCTGTCGGTCGAGCCGGAATACCCGTGTGCGAACCCGAGTTTGGCCGCGTCAAATGTTTTGGGCATGACGATGGTGAAGGTGACGTTGCCGACGGGCGTATCCCAATGGTCGCCGATCAAATTGAAATAAAATTCGTCGTAACCCTTGCCTGTGTCCCTGCCGATGTGATAGGTGTAGGCGATTTGGTAGTTTTTGGGGCCGGTGACCGTGACATCTTCCTCTCCGATTTTCAAAACCCTGTATCCGTCGGATACGGACGACGTGAAGGGCGCGTCAACGCTGACGTTCGTAATCTTCGCCCGGTTGAACGACGTCGTCCCGTCGAGGCGTTCCACTTTGTTTTTTAACGGGATTTCGCGATAGATACCGTGCCTGGCCTGGTGAAAATAAGCCTCGATACGCTCCGTGATATCGAATGAATTGTCCTCGTTGACGTTGATACGGATATCGTAGCTGTCCAGTAAATACGCATAGGAATCGTAAGCGCTGTCGGCGCTTAATTTATTCTGCTGCGTGGCGGCGCCGGCCGCCGACAACGCGCAAAGGGATGCAATCAGCAAAAACACAGGTACGGCGGCAAAAATCCTCAACGCCTTTTTCATAACGACCTCCTGCGAAAATAGGAAGGCAGGGCGGCAACCGAAAGAGCCGGAATAAGCATATTTTATACCGGCATGGTTTCGGTGTCTATACGATATGTTCGCTAAGCCGCCCGGGCGCAGACGGCCGGCGCCACGGCTTATCTCAATGAAGAGCATTTGGATCATTTGCCTCCTTTCTGCCGGCAAGCATGCCGAATTCTTTTTATGTGCTTATTCGCCGCCGCAAGGTCTGCGGGGATACGGCAGGCAACCTGCCGAGTGCGGAACGGTTTTTGAGTTGAACTGTGTTTTGTTGTCGTCAAACGGTCGTTTTTTAACAAAAGCAAACAATTATATTCAAGACGGCAAATTATTATTTTATTTTTTGCACATATATGCTAATATGTACATATTCGATGGAAGGGGGAAAACGGTATGTTATGGGCGTTGAAAAAGTGCTATTATAGGGTATATCAGTTCGTTCTGAAACTGGCGACCTATGTGCTCGACTGGACCGAACCGGCCGTGTACCGCGGGCCGGGCAGCGTCAAAAAACTCCCCGTCATCCTTAAAAACCGGAAAATAGGCAACGTGCTCGTCGTCACCGACAAAACGATCGTCCAACTCGGCCTGATGGGCACCCTACTGGCGGGCCTCGACGAAAAGGGGATCCGTTACCACATTTTCGATGCGGTCGAGGCCAACCCTTCCGTCGAAACCATCGAGGAGGCGCGGCGCCTGTACCTCGAACACGGCTGCGGCGCGTTCCTCGCCTTCGGGGGCGGTTCGCCCATCGACTGCGCGAAAGTCGCGGCGGCGAGGATCTCCAACCCGAGAAAACCGGTCAAAAAAATGCGGGGCATCCTGCATGTGACGCACAGGCCGCCGACGGTCATCGCGGTGCCGACCACGGCCGGCACCGGCTCCGAAACCACCGTCGCGGCGGTCGTCAAGGACACGGCCACCCACGAGAAATTTGCGGTGATGGACCCCAAACTGCGGCCGCGTTATGCCATTCTCGACCCGGAACTGACCGTCGGCCTGCCGCCGCACATCACCGCGGCGACCGGCATGGACGCGCTGATACACGCCGTCGAGTCATATATCGGGAAGGGCAACACCAAATACACGGCCGAATGCGCGCTTAAAGCGGTGAACATCACCGCCCGCTGGCTTGTGCGCGCTTATGAGGACGGCGGCGATATGGAGGCGCGCGGGCAGATGCTCATCGCCTCCCACCACGCGGGCAACGCTTTCACGCGCGCGTACGTCGGCTACATCCACGCCATCGCGCACAACTTCGGCGGGCTGTACAACACGCCGCACGGTTTGGCCAACGCCATCGTGATGCCCTATGTGCTCGAATACTACGGCGGCAAAATATACCCCCGGCTGGCCGAACTGGCCGACGCCGCGGGCGTGTCGCGGCCGGGTCAGGACCAAACCCGGAAAGCGGAGGCCTTCCTGGCCTGGCTGAAAGAACTCAAAAAGGCGCTGGGCATCCCCGAACATTTCGACGCGCTCGAGGAGAAGGATATCCCGCTCGTCGTCGAGCGCACGCTGCGCGAGGCCAACCCGCTGTATCCGGTGCCGGTGATTATGGACAAAGCCGGCTGCGAGGCCGTATTAAGAAAAATCAAAGGATAAACCCGTTTTTCGTCCCGGGGACGGCGTCCCTCCGGTTGATAGAATACTGATCATGAAAGCAGGGTGGTTGCGGATGACAAAGTACAAAGGCTACGCGGGCAAAGTGCTCAAAATCGACCTCGGCAAAGAAACGTTCGAGGATTACCCCTGGACGGACAAAGACCGGGAGAGGACCATCGGCGGCAAAATCATGGCGGCGGAAATCCTGTACCGGCACATCAAGCCGGGCATGACCGCCTTCGACGAGGACAACTGGCTGGTTGTCACCACCGGCCCCCTGAGCGGCTGCGGCTGCCCGAGCACCTCGCGGTTCAACATCTCCACCGTTTCGCCGCTGACGGGCATCGTGACGTCCTCCAACTGCGGGGGCAATTTCGGCCTGTCGCTTAAAAGGGCCGGCTACGACGCCGTCATCTTCACCGGCAAAGCGAAAAAGCCCGTCCATGTGGAAATCGGCGAGAACGCCGTCGCTTTCCACGACGCTTCGGCGCTGTGGGGCCTGACCGTGACGGCGACGCAGGAACAGCTGCCGCCGAAAGCGGGCAAAATGGTCATCGGCCCGGCCGGCGAGAACAAGGTCCTCTACGCCGCGGTGTTCAGCGGCGAAAGAACGGCAGGGCGCGGGGGCGTCGGCGCCGTCTTCGGCGACAAGAACCTCAAAGCGGTTACCGCCGACGGCAACGTGAAAATCGAAGTCTTCGACAAGGAAAAACTCAAAGCGACCAATAAAAAATGGGTCGACCAGCTCCGGAAGCACCCGCTGACCGGCAAACAACTGCCCAAACTGGGGACGGCCGGGCTCATCGCGCCCATGCAGGCGCACAGAATTCTGGCTACGAAAAACTTCTCGACGGGGCGGTTCGACGATTTTGAAAAAGTCTCGGGCGAAGTCCTCGCGGAGAAATACCTGGTCAAAAACTCAGGCTGCACCACCTGCGTCATCCAGTGCACCCGGCGCGTCACCGTCGACGGCAAGGTGGTCAAAGGCCCCGAACTCGAGACGCTCGGCCTGCTGGGCCCCAACCTGATGAACAGCAACCTGGAGCTCATCAACCGATGGAACTACGAACTCGACGAGCTGGGCATGGACACCATCTCCACGGCCGGTTCGGTCGCTTTCGCGATGGAACTCAACGAAAAAGGCCTGTGGGACAACGGCCTGAAGTTCGGCGAGGTGGACAACCTGTCGCAGGTATTCGAGGACATTGCCTACCGCCGCGGCATCGGGGATATTCTGGCGCAAGGCACCAAACGCATGGCCGAACGGTTCGGCGGAAAGGAGTTCGCCATCAACGCCAAGGGCATGGAACTCGCCGCCTACGAGCCGCGCTCGGCGGTCGGGCACGGGCTGGGCTACGCGACGGCCAACCGGGGCGGCTGCCACCTCAACGCCGGCTACGTCGTGGTGCTCGAGGGGCTGGGCTTGAACATCAACCAGTACACCCCGCACGGCAAAGCCGCCATCGCCATCTTCTTCCAGAACATGATGGAGTGCGTCTCCGCGATGGGGAGCTGCCTGTTCACCACCTACGCGGTGCTGCCGGCGCCGGTCATGGCCCGGCCGGACTGGATTGTCACCAAAATCACCAACAAGGCCTTTACCAAAATCGGGCCGATTATCGGGCTGCTGGATATGCACCCGTGGATAGCGAGCATGAACCTGCCGCTGATCATGCACGGGCCGGCGCTGCGCGACGCTACGGGCATGAAGGTGAACATCGGCATGATGATGAAAACCGGCGAGCGCGGCTACAACCTCGAGCGCCAGTGCAACATCATCCTCGGCCAGAAAGCCGGCGCCGACACCCTGCCGAAGCGGCTGACCGACGAGCCGCAGTACCCGGAAAACCCGAAGTCGAAAGTGCCGCTGCAGAAGATGCTGAAAAACTACTACTTCATCCGCGGCTGGAAAGACGGCGTCCCGACCAAACGCAAGCTCGACAAACTGGGCATCCATTGAGGGAGGTGGAAGTTATGGCGCAGGTCAATGTCAAATGCTTCGGCGTTATCCGGATGGATTCGAAAATCGCCTCCGCCGCCGTGAGCGCGGCGCGCGTGGCGGATATCTATGACCGCATCAACGACCTCATCGAAGCCGATTTCAAAATCGGGCCGGGCGACGCCCTGGTCTATATTAACGGCGAGCGCTGCCGCTCCAACAGAACGAAACTGCGCGACAACGACGAGGTCTGGCTACTTTCGCCCGCGTCGGGGGGATAACAGACGGCAGACAACAGAAAACAGATTTCAGATAACAGACGTCAGACAGCAGATGATAGAACACAACGCCTATCGACCAAGCCGTGATTTGGTAGATAGGCGTTTTTTATGGGTAATCGACGGGATTGTCAAACCCCCGTCAGACTGTTACAAAACTCTTCAATCATAACACAACCCAATGATATAATAACCATAGCAAAAAGCTGTAGAGAAAAGAGGCCTTGCTATGGGAAGAATAGAAGG